>DASZSI010000082.1:0-2059 GCA_035548775.1 Hyphomonadaceae bacterium
CACCCGGACCTGTTCAATATCCTGCTGCAGGTGATGGACAACGGCACGCTGACTGACGCCAACGGCAAGAAGGTCGATTTCCGGAACGTGATCCTGATCATGACCACAAACGCCGGCGCATCGGACGCCGCAAAAGAAGCCATCGGCTTCGGGCGCGGCAAGCGGGAAGGCGAGGACGAAGAGGCAATCAAGCGCCTGTTCACCCCCGAATTCCGCAACCGTCTCGACGCCAACATCGCCTTCGCGGGTCTCAGCCAGGAGATCATCGAGATGGTGGTCGACAAATTCATCCTGCAGCTGGAAAGCCAGCTGGCGGACCGGAACGTCACCATCGCTCTTACGCCAAAGGCCCGGAAGTGGCTGGCCACGCGCGGCTATGACGAGGCGTTCGGCGCCCGTCCGCTGGGCCGCCTGATCCAGGAGCACGTCAAGAAGCCGATGGCGGACGAGCTGTTGTTCGGCTCGCTGCAGAAGGGCGGCGGGGTGAAGATCGACGTCGACAAGAACGACCCCGACAAGCTGTCGTTCAAGTTCGTGGCCGATCCGAAGCCGACGGCCAAGGAAAAGACCGAGGAAGAACCGGTCGAATAGGTTCTTCGAAATCAGAAATGAGAGGGGCGGCCCGAGGGCCGCCCTTTTTGTTCGGCTATCTAAAAATACTCTCCACGGTTCGAGCCGTCATATCGGCCCGAATTCATGCAGCATTTCTTGAAACCTGCGTCCTGAACCGCACGGGCATGGGTCGTTGCGGCCGAGCTTCTCGACCAGTTCGATCTCGCTGCCTTTGATGCAACGATAGCCGCGCTTGACGTGCGTCTCAGACGCAAAGCCCTTGCGACGTTTCGACATGGTCTCGAAAGGACGGCATGTCGTCGAATTTGCGATGCTTAGTCATGGCTGCCTCCTTCGTTCGTGCTGGGAGGCGCTGGCTAGCGAGAGTTCGATGTCGTGTCGAGAGGGCTACGGCGCCGGTGTTGGCCCGTTGGGATCGAGCTCACCACCTGTTTGCACTGGCCAGATTACCGGGAAGGGTGGGCCGGATTTTGTTTTGGCGGCGCAGTCCTGATAGTGCATCTCCTGCACGGTGAAGTGCGCGCCGTCCCATTGATAGCGGCCTTCGGATCCGCACTCGCCTTTGTCCGAGTTGCGGCGCGATGTGGTAAGCACACCCGCGCCGGCGTCGATCTCCGCCATCGCGGCTTGGTCGCTGGCGAACCATCCGGTTGCGTCGTAGTCGGGAACGGACAGCAGCACGGGCGCCTGTCCGGCGCGCACCGCGAAGAGCCGATAGGTGTATGCGTACGAGCTCTGGTTGCAGGCCAGCATCACGATCGACGCCTTGTCGAGGCCGACAACCTTGGACTGAGGCGGTGTCTCCCCCAGCTTGCCGCAGCCTCCGACCGCATCGCTGAGTTTCTGCGCGGCGGCGATCAGCGTGGCGTCGCCTTCGAGCGGCCTGCCGGTGGCCTGTTTGACTGTAGGATCGGCCGCCCCGCATCCGGCGGCAATCGCGGCCGCGAAGAAGAGCGGGACGGTCTGGGCCAGGCGCATTGAGTCCTCCACTGCGGCGGCAGTGATGACCAAACATTACTGCAAATCAATGGCGCAATTCAGGACGAGCTGTTGATTGAGGCTCGTTGGTTTCACCAAAGGTCGCTGAGGGGGCTTCCCCCGAAGATTTCGCCCAGCCGACGGCCGGTGCCCGCTGAAATATCGGGCGGAGGCGAGCTGGGATCGACGAATCGGATTTCCGCGATTTCGCCGCGCTGGGTTGGCTCGACCTGGCGCCACTCCGCCACCCGGAACACCAGCACATGATCGTTCGGGAAAAAGGCGTGGTTGGCATGAACGGAGACAAGTTTGAGGCCGCCCGGCGATGTCTCGATGCCTGCCTCTTCGACCAGCTCACGGCGCAGGGCCTCGGCGCAGGTCTCGCCGCGCTCGACACCCCCGCCAGGGAAGTGCCAGCCCGGCGTGTAGGTGTGACGGAGCAGCAGCACCTTACCCCCGGCATCCGTGACGATCCCCCGCACGCCAAGTGTCGCAGGTCGTCGAAACC
>DASZSI010000083.1:0-9795 GCA_035548775.1 Hyphomonadaceae bacterium
AACACCCGGATGCGCGAGCTCTTGGCGAACCGCTGCCGCTTCAGGAAGCCGCGCACTTCGGAATCGATCATGTGCGGCCGCGGCTCGCCGGCGGTCGCCAGCTGGATGATGGTGGAGGCGATGGTGTTGGTCTGCTCCGCCAGGCTCTCGCGCCGCGCCTTCACCAGCGTCGAGCGCACCTCGTTGAGAATCAGCGCGCCGGCGATCAGGATGATGAGTCCCGCAAGGTTCGACGCCAGGATCAGCCGCGCGATCGGCGACGTCCACAGCGAGCGCGCCGGCCGGTGGACCGTGCGTGCGCCCGCCCTCTCTCGCCCAACGGTGTCAGGCTTCCTTATAGCGATACCCCACGCCGTACAGCGTCTCGATCGAGTCGAAATTGTCGTCGAGGTCGCGGAACTTCTTGCGCAGCCGCTTGATGTGGCTGTCGATGGTGCGGTCGTCGACATAGACCTGATCGTCGTAGGCCGCATCCATCAGCTGGTCGCGGCTCTTCACATAGCCGGGCCGCGTCGCCAGCGCCTGCAGGATCAGGAACTCGGTAACCGTAAGCCGCACCACCTTGCCATCCCACTGGCAAGCGTGCCGGTTGGGATCGAGCGTCAGGCGACCGCGCACGATCGGCTTCTTGTCGCCGTCCTCGGGCGTGACTGGCGTCCCGCGCGACCGGCGCAGGATCGCCTTTACCCGCTCCGCCAGCAGGCGCGTCGAGCAGGGTTTACGGATGAAATCGTCCGCCCCGATGTTGAAGCCGACCACTTCATCGATCTCGTCGTCCTTCGACGTCAGGAAGATCGCGGGCAGGTTGGAGGTCTGGCGCAGCTTCCGCAGCAGTTCCATGCCGTCCATTTTCGGCATCTTCACGTCCAGGATCGCGATGTCGGGGGGTGTTTCGGACAACCCGGCGAAGGCCGCGGCGCCGTCATGATAGGCCCGGACCTGGTAACCTTCCGCCTCGAAGAAGGCTTTCAGGGATTCGACGATGTTTTCGTCGTCATCCACCAGGGCGATCGTAGCCATAAGGTAAATCTCCTTGCGGGCGTCCCGCGGCGCTGCACTGCGCCATAATCGGGGGCCCTACGCGTAAGGGCAAGTACCGCAAAGCGCCTGACAGGACGAGCATTTTCCGCATCGGGACTCGTCTGGCACACGAATTGAAGCGGGAGGCGCGTGGGAAGGCGGCGCGGCCGCTAAAGGTTAAGCGCCTCCCCGATCCCGCAGCGTGATGGAGACTTCGATGCAAGTCGTTACGATCAGCGGGTTCAAGGGCGGCACCGGCAAGACGACGGTGGCTTCTCTCCTCGGCGTCGCCGCCGTTAAGGATGGCCTCCGGGTCGCCAGCCTCGACCTCGACCGCAACACGCGAAACCTGTCCAGTTTTCTGACACTCCGCCGGGCCGCCAAGCTGGCTAGCCCCGACCACGTCATGCTCATGGACCTGGACGACAGCAAGAAACACAAGAACGCCGGGCCGAAACACACCGGCCGTCTCGAGCCGCTGGTCCGCATGGCCCGCCTCGATGGCTATGACCTGATGATCATCGACACCTCGTCGGGCAACCTGGTCGATGTCTACGAAGCCCACCTGCTCGCCGACGTCATCCTGACGCCGATGAATGAATCGCCGGCCGACATGCACGGCCTGTTTGCTCCGGCCGGCTCGATGGCCGCGCCCAAGATCAACTACCGCGAGATGATCGAGACAGTCCGCTTCGATCGCCGCCGCGCCGGTCTGCCGGTTCAGCGCTGGCACGTCGTGATGAACCGCGTCGCCGCCCTTCCGACCAAGATCGGCTTCACGGTCACCGACCGCGTCGAGGAACTCTCTCGCGAGGCTGGCTTCGAAGCCGTGTGGCGGCTCCGTGATCGCGTGGCTCATCGCGCGCTGGCCCTCGAAGGTCGCACCGTGTTCGACGAACCCGCCGAAGGACGCCTCACCATGAGCGAGCTCGCCGGCCGTTCGGAAGTCCGTGCGCTTCTCTCGATCCTCGACGTCCCTGTCGCGATGCCCCAGCGCATGGCCGCTTAGGGCTTCACGCCTACCGCGCGCCCCTCGCTGCCGGCCGCGTCGAAATACTCCGCGTCTCCGACCTTCTGCAGGTTGAGAATGGTGGCAAAGCCGTTCGCCGCAGGCGTCGCCTTCTTGGTCTCCGACGTCGGCTTGACGTCGGACCCGCCTTTCAGCGCCTCGGTGATGACGCGGCCCTTCAGCTTGCCCACGCCGCCCAGGTCGATTCCCAGGATATGCGCCAGCGTCGGGGCGATATCGGCATTGCTGATCGGCGCGGTGTTGACGAACTTCTCTTTGAAGTCGGGACCGATGGCCGCCATGAAATTGCGCGTCTCTCCGCGCCCCAGGCTGCCATGCGTGCCCTGGCCGACCTCATAGCCAGAGTCCGTCACAAGGATGCTGCAAAGCTCCGTCTCGCAACCGTCGAGATGTGTGCGGTAGCTGATGAAGATGTCCGGCCGCACTGTCTTGGCCGATCCCACCAGCCGCACGTCGGCAAGGCCTAGCGCGCCCGGCAGCTTGCCGTACTTGCCCTCGTCGACAAAGATGGCGCCCGTGTAGTCCTGTTGCGCCAGGTGCGCCACGACCTTGCCCGCCATCTCCTTTCGAGTCGCCGGATCGGGCAGATAGATCAGTTCGGCGCCGCCGTTCGCCACGATCACCATCTGCGGTGTTTTCGGATCGGCGCCGATCAGGCCGTTGGCGGAGGTGGGTTGTGGTCCGGACATCGGCCAGGGCGTCCCATCCGCCTTCCACAGGGGCAGGTTCAACGCTTTCGCCATGTCGATCGCGGCGAACCCGGTCGGCATCTGAACGCCTTGCGGCTTGGTGTAGGGCAGGGCAAGCGAAGAACTCATCGCGCCGTCGCGCGTCACCGTTGAAAAGCCGTGATCGGCGGTGACGAAGATATCGGTTGTCTGATCCAAACCTTGCGCCTTCAGCGCATCGCGGATCCTCTGGAGTGCGTTCGACGCATTGTGGATCGCCTCCTTCGACGAAGGGCCATTGATGCCGGGCTGCAGCGTGCCGCGCCCGTCGCTTTGTCCGTGCTGGGTGATGTCCGGATCGGGCGACCAGAACAGCATCACGAATGGCCTGTTGTTCTTCTTGAACTGCGGGATCACCGCTTCGGTTGCCACGCGCGCCAGCCAGTCGACCTGTCCGATGCTTGCCTTGCCCGAAGTCCGACCGGGGGGCGAGGGTGGAATGCCGGCTGCCGCAATCGCCTGCTGGATATCCGGCGGCAGGGTTACGCCTGCGGGCTGCCCGTCCCGCATCCGACCCGTCGCTTCGTCGACGATGATGCCCGGTCCTCCGCCGCCAACCTGCGTCACGTCCTGGATCGCCGCCGGACCGGTCTTGCCGATCACCGCCGTCTGGAAGCCCTTCGCGCGAGCCGCGGCAAGCAGGCTCCTCTCATTGAGATAGTTGCCGCCATAGCTGGCGTTCATCGCCCGCAGCACGCTGTCATCCTCCAATTGGACGATCTGGCCCTTCTCGTTCAGCAGGGCGTTGCCGAAGTCGCCCGTGTCGCCGATGTAGTGGCCGGTTGCGATGGCCGAGGCATTGACGGTCGTAATTGTCGGGAAGAGCGAGTGGCTGTTGGCAAAGTCGACGCCTTCGGTCTTGAGGGCATAGAGCGCCGGTCCATCCTGCGGGTTCACCGATGCGTATCGCAGTCCGTCGCCCACAAAGATGATTGCGTTGCGCTGTCCGAACGGCGCAGGCGCCGGTCCTGCAGCAGGCCCCATCTGCTGACACGCAGCGAGCGTCGCAAGCGCAAGGCCCAGGCCAACCAGAATCCGCCGCATGCCATCCTCCACTTCGCAAAAGCGCTACGGCCAGTTCTCAGATTTGCCGTGGTCACACAAGCCCCGAGAATCCTGCACGGGGCTTCATCAAATCGTCACAGCAGGCTAGCCTTGCCGAGCTGGAGATTTCCAATGCGTAACGCGCTTGCCGTTCTTGCCGCCGCCTCACTTGCCGCCTGCCAGCCGGCGGCAAAACCCGCTGACCAGGCAAAGGGGCCCACGCGGGAGGAACTCGGCCAGGACGATCCAACCATCCCGTTCAAGCCAGCGCCCGTGGGCCCGCCCCGCACCTACGAAGCGACTTCCAGGACCGCCATGGCCTTCACGCCGGGCAAGCTCACCCTCACCGAGACGCCGCAGAAATCGGAAAACCTGCCATCCGGCGCCACCTTCGCGTTCGGCAATGGCTACACGCTTGAGACCACGCTCGAGCCCGGGGCCGCAACGCAGGGCGGCGACGACAATCACGTAAAGTGGGCCGACATCTTCCCCGATCCCTCCGGCGCGATGATCGACCCTGAAAAGATCGTGATGTACTCGGTCGACATCGAAACCATACCGCCGAAATCGCCCAATGGCGGCTTCTGCGCGAAGACCTCCTTCATCGCGACCTACACGCTGAAAAGCCCCGGCGCCGAGGATCTCCAACTCGCCGCGTTCCAGGGTGACCGGTGGCCGCCCAAGGACGACACCGCCCTCTGCGGCACATTCATGTATTCGAATGTTCGCTAGGCAATCGGCAATGGGCAGTCAGCAGCGGCCAGGGCGCCGGTCGCGCGAATCGTATTGCCTACTGCTTGCAGCCCACTGCCTACTGCGCAAATGAGCGATAGCTACGACTACATCATCGTCGGCGCCGGCACGGCGGGCTGTCTCTTGGCCAACCGCCTTTCCGCCGATCCCAAGACGCGCGTGCTCCTCCTCGAAGCTGGCGGCAAGGACGACTGGATCTGGTTCCACATTCCCGTCGGCTATCTCTTCGCCATCGGCAATCCGCGTTCGGATTGGATGTTCGAGACCGATCCCGTCCCCGGCCTCAACGGCCGCGCGCTCAACTACCCACGCGGCAAAGTGCTAGGCGGATCCTCGGCCATCAACGCGATGATCTACATGCGCGGGCAAGCCGCGGACTATGACGGCTGGCGCCAGCTCGGTCTCACCGGCTGGGGCTGGGACGATGTGAAACCGCTCTTCCTCAAGCACCAGGACCACGTTTCCGGCGGCGAACATCACGGGCAGGGTGGCGAATGGCGCGTCGAACACCCGCGCATGCGCTGGCAGATCCTCGAAGCCTTCGCCGAAGCGGCCGACCAGGCGGGCATCCCGCATGTCGCAGATTTCAACACCGGCGACAATTTCGGCGTGGGCTATTTCCAGGTGAACCAGAAAACCGGCCGCCGCTGGTCCGCCGCGCGGGGCTTCCTCAAGCCGGTTCTCAAACGCCCCAACCTCCGCGTCGAAACGAAGGTGTTCGTCGAAAACATCGTGATCCAGAACAATCGCGCCCTCGGCGTCGCCTGGTTCAAGGAAGGTCGCCACGACGTGAATCATCATGTGTCGCGCGCGTCGGGCGAGGTCATCCTCTGCACCGGCGCCGTGCAGACGCCAAAGCTGCTCGAGCTATCCGGCGTGGGCCAGGGCGACCGCATCAGGTCGCTGGGTCTTCCCGTGGTCCACGATCTCCCGGGCGTCGGCGAAAATCTCCAGGACCATCTCCAGCTGCGTCCGATCTTCAAGGTCTCTGGCGTGCCCACGCTCAACGAGCAATACGCCAACTGGCTGATGCGACCCGTGATGGCCGCCGACTACGCTCTTCGCCGCCGTGGCCCGATGACGATGGCGCCTTCGCAGATGGGCGCCTTCGCGAGGACCAGTTCGCGCCATGCGACTCCCAACGTGCAGTTCCACGTCCAGCCCTTGTCGCTGCCCAAGTTCGGCGAGCCGATGCACGCCTTCCCCGCATTCACGGTGAGCGTCTGCAACCTTCGCCCTGAAAGCCGTGGAACGATCCACGCCAAATCGCCGGACCCAGAAACCGCTCCCGCGATCCAGCCCAACTATCTTGCCACCGAAGGCGACCGCGAGACGGCCGTCGAATCCATCCGCCTCGTCCGCAAGATCGTCAGCCAGCCCGCGCTCAAGCGTTACTCGCCGGAAGAATACCTTCCCGGCGCCCAGCTCACGTCCGACGCCGATCTCCGCAAGGCTGCCGGCGACATCGGCACGACCATCTTCCATCCCGTCGGCACCGCGCGCATGGGGCAACCAACCGATCGCATGGCCGTGGTCGATCCGCGCCTGCGTGTGCTGGGCGTCGAACGCCTCCGGGTCATTGACGCTTCGGTGATGCCGCGCATCACCTCCGGCAACACCAACTCCCCAACGCTGATGATCGCTGAAAAGGGCGCGGCCATGATGCTGGAAGACGCCAGGACCTAGGAACCCACCCTCCTGCCACGCGAATTTGACCGGATAGGGTCCCGGCGCTATCTCCGCCCATCGAATCGCGGAGCCTTTCCCATGGCCCTTTCCACCTATCTCGACTTTGAAAAGCCGCTGGCAGATCTCGAAAAGAAGATCGCCGAGCTGGAAGCGACGGGCGGGGAAACCGTCGAGGACGAAGTTACGCGCCTGCGCGAGAAGGCCGGCAAGCAGCTCGAGCAGATCTACTCTCACCTCAACGCCTGGCAGAAGACGCAGGTCGCCCGCCACCCCGACCGGCCGCACTTCCTCGACTATGTCTCTGGCCTTTTCGACGAGTTCGTCGAGCTCGCCGGCGACCGCAAGTTCATGAACGACGACGCCATCCTTGGCGGCCTCGCGCGTTTCCGGGGCAAGTCCGTGGTTGTCATCGGTCATGAAAAGGGCCGCGACACCCAGACTCGCCTCAAGCACAATTTCGGCATGGGCAAGCCGGAAGGTTACCGCAAGGCCGTGCGCCTCATCGAGCTGGCCGGCCGTTTCGGTCTGCCCGTCATTGCGCTGGTCGACACCTCGGGCGCCTTCCCCGGCAAGGGCGGCGAGGAACGCGGGCAAGCCGAAGCACTGGCTCGCGCCATCGAAGCCTGTCTCACGCTCGACACGCCGATGGTGTCGGTCATCGTGGGCGAGGGCGGCTCGGGCGGCGCGGTCGCGCTCGCGTCGGGCAATAAGGTGCTGATGATGGAGCACGCGGTCTATTCGGTGATCTCGCCCGAAGGCGCCGCCTCCATCCTGTTCCATGACGCCAAGCGCGCGAAAGACACCGCCGAGGCGATGAAGATCACGGCGCAGGACCTCGAGAAGTTCAAGATCGTCGACGGCGTAGTGCCCGAGCCGGTAGGCGGCGCCCATCGCGATCCCAAGCTGGCGATCGAGGAAGTGGGCGATGCGATCGAGGAAGCGCTCAATTCGCTTACCGGCATGACCGCCGACGAGCTTCGCGCCCAGCGCAAGGAGCGTTTCTATTCGATCGGTCGGGAGGGGCTTGCGTGACGCGGGCGCTGGACCAGGCGGAAGCAGTCGCCCGGCGCGCAGTCGACGACTGGCTCGCGCACGGCAAGACGTGCGCCGCCGTCCCCGGCGCCTCCCTCCAGATGTTCAGCCACGACCAGCACCTCCTGGACGCGATAGCTGACGCCTTCGAGGTGCAACGCGCGCCGGCGTCCAGCTGGTGGTCCGTCTATGGCCTGGCCTGGACGCGTTGCTCGCTCGACGCCACCTTCGGCTTCAATGCGTGGGTCTTGCCCTGGGTGTCGCCCGACACCCGCGAGAACGTCATCCGCCGCACCAACGAACGCTTTGCCGAGGCTGCAATCACCGCCTGCCGCGCCCGTTCGTCATTGAGCTAGACCCGCTTCCCGCTTTCAGCGCTCCCGGTCTTGAAATCGACATGCACCCGCGAGCCGATGTCGGGCTCGTCATTTGAATGCGCGGCGTGCTGCACTTCGAACGCCAGCTTGATCGGGTTACGCGTCGAAGCCCAGATCGCGGCATCGAGCAGGTCGAACTCCAGCAGCGCCATGTCCGGATCGTCCTTGCCCTTGAACCAGGCCGCGACCATGTCGCTCCAGTATTCCTCCACCTTCGCCGGGTCGCGATTCTCGTGCAGGTCGCCCATCAGGCATGCGTGGAAATTCTGGTCCTTGTTGATGAGGCAGAAGTGAGCGTGATGTCCGCCGCCCATCTCCCGGAACAGGTCGCCTGATTTCGAGGTGAAAAACCACAGCCGCTGGCCCTCGCGGTCGATCATGTGCGCCATCGGCTGCATGTGGCTGTGCGAGCCTTCGATGCCCATCATGCCGGCGCGGGTATGCTTCAACTCGTGCCACAGCTGGTCTTCGGGATGCTTTTCGGTCTTCTTCACCTCGCCCATGGCCATTCGCTCCTGCTTGTAAGGGTGTCTTCGATGCAACGGGCGGGCAGCGATGTGGGTTCCGGCGGATTGACTTGGGATCGGAACAGGATCACAAGCTCGCCCGCTTCGTTGTCGAGAGAGCGCCTATGAGGGTCGTTACCGCTAGCTCCGCGCCGGGTTTCAGCCCGGCCGCCTGATCCCGCGACACGCCATGGCGGTCGCCCGGGTCCTCACCGATCCCCACGACCTCGGCCTCAACTAGAGGCCAAGCCATTCGGAAGCTCTTCAAATGTTCGGATTTTTGAGGCGTTCCTCGCCCTTGTGGCGCAACGCCAATTTCAACCGGCTCTGGTCCGCCCAGATCCTTTCGGCCTTCGGCAACCGCATCACGCGGACGGCCTTGCCGATCATCGCGGTCGCCGTTCTGTCGGCCGGCCCCGGAGAGGCCGCGATCCTTGCGGCCTTGAGCCTTGCGCCCACGATCCTCGCCGGCCTGTTCGGCGGCGGTTATGTCGAGCGCGCCAACAAGCTGCGCCTGATGGTTGCGCTCGATATCGTGCGTTTCCTCGCCGTAATGACTGTGCCGCTTGCCTGGTATTTCCATGCGCTCAGCTTTCCCTTGCTGTGCGCACTCGCGGCGGTATCGGGCCTGGCCAGCGCCCTCTTTGCCAACGCCGATGTCTCGATCCTTCCCAGGGTTGTCGGCAAGGACGATCTGGTCGAGGCTAATTCCCGGCTGCAATCGACCGAATCCCTCGCCGAACTGATGGGACCGGGCGCGGCGGGCGTGCTGATCGACGCTCTGACGGCGCCCTTTGCAGTGATCGCTGACGCGATGACCTTCCTGTGGTCGGCGTTCTGGCTGTTCCGAGTGCCCAAGGAAGCCGGTCAACCCTCGGAACTGGCGACAGCGGAAGCATCCGAAAAAGCGCATCCGCTGAGGACGCTGCACGACGACTTCGTGATTGGCCTCAAGGCGATCGGGAAGCACAAGCCGCTGATCGCGACCAACCTGTCGGTTTTTGTCTTCTACCTGACAGCCGGCGCCTTCGGCGCGCTCTACACGATCTTCATGCTCAAGGTGGTTGGCCTTACGCCGTCCGCCATGGGCGCGATCATCTCGGTTGGCGGCATCAGCGCCCTTGTCGGATCGGTCACGGCAAGGCCGCTGGCGCAGCGCATCGGCTTTGGCCCGGCTCTTGTCACGGGTTTCGCCATTGCGCTTGGCGGAATGCTGATGCTGATCCCCGCGGCCTACTCGGGTCCGTGGGCGCCCTTGTTCATGGTGTTCCAGCAATTGCTGGGCGATGCCGGCTTCATGATCTTCACGATCCTGGCCACGTCCCTGTCGCAAAAGCTGTTGCCGGAACACGAGATCGCGCGCGCCAACGGCTTCAGCCAGGTGGTCGCCGGTATTGCGATGACGATCTCGATCCTCGGCGCTGGTCTGATTGCCGAGGTGATCGGCGTGCGGACCACCGTCGCGTGGGCGGCGGGCCTCGGCGCGCTGGGGTTGTTGCCCCTTCTGTCGAAGCACCTCTTCGCCCTGCGAGAAGAGCCCGAGGTGAAAGCCGAACTAACGCCGGAAGCGATCATTCCGGAGACGCCGTAGGGCGCTCCGGGACGACAGCAGTCCT
>DASZSI010000084.1:0-3402 GCA_035548775.1 Hyphomonadaceae bacterium
TCGCGGCATTGGCGGCCGGCATTGTTGCGCGGTTCTCGAAAAGCTTCCTGCTGGTTGTCACGGTTACTTTGCTCGGGTGGGCCGCGATGTCGGTGCGGACCTTGTGGGTCCCCGGCCTCAATGACGCCACCTTGCGGTTCACCCTGATCGGCCTTGCAGGCATCGTCGCCGTGGCGGCTGCGGGACTGTACCTGCGCATGCGAAACATCCAGCGCCCCTGGATGATGTTGGGAGGACTGAGCATGGCCCTCGGACTCGCAAGCCTCACGATGGCCCCGAGATGAGCGCGCCGCAGTCTCTTGGCGCGCCCGGCGCCAGCCTCGCTATCTACCGCGAAGCGCCCTCGCTCGATGGCGCGCGCACGGCAGCGCTCGGCCAGTTCCAGTGCGAGACGGCGGATGCCGGCGCCGGCCTTATCCGTGATGCGATGATGATCCTGAAGCAGGATGGCTTCGAGGCCGTGATGGGCCCGATGGACGGCAATACCTGGGGCAAGCACCGGCTTGTCGTCGAAAGCGATGGTCGCCCGCCTTTCCTGATGGAGCCGGCCAATCCCGCGCACTATGTCGATGCGTTCGAACGGTCCGGCTTGCAGATCGTCTCACGCTGGATTTCCTCCGTGCGCTCCGCTGACATTCCGCCTAGCCCATCTGCGCCGCCGCCCGGCATCCGCCTGCGCAATTTCGATCCGACACATGCGGAACAGGAACTAATCCGCATCCACGCCTTGTCGCTGGAACAGTTCGCCTCGAACCATTTCTACGTGCCGATCTCGCAGGAGGAATTCCTCGCCAGCTATCGGCCTGTCCTGAAAGCGATTGACCCCGAGCTGGTGTTGCTGGCCGAGGACGAGGCGGGCGACCTCAAGGCTTTCCTGTTCGCCCTGCCGAACCTCGTTGAAGGGCCAAAGCCCAACTCCGTGATCCTCAAGACCTATGCCTCCAAGGTGAAAGGCGGCGGCTCGATGCTGGCCAATGCCTTCCATGAGCGCGCGAAGAAGCGCGGCTTTGCCGAGGTAATCCACGCGCTGATGCACGAGACCAACCTGTCGGCGCGGCATAGCGACAATACGGGCGGCAAGGTATTCCGCCGCTATGCGATGTGGGGCGGCCGGCTTTGAACCTGGTCGAAGCCTTCCTGAAGCAGGTCGAGGCGCGGCCCGATGCGCCGGCGCTGATCACGCCTGACGGTCGCGTCGTGAGCTATGCCGAACTGTCCAAGGCCTCGGCCTCGCGGGCGCACACCTATGAGTGCTCGGGCATCAACGCGGGCGACGTGATCCTGATTGCGCGCGGCGTATCGGTGGAGTTGTACGAGACGCTGCTCGCCGTCTTCCGGCTGGGCGCGGTCGCGATGTTTCCGGAGCCGGCTGCGGGCATCAAGGGCCTGCGCCTCGCGATCCAGGCGGTAAGGCCAAAGGCGATGGTGACAGCCGGCATCGGCGGCATCCTGCGTTTTGCTTTTCCTGAAACGCGTGCGCTGAAGCTGCTGCCCAATCCGCGCGGCGACGAACCGGGCCGGGACATCCTCGCCCATCTACCGGGCAGCGCGCCCGCCCTGATCACCTTCACCTCGGGCTCGACAGGCAGACCCAAAGGTATCGTGCGGTCGTCGGACTTCCTGATGCTGCAGCACGCGCTGCTGGAGAAGCTGCGCCAGACAACGCCGCAGGACGTGGACCTGATCTCCCTGCCGGTGTTCATTCTTTCCAATCTCGCGGCAGGAGCAGCGAGCGTCATCCCCGCAGGCAAGCTGACACGCCCGGCCCAGCTCAACGGCGCGCGGCTGCGCAAGCAAATGGAAGAGCATCGCGTTAACCGCATCGTCGCGCCGCCCGCTGTGTGCGGCCGCATCGCGGAAGGCGCGCCGCCTATGTCGCAGCTCAGCGCCGTGTTCACCGGCGGCGGGCCGGTGTTTCCGAATCTGTTGCATTCGATCGCCAAGGCCGCACCGCGCGCGGCGGTACATGCCGTCTACGGCTCGACCGAGGCAGAGCCGATTGCGCATGTCGAGCTGAAAGAGATCGCGGATAGGGACTGGGAAGCGATGGCAAGCGGTGCGGGCCTGCTGGCGGGCAAGCCGATCCCGGAGATCGAGGTCGATATCCGCGACCACGAAGTGTTCGTCGCCGGGCCGCATGTGAACGAGGGCTATCTCAATCCCGAGGACGACAAGTCCACCAAGTCGCGGCGTGACGGCAAGCTGTGGCACCGCACGGGCGATGCGGCACGTATGGATGACAAGGGTAGGCTATGGCTGCTCGGCCGGCGCGAAGCGGCGCATGGCGGCCTGTTCCCGTTCGCAATCGAGACAGCCGCGCTTAGCTGGCCAGGCGTGAGCCAGGCGGCGCTGCTAGCCGGAGACGGAAAGGCAAAGCTGGCGTTGGCCGGGGAGTTCGACCTCGCGGCCCTTCAGGCGCGCGCGGCGAAGCTGGGCGATATCGAGATCGTGCAGCTCAAGGCCATTCCGATGGACAAGCGCCACAACTCCAAGGCGGACTACGCCGCCTTGAGGAAGCTCTTGGCATGAAGCTGTTTCCGGAGTTCGGACACGCCTGGGCTGCGGAGATGAACGCGGCGGACCGGTTCCGCGTCGTGCTGGCGTGGGGCTTCATCTTCGGCGCGGTCAGCCATATCGGCTGGGTCATCGTGCACGGCGATGTCTGGTATCACGGCCCCGGACCCGTCTGGGCGCCGGTGTTCTGGTATTCGATCTGCGTGATCGACCTCATCGTCTACTGGTTCCTGCTGCACCGGCCGCGCGTCGGACTCGTGATGTCGGTCCTGACGATGATCACCACGCTGATCGTGAACTGGACTCAGTTCCCGACCTTCCAGTTCACGTTCAACTACGTGCTGATCGGCCTTACCGTCTTCGGCGTGATTGTGTTCGGAACAGTCACCTGGCTGTGGCGCGCATCCAACTGGCGCCCAAATCGCGATGCAATCGACGGCCCGTAAGCCCGCCCTCATGGTTCGACGGTCGCCGCTTCGCGGCTGCTCCCCATGAGGCTCTCTCACCGCTTACGTCTGCCTCGCAGCCCTCATGGTGAGCAGCTTGCGATGCGCCGCATCGCAAGCGCCCGTCGAACCACGAGGGCGTGCTCACCGGCCATCCAGGACTTTCCTACACTTCGCGCAGCCAACGCCCTGATTTCACGGAGCATGCAGAAAACTTATCCGACACCTCGGATAGCGGCCGTATCCTGCCCTCGCCCTGATGGAGGGAGGCCGCGAAGTCGACCGAAGCTTCCAGGTGTCAGGGCTAAGGCCGGCATGGCCGGCGTGGTGTCGGGGAGGATGTGAGCCCCGGCAAGGAAGTCTGGCTTCTCGGAAGACGGCCCCCAGGCGATCGTGGGACCCTGCCTTGTTTCCAGGCGAAACGAACCGCGCCGCATTGCCT
>DASZSI010000085.1:0-12348 GCA_035548775.1 Hyphomonadaceae bacterium
GCAGTTGCATGGGTTTTTCGGGCCGGGGGAGGGCTGGTTTTGGCGCGGCAATACAGGGGTTTTGTGAAGAAAGCGAGGACGGCAGCGCCGCAGAGCCAGGATTGCCTGCTTTCTGATCTTATGTTATCTAATATTATTGGATCGCAGAGCACAGTGACATGGCCGCAATGAGCATTTCGATGTCCGACAAGATGCGGGGATTCATCCGCTCCCGGGTCGAGGCGGGCGACTATCACAACGAGAGCGAATACATCCGCGACCTCGTGCGCCGCGACCAGGAAAGGCTGTCGGAAGACGAGAAGCTGCTGAAGCGCCTCCGGTCGGCGCGGGCATCTGGCTTGAGCGAGCGGTCCGTTCTCGACATCATGCGCGAGGTTGAGGGGGACGTGCATGAAAAGGCCGAGTTACCGGCTCACAAGGGCAGCCGATCGCGCGCTCGATGAACTCTATCGTCACGGCATCGAGACATTCGGCCTGAGACAAGCTCAAGACTACTTGTTGGGTCTCCATGAGACCTTCGAGATGCTTGCACGGTTCCCCGAGGTTGGTCGCCCGTTCCGCGAATTCCGCCGTCACGAGCATGGCAGCCACATCATATTCTACGAGATCGAAGACGGCGCGGTGATCATCGTGGACGTTGTGCGGCAGGGTCGCGATCTTGATGCCTGGCGCGCCTGACCTGACCTTAACTTGCCCGGGACCGGGGAGAAGCTAAGCCCATGCTCCTAGCACGGGGACGATCATGCGTTCTCTTTTTGCTTCTTTCGCGCTGCTCTCCACGACCGGTTGCATCAGCGTTTCGGATGCGCCGGCGCCGGCTTCGGGGGCCTGCCTGGTCGGCCGGCCAATGGTAGAGACGATGCTGTTCCTGGGCATGGCATCGCCCGTGGGGCCGGTGACGCCGCAGGCCTTCCAGGCTTTCGTGGAGACCGAAGTCACGCCGCGCTGGAAGGAGGGCTATACCATCCTTGAGGGACAGGGCCTCTGGTATTCCGACCAGCGCCATATCACCGAGCGCGAGCCCTCGCGCGTGCTGGTGCGTTTCCATGACGGCAGTCTGGCTGCATCCGCGGACATCGAAGCGATCCGCAAGGCCTACATCGCGCAGTTCAAGCAGGACGCGGTCTTGCGCACCGATCGTCCGGCGTGCGCCGACTTCTAGGCTCTCAGCCCGGAAACTGCTGCACGCCGACAGATTCCAGCTGACCATCGCGCAGGATGTAGACGGCAAGGCTCTCATGGCCTTGCGGGAAGGCGAACACCGGGATCTTTGCCTTGCGGATGTCCTCGTAGCCGGACTGGTCGACGCCCTCGTCCGGATGGAAGGGGAACTCGGCATTCTGGACCGTTGGTTCCCGCTTGCCCCTGGTCCAGGGCGGCAGATCGGCGCTTGTCTTGAGCCTGCTGCTATCCGGATCGAGAAAATCGTTGAGCGCGCCCTTCATTGCCTCGGCGTCTTTCGCATCATAGAGGCCGAACACGTCCTGCGTCGGCGCGGCCCAGGCGAGCAGCGGCGCCAGCGCCTTGTCGCGCACCACCAATGTCACCACCGCCGTCGCGCAGGTCGGACCAGCGACCATCGCCTCCGCCTCGAGGTTTTCCTTGGCGTTGATCGGCCACGGACGCGTGACGCGCGCATCGCAGCCGGACGAAATAACCGCAGCCTCCTTGGCGGGCGCCGGCTTGGCGCCTTCCGGTGCATTCCTTGACTGCTGGACGATCTGCAGGCCCTGAGGCTGGCAGGCTGCGGCGAAACTCAGGGCGAAGACAGCGAGAAGGGCGCTACGCATGTCGGTTGTTCCGAATCTGTCGTAGGGGGAGGGGCCTAGAAGGGCTCAAGCCACGGCAGATTTCAACCCTCGTGGATCAATCGTCCCGGAAGCCAAGGACCGGCCAGCAGGGCGCAGCATCGTGTGCGCCGCCGCCGGCCGGCCTCGTGACCCGCAAACCGGGAGATCGTGTCGCGGAGAGCGGGTCTTCCGTGCGCGTCCCCACGCCCGGATTCTGACGGCTAGTGCTGGCCTGTTTGTTTCTTGACGTCGTCTTCCTTGGCTGCGGCGCGATCATCCGCGTTCCATTCGACCGTCGGCGCCGCGCCAGCTGCGAAGTCCTTGGACTTCTTCGCAAGGCGGCTCATCGAGTCCTGCAGCTGGTCCTTGGTGACGGCCATGTTGCGCGAAGCAGTCTGGCCGACGCCTTCGGCGTCGTTGAAGTTGGCGAATTCAGCGCCGAGGAAAACGACTTCCCATCCCTTGGCGCGCACCCGGTCGAGGGCGGCTTTGACGGACTTCTTGGTCATCTCGGTCGACGAGTTTTCCTCGCCGTCGGTCATAATGACGATCACGGCCTTTTCGGGCCTGTCCTTCTCGGCCAGCGAGACCATGCGGCCGATGGCGTCGTAGAGCGGCGTCATGCCTCGCGGGGAGACCTCGTCGGACGTAACCTTGCGCCAGCGACGTGCGTCGACGTCATCGCGCAGCACGTCGAACTGCATGCCGTCCTGCGCATCGAAGGCGGCAAGGGTGATTTCCGCATCGACGCGCGGTCCGCCATCGAGTGTCGCCAGTTCCTTGGCGTAGGCGTTGACCGAGGAAAGGGCCTCGGTCCAGCGCGGCTCCATCGAGCCGGTACGGTCGAGCAGGATGTAGGAGTGGATCGCCGGCGTCGGCGGGCTTTTGGCGAACGCGGTCGAGGCCGCGGGCGCCACTGCCAGCGCCAGGATTGCGGCGAGAGCGGTGCGGACGGGTTTCATCGGAGTGTTTCCGGTTTTGAGGAAGGGCCTACTGGAGACGCGTCTGGTCGGCGCGGCCGTCGGGCTGCAAGCCGGCAAGGCTTGCTTCGAACGGCAGGGTCGACTCAGAAATGGCCGAGGCCGGTTGCTGGCCGGCGTTGGAAAGGAAGGGGAGAGGCGCGCCGGCTGCCGCTAGCGTTATGCAGCTGACGGCGAAGGCGGAAAGAAGCAGGCGGATCGAAGTCTTCACGGCCAGTCCCCTGTCGCGAAGATCCGGGCCTCGGGTCCCGCGATGATCAGCTTGTCGCAGGGGATTGCGGCTGAGCTACGTCGCGAATTGGGGCGAAACAGGGATTAGTGGAGGCGCGTCCGAGTCTGGACGCCGTCAAGGCGTGGCGGCGGCAGTGATCGCCGGCGCCGGCCCCGGCACGGATTCCAGGTTCAGGAACAGGATTACGCCGATCACCGCTGCATAGAGCAGGATGGACAGGAAAGCCGTGGTCGGACCGCCCTTGGTCAGCGCTTCGGCGCCATCGGCGAGAATGTCTCTCTTGTCCTCCTTTACGGTCGTGAGGATCAGCAACAGCACCACCAGAAGCACGAAGCCGTAGGACGCGAGGTAGATCTGGTCGAGCATCAGCAGGTAGCCGACATCCGGCAAGCCGGACGTCGCGCTAAGCTGGAGCGCGACCAGCGTCAGGAGCGCGGTGATCGAAAGACCAACGCGAGCTTCCACATGGCTGGGGTTGAGCAGGAGCGCCGCGGCTGCGACCAGCACCACGATCCACACCGGCAACAGCGACTTGGTGATGCCCGACATCACCGGCCGGGAAATAGGAATCGAGACGATGGCGCGAGAATAGGGCGTTGGATTGGGTTCGGACAGGTCGCCGAAGGCGGTGGGGTAGGGGCGGTTGATCACTGTCAGCGTCGGCTTGCCGATGATGAAGCCCGGCAGTTCGACCGATGGGTTGATCGATACTTCGTCAGGCACATAGACAAGGCGTGTCGAGTCCCACGCCTTGTCCTCGATCTCTATCGTGAGGTTGTGAGCGTCGAACGGGAAGGTCTTCACCGAGAACTTGGCGGCGAACGGACCCTGGTGGCGGAAGACTTCGTATTCCGAGCCGTCAGGTTGGGGTTGTGGCTTGTCGTAGGTCGCAGTCTGGACGTGATCGTCCGGGGCAAACATGTTCATCCATTCGAACGTGGCGCCCGGGTCGATCTGTGGATCCTTGTCACGGAACCAGACATAGACGTCGGCGACAAACGAATAGCCGTGCAGGTCAATTGACTGGATGTCGTTGATGTACATCCCGATCTTGACCTCGGCCTTGCCGGCTGGCGTGGCGGGAACGGTTGCTGCAGGCTGCGCGGCAGGCGCTTTGGCTGGCTGCGCCGAAGCCGTGAGGCCAAGGCCCAGCATCAGAGCAACAAGCCCGATGAGGCGAAGCAGTCCGCCGACCCTACTCTTACGCATGCCAGTCCCCGCGCTTTCGTCCCTGCGCTAGTGGACGCCGCCCGCCGGCGGCTTGTCCCCGCGCTTGTCCTTTTTCTTCCGCGAGGCGAGGTTCAGGCCTTCGACAAAAGCCGAGAATGCCATCGCGGCGTAGACATACCCTTTCGGCACATGGATGCCAAAGCCGTCCGCGATCAGCACCATACCAATCATCAGCAGGAAGCCTAGCGCCAGCATCACCACCGTGGGGTTGGCGTTGATGAAGCGGGCCAATGGCCCCGACGCCAGCATCATTACCGATACCGCAATGATCACCGCTGCGAACATGATGGGCAGGTGATCGGTCATCCCCACGGCGGTGAGAATGGAGTCAATCGAGAACACGATATCGAGCAGCAGGATCTGGATGATGGCCCCGCCGAAATTCATCATCGCCCGCCCGGCGATCGGGGCGCCTTCCTTCTTGTCCTCTTCCGGATCCATGGAGTGATGGATTTCGGAAGTGGCCTTCCAGACCAGGAAAAGGCCGCCGGCGATGAGGATAAGGTCGCGCCAGGAGAAGGCGGTGTCGAACCCCGGTTCGCCATGCTCTCCAGGCGGGCCATGGATGCCGAGATCGAACACGGGAGCGGTCAGGCCGACCAGGAAAGCAATTCCCCCGAGCAGGACGAGGCGCAGGATCAGGGCAAGGCTGATACCGACCAGACGCGCCTTGCCGCGCTGGGCTTCGGGCAGCTTGTTGGTGAGGATCGAGATAAAGATCAGGTTGTCGATGCCGAGCACGACTTCCATGACGATCAGGGAAACCAGCGCAGCCCACGCCGCCGGATCAACCAACAGCCCGCTGATATCCAGGTTCATGGAAGATTCGCTCCGCCGACCCAGCCAGATATCTAGGAGGATTGCGGGTCGAGGTTAAGACGTAACCCGGTGTAGTCAGCGTTACGCGAGCTTCAGTCGCATTATGAATTCGTCATCCAGCGTATCGCCGACCTTGAACTTGTAGCCCCCTACCTTCTCGAAGCCCCGGCTCTCGTACATGGCGATGGCGCGGGTATTGGCCTCCCACACGCCAAGAAAGAGGTTCTTGGCGCCGCGCTGGCGCGCCCGCTCGATCGCCCAGGAAAGCAGAATACGCCCGACGCCGACGCCCTGGCCGTGCTCGTAGACATAGACGCGGTGAAGTTCGAGGGCCGGCTCCGGCCCGGTATCGAACGGCAGCTTGCACGGCCCGATCTTGCAATAGGCCAGCATGCGCTTGCCGGAGAATGCAATGCGAACCTCGACCTCTGGATCGCGTAGATCCGCCGCCATCTGCTCTTCAGCATACGTCTCGTCGAGATACCGTTTGAGATCAGACGGCGGATAGAGATGGCCGAACGTTTCAACGAAGGTCTCGACCCCGATCTTGGCGAGGGCGGGCGCATCCGTTTCGACGGCGTCGCGGAACGTCAGCTCGCGGTCCAAGACGGATACTCCTACTGCCGCGCAGCCGGCGATGCTTCAGCGCGCGAAGCATAGACGAACTCGCGCACCGCGTCGCCCAGAAGCACCAGCTTGGCGAGCGACCAGCCGCCCTGTCGCTCAAACGCCGCCATCGGCTGGGTCAACCGGTCGGCAAGATCGCGGCGCGGCGAGATCCAGGTTTCCACCAGCTGCCGGGCGGAGGCCCGGTTCATCCCGGCGGGCTTAGCGCTTTTGGATTGCCGGATTGCGGCAATGGCGAGTTCGCTCTGCTGGCGCGGCAGGTCGTCTGCGACGCGCTGGAGAGCGAGGCGGTCCCAGTGATCTCGCGGCTCCAGATCCCGCGCCGCGGCGCGCATGCGGTCGAGGCCCAGGAGTTCGCCGACCTGGTGCTGCACATAGAGCGCTGCATCCAATGGCCAGCCGGTCTGGCCGACGATGTCGACCGTTTCACGAGCCGAGGCCAGGGCCCGAACCAGGGCTACGTCGTGCGCAATATCGGCAGGCGCGCCCGCCGCCCGGTATTTCTCCGCGCGCGCTTCAACACGCCCAAGGACCAGTGGTGACAATGCTTGTGGAAGAAGCTTGCGGATTTCGGCGATGGCGGCGCGATAACGTTCGATCGCGGCGGTGACAGACCGGGTCTGGACCAGAGTCGGATCGGACGCGAGCGCCCCAGTCAGCATGCGAAGGTTGGCTGACGTTTCCACTGACATGATGATCTGCGCGGCGGCAGGCGCCTTACCGTCCAGGGCGTTGATCCGCGCGAACAGGTCGTCGAAATGGAACGCGGCCAGCGTCGCTTCGAACGCTTCGGTCAGGTGCCCGATTTCAACACCTTCGGCGTCGCGCTTCTGCAAGGCGAAGGCCGGGCCGGTTAGATTGACCAGGCGGTTAGACAGACGCGTGGCGATGATCTCGCGGCGCAGGCGGTGCCGCTTGCGGGCTTCCGAGAATTTCTCCAGCTCCTTCGGGAAATAGTTGATCAGCATCTGCTCGAAGGCGGTGTCATCCGGCGCTTCCGATGCGACGATGGACGAGAAGAGGTCGAGCTTGGCGTAGGCCATGATGACCGCCAGCTCAGGTCGCGCGAGGCCCAGCGAGTGCTCGCGCAGGAAGCGGAACTGCTCGCGCGAGGGCAGTCCTTCGACCGCGCGATCGAGCTTGCCCTGGCTTTCCAGGGACTCGATCATCCGCTCGTGGCTGTCGAGGTCGGCCGCGGCGGTCGCCTGCATGACGCTCAGCGCGCCAGTCTGGTCGTAATTGTTCTCCAGAACCAGGTGGCCCACCTCGTCCGTCATCGAGGCGAGGAGGGCGTTGCGGTCTTTTTCTTTCAGCGCGCCCTCGTGGATCGCTTCGGCCGTAAGGATCTTGATGTTGACCTCGTGGTCGGAACTGTCGACGCCCGCCGAGTTGTCGATGGCGTCGGTGTTGATCCGACCGCCCTTGCGCGCGAACTCGATACGCCCCGCTTGCGTTACGCCCAGGTTGGCGCCCTCGGCGATGACCTTGGCGCGGACGTCCTTCGCATCGACGCGCAGGATGTCGTTGGTCTTGTCGCCGACATCGGCGTGGGACTGCGTCGAGGCCTTGATGTAGGCGCCAATGCCCCCAAACCAGAGAAGGTCCATGTCCGCCGTCAGCAGCGCCTTGATCAGCGCGTCAGGCGTTGTCTCATCGTCCGTCACGCCCGCCAGCACCTTGATCTCGGGCGTCAGCTTGATCGACTTGGCGGAGCGGTCGAAGACGCCCCCGCCCTTGGAAATGAGGCTCTTATCGTAGTCGGCCCAGGACGATCGGGGTAGGTCGAACATGCGCTTGCGTTCCGCCAGGTTCGCCTTGAGGTCGTTCGGGTTGGGGTCGAGGAAGATGTGGCGGTGGTCGAAAGCCGCCTTGAGGGCGATGCAGGGCGATAGCAGCATCCCGTTGCCGAACACATCGCCCGACATGTCGCCGATGCCGACGACAGAGAAGGGCTGGGTCTGCGTGTCGTGGCCCATCTCCCTGAAGTGGCGCTTCACGGCTTCCCATGCGCCACGCGCGGTGATGCCCATCTTCTTGTGGTCATAGCCGGCCGAACCACCCGAGGCGAACGCATCGCCCAGCCAGAATTTGTAGTCGGCCGAAAGACCGTTCGCGATGTCGGAGAAAGTCGCCGTGCCCTTGTCGGCGGCGACCACCAGGTAAGGGTCCTCGCCATCCCACACCACGACGCCCGGCGGATGCACGGTCTTGCCCGCGACGATATTGTCGGTGAGCTGCAACAGGGCGCCGACGAACACCTTGTAGGCTGCGATACCTGCCGCCTGCATCTCCTCACGCGTGGCGCGCATCGGCATGTTCTTGGGATAGAAGCCGCCTTTCGAACCCACGGGCACGATAACGGCGTTCTTGACCTGTTGCGCTTTGACGAGGCCAAGCACCTCGGTGCGGAAATCCTCCCGCCGGTCGGACCAGCGCAAGCCACCGCGCGCGACGGGGCCAAATCGCAGGTGAACGCCTTCGACATCCGGCGACCACACGAAGATCTCGCGGAAGGGTCGCGGCGCGGGAAGCGGGTCGGCTTCGCGGCTCGCGATCTTGACCGCGATATGGCGGTTGGGTTTGCCGGCCTCGTCCGTGACATAGAAGTTTGTGCGCTGGATCGACTTCACCAGCGCCAGCAGGCGACGCAGCACGCGGTCGGCATCCAGAGTGGCGACTGCTTCAAGCTGGCGGTTGATCTCAGCGATGGTCGGCTCGGCGGCCTTGGTCCGCGCATCGAGACCGCCCTTGGACTTGGGATCGAATTTGATGGCGAACAATTTGAGCAGATTATTGGCGATGTCGGGATGTTCGGCTAGCGCCTTGACCTGCACCGCTTCGGACGGGTCCAGCCCGGTCTGCGCGCGGAAACGACAGAGCGTGCGGAGCAGGGCGGCTGCGCGCCAGTCGACGCCAAGGGCTACGACAAGACAATTGAAGCGATCATTCTCCGTGTCGCGCGCCCAGATCGCCTCGAAAGCCAACTCGAAGCGGGAATCCAGGCGCTTCTGGCCGGGCGGACGGTCGATCGCCAGATCGTGGACATAGACCGCGCCATCCGGTTCGCCTGCAGCGGCGGAGAAGCGGATCGGATAGCCGACCTCCGCCTGCACACGCAGGCCCATGCGCTCCATCACGGGAACAATCTCGGCAAGATCGACCGGCGTGTCGCGGTGATAGATTTTCACACGCGAGACATTGGCTTCGAAGTCCGGTCCCCACACGCGAGCACGCAGCGCCTTGCCTTGTGGCAGCTCCGCGATGGCCGCCATGTCGGCCAAGCCCTCTTCCGGTGCGAAGGCTTCCTTGTACGCAGCAGTGAAGCGGGCGCGGGCGACCAGTGTCTGGTGCGCGTTGGTCGAACGGGCGACGCGGCCGAGCGCATCCTCCCATGTCTCGAACAGCTGGCGCATCTGGAGGTCGAGCCCGTCCTCGTCGGGCTCTGGATGGTCGCGGTTGAGTCCCACGATCAGGTGGACGCGCGCGAGCGAGCCTTCGTTGAACGAGGGGTAGAAGGCGGACGTCCGGCCGCCATAGGCGTCGGCCAGGATTTTGTGAGCGCGCGTGCGCAGGTCCGAATTGTAGCTGTCGCGCGGTACGTAGAGCAGGGCGGAGACATAGCGATCGAACCGGTCGCGCCGGATGAACAGGCGCGTGCGCGGACGGATCTGCAGGCGCAACACGCCCAGGGCGATGCGTGAAAGATCGGCTTCGGAAATCTGGAACAGCTCGTCGCGCGGATAGGTTTTGAGCACCGAATCGAGTTGCTTCATCGAAAAGCGCGAGCCGGATTCGGCGCCTGCTTTCACTCCAGCAATCTTGCGCCGGATCAGCGGCACTTCATCGGCCGGGGCGGTGTAGGCTTCCGAAGTGAACAGTCCGACAAAGCGTGTTTCGCCGATCACTTCGCCGCGCGCGTCGTATCGCTTGACGCCGACATAATCGGCATGGGCGCGGCGATGGACTCGCGCAATGAAGCTCGCCTTGGCGACGATGATGGGCGAGGGCTCGTTGAGGAAGGCGCGGATGGCCGGCGTCAAGACCGTGGGTTCGGCGGCGCGCGCAAGGACGTTGCGGGAAAAGTCGCGCAGGATGCCCAGGCCGGACTTTTCGTCGACAACCGGCTCCTCGTTGGCAAGGCGGCCATTGGCGTCGTGGGCAAATGTGTAGTCGCGGGCGCCGAGATAGGTGAAATTCTCATTCAGCAGCCAGGCAAGGAAGGCGCGCGCCTCGGCGACATCTTCGGCCGAGCGCTCGGCGGTTACCTTGAGGCCCGCAAGTCCGTCGGATGCAGCCTGCATCTTTGCGCGCATCGCCTGGAAATCGGCATTGACGACCGCGACATCGGCAAAGGTTTCTTCCAGGGCCTTCTGCAGCGCCGCCAACATGGCGTCATCGACCGCAGGCAGATGGATCTGGATCGTCGAGCGCTTGCCGGCGGGACCGGAGATGATCGGGTGCAGCACGGCGCGCACTTCAACCTTCGCCTCCTGGCAGGCGGCAATGGCGCTATCGACAAGGAAGGCGAGGTCCGGGCCGACGATTTCGGCGACCGCCAGACGAAGCGGCTTGCCGTCGGCGCCCTTGGGCCGCCGCGTGCGGATCGCGCGTTCGGTCCGGGTCTCGTTCTCCTTGTTGAAGCTCCAGAGATCGAGGGCAAGCGATGCCGCGTCCTCGACATTGAGCGCGATGAAATCCTCGATGAAGGCGTCGGCCTGATACTGGTCGAGGAAGGACCCGAGGTCCGAGACTTTCGGGGCAGCGCGGCGTTTGGCGGCTTCCGCTGCTACGGCTGCAGCAAAGCTCTCTTTCGAGAACGCGTGGTCACTGGATCGGGTCAAGCCGCCTCCGGCGAATCAGGTTCGGGAGAAAACTGGGACAAAATGTTTGCGGGAGAGCTAGACCCGCACAACGAGCGCCGCAAGCGCACGGCTTGTGGACGAACCTTGCGGAAACATCGCCGCGCTGCGGAAAGATCGGCCTGTATTGACGCCGAAACACCCGCAGGGCCGCCGAACGGGGACGTGTCCGGCGGCCCACAGGCGGACCCGCAGGCTGGGTGGGGGACGCACGCGGACGCCTGACCCATACCGCTCAACACACGGTTTGGGCCGTGGGGTTATGCTAAGGGGTTACCCTGATCGCAAGCCGCAGCCCGGCGATTCCTGTCAGATATCCGTCAATTGCGCGTGACGCAGATCGGGCTCCGGCTCGTGGCGTACAGCGTATTCTCCTGGATTGCCGTCCGCCGACAGAAGCACCGCGATCCATCGCGCACCGGGAATTTGTGCAAGCACGATCATGATCAACACGGTTAAGGGCGCCGAGAGGAACATGCCAGGCAGCCCCCATAGAGCGCCCCACACGGCAAGCGAGAGCAACACCACGAGAGCTGAGAGGTTGAGACTGTTCGACGTCATGCGTGGACCGACGAAATTGCCGATGAGGAACTGCCACACGCTGATGCCAAGGAAGACGATGCCCGCGCAGATGAACGGGTCGTTCGGCAGATAGGCGGGCCAGTGCGGCTGGGCGATCGCGAACGCCGCCGGCAGCACGCCGGCCACGATGGAGCCGATAGTCGGGATGTAGTTGAGCACGAAGATGACGAACGACCAGAACAGGGCGTTGTCGAGGCCGATGACCATCAGGGTCACATAGGTCAGCGTCGAGGTGATGATCGACAGCGCTGTCTGCACCCACAGATACTGTTCCATGGTGCGGCGAATATCGGCGCCGATCAGGCGCGCGCGTTCGCGGTCGGCTGGCCGCGCAAAAATACGGTCGAGCTTGCGGGAGAACGAATTGGCCGTGACATACAGGAACGCCACATAGATCATGATGACGCCGACATCGCCGGCAAGGCCCTGCACCGAGGTCAGGACCGGCTCGATGAAGCGCACCGTCGCATCTGAATAGAGCAGGGTGGAGAGCTTGGGAGCGTCCTCCAGGCCCAGCAGGGTATAGACCTGCTCGATCAGCTGGTTGATCCGCATCTCGTAGGCGTCTGACTTGCCCGCAAACTCGACGATCGCGTTGCGCAGCACGCTGATGAACATGATGATGCTGATCGCCACGACAGCCATGGCGAACAGGTGAGCTACCCAGTCCGGTACGTTCGGGAAGGGCTTGCGGATGGCGCGGGCAAAGCCCTCCATCACCAGCCACACGAAAATCGCCAGCGCAAAGGGCGCCAGGATGTGGGCGCCCTGCGCCAGTACCATGCCCAGGGCGACGGTGGCGATGATCCACACCCCCGCCGTCATATAGGTCCGGTTATTGGCGACCCGCGTTGGCTCAAGCATGGGCCAAGACTTAAGCTGGCTTGCGAGCGTTTGAAAGCTGGCTCGCGCGGCAGGCGCGAAGGCGGCTCATCGCGCCACTATCGCCACATGATCGGGCGCCTGACCGGCCAGGGATCGCGCATGGATCGTTTTTAAGGCGGCTTCGAAATAACGGGTGAAGCCCTCGGTGTCGAATAGCGGAGCAGTTCGCAGGTTGGCGTTCAGTTTTTCCCGGAGCGCATTGAGTCGGCCCGGATCTGCCGCAAGGGCGACGGCCGTCTCCTCATAGTCCTTTGCTGTCGAAACAATGAGCTCAGGCAATCCCACGGCGCGCAGAGCGCTTGCGGCCACTCGCCCCGCAAAGGTCGAGCCTTCGCGGGTCAAAA
>DASZSI010000086.1:0-33368 GCA_035548775.1 Hyphomonadaceae bacterium
GTGTCGGCATGCCTCGCCGCCTGCCCTGCCAGGTGCTCGCCGCCGCCGAAGCCGATCTCGAGCCAGACTTCCTTCATCGTGGGAAACAGTGCGGCAAGATCCAGCCTGCCTTCAGGGATCGCCAGTTGCGGCAGCAATGTCTCGACGCGCCCCGCCTGTGTCTTCGACAGCGGCTTGCCGGCCGACCGGCCATAGAGGCGATTGCGAGATCGTTCGTTTTGCACGCGCCCTGAAATCATGGCGCGGCGTGTGCGTCCAGCGGCGCAAAGCAAAAGGGCCGCCTTCGCAGGCGGCCCTTTGCATTTCAATCGTCCAGTGGTGGTTATGCCAGGTCTTTGAGGGACGACACGAGGTCGGTTTTTTCCCACGAGAAACCGCCGTCCTTGTCCGGCTCGCGCCCGAAATGGCCGTAGGCAGAGGTGCGGGCATAGATCGGCTTGTTGAGGTCGAGATGCTTGCGGATGCCGCGCGGACGCAGGTCCATCACCTCGCCGAGGCGCTTTTCGAGCTTGGCAAGGTCGCACTTTTCGGTGCCGTCGCAGTTGGCATAGATCGACAGCGGTTCCGGCACTCCAATCGCATAAGAGAGCTGGATCGTGCAGCGCTCGGCAAGGCCGGCCGCTACGACGTTCTTGGCCAGATAGCGCGCAGCGTAGGCCGCCGATCGGTCGACCTTGGTCGGGTCCTTGCCTGAAAACGCGCCGCCGCCATGCGGGGCTGCGCCGCCATAGGTATCGACGATGATCTTGCGGCCCGTGAGCCCGCAATCGCCGTCCGGGCCGCCGATGACGAATTTGCCGGTGGGGTTGATCCACCATTTGCAATCCTTGGCGATCGGCAGCGTCTCGCCCAGCGCCTTGCGGATATAGGGCTCGACGATCTTGCGAATGTCTTCGGAGGTTTGTTTCTCGTCGGTGTGCTGGGTCGAGAGCACGATCGAGACGGCTTCCTTCGGCTTGCCGTTTTCGTAGCGCACCGTGACTTGGCTCTTGGCGTCGGGGGCGAGCGTCTTCTCTTTTCCGGAATGGCGCGCGTCGGCGAGCAGTTTCAGGATCCGGTGCGAATACTGGATCGGCGCCGGCATCAGTTCAGGCGTTTCGTTGGTGGCATAGCCGAACATGATGCCCTGGTCGCCTGCGCCCTCTTCCTTGTTGCCGGACGCATCGACGCCCTGCGCGATATGCTCGGACTGGCCGTGCAGGAGAACCTCGATCTTCGCGTTCTCCCAGTGGAAGCCTTCCTGGGCGTAGCCGATGTCCTTGATGGCCATGCGAGCGTGATGGGCGATGAGATCCTTGGTCACCGAGTCGGTACCGCGGTATTCGCCGGCGATCACGACGCGATTGGTGGTGGCAAGGGTTTCCGCCGCGCAGCGGAGCTTCCACACATCCAGCCCTTCGGCGATGGTGGTGCGGTAATATAGGTCGACAACCTCGTCAGAGATACGGTCGCACACCTTGTCTGGGTGGCCTTCCGACACGCTTTCGCTGGTGAAGAAATAACTCGTGCGCGACACGCCACTACTCCCTTGGCAGGCCGGTTCGACAGGCTGGCCTTTTCAAACTGGCTGCCCATACCTCGCCCCGGCATATAAAGAAAGCTTTATATGATTGCCGAAAGAGGTTTCAACGTTTGCGATTGGACGGCTTGGTCCGTTTTTTCAGCATGGCGAGCGCTTCCTTGCGCGCCTCCGGGTCCTTGATCGACCGAAAGGCGGAAAGCAGTTCGTTCTCGTCGCGGTTGGCCGCCGGCCGACGCCCTGATCCAGCCGGCGCCGAAAAATCGGCTGCGTCTTCGGCCATGCCCTTCCGCGCGGATTTCCCGAGGTTTTCCAGGCCGTCGTAGAAATATGTGATGGTCGTGTCGAGCGCCCGCGCCAGCAACCAGAGGCGGCCAGCGGTTATCCGGTTCTTGCCGTTCTCGTACTTCTGGAGCTGCTGATAAGTTACACCCAGCCGGTCAGCCAGTTCGGGCTGAGTGATCTCCAGTTCCTCCCGCCGGCCAACCAGCCTGCGGCCAACGTGCTGATCGATATGCGACGGGCTTCGGGCGTCCAAATTGCTTCCCCCAAGAAGATGCGCTGCCTTGGCTAGCACTAAAGCCTAGCGGCGCGGCAGAACGAACAACCCAAGGTTGAGAAAGATCAAAATCAGCCAGAACATGCCATCGCGCCATTGGCTATAGGGGGTTGCCGCAGCCGCTGGCGGAATCCGGGCGTCGACCACGCTCGACTTCCAACCTTCCGGGTCCGGCCCGAAGATCTTGGGATCAGCAGGCTTTCCGTGCGCGGTCCAGCGACCGTATGCGTCGATCACGCCGGTCAGTCCGCCCGCGGCAACGCGCGCCATCGGCAGGCCTTCCTCGATCGAACGATATTGCGCCTGGGCTGCATGCTGGTAGGGGCCGGTGAGCGCGCCGAACCAGCTGTCGTTCGAAATGTTGACCAGCCATTCCGGCCGGTCTGGCCCCTCGGGTGTAAGGCCAGGGAAGATCGCCTCGTAACAGATCAACGGCCCAAACGGTGGAATGCCGAGCACCTTGACAGGGGCCGGCATCGGGCCCGCATCAAAGCCGCCGGGGGCGAGCTTTTGCAACGACTTGAGGCCGAGCTTGGTGAGAATGTCGGAGAACGGCGTGAATTCGCCGAACGGCACCAGCATGTGCTTGTCGTAGATCGCCAGCGGCCCCTGTACGTCGCTCTGCCGACTCAGTACGGCAAGCGAGTTGTAGACTTTCTCCTGGTCGGTGCCCGGGTTCTCGCGTCGCACCAGGCCGAGAATCAACCGGCGATTGCCGATGCCGGATGCGACCACGTCGAGCGCCTCCGGCCATTCGAACAGCAGCCCCGGCAAGGCGCCCTCCGGCCAGATCACGATTGGTGGGGCGTCAACCGTGTCCGGGCCGCTAAGATTGCGGAACCGAAGCACCACTTTCTCGGCGACGCCGGGCTTGTATTTCTGTCCCTGAGGAACGCCCACTTCGACAAGCCGCACCATGGGGCGCGACGAGGCAGTCGTATCCGTGGGAATGTCAGAGAGACGCTTGGCCCCCCATCCCCAGATTGCGCCGAAAACGATTGCCGCGACGATGACCGGCGCAGCGCGCGATCCGGTCGTACCTCTGGCCCGCGCATCGGCCAGCGTGGCGGGCGAGGCCATCGCAATCACGGTGAGGGCGGAGAGCCCATAGATTCCCCAGATCGAAGCCGACTGAGAAACCGCCCCGCCCGGCTCCCAGATCATGCCCGGCAAGTTCCACGGTATGCCGCCGATGCCAAAGAGCGAACCACGCAGCCATTCGTGGAACATGAAGGCGACGGAAAAAATGATGAGGCGTGCCGGCCCAGCGCACCAGAAACGGAAAGCGAAGTTCATGACACCGGCCATCACCAGAGCGAGGCCGCCCGGCAAGGCGACGAGCGGCATCCAGATGAAGACAAGATAAGCGTTGGCGTCGACCAGGAAGGCGGCCGCGATCCAGTGCATCCCAACCAGATAGTAGAAATACCCAAATGCCGCGACACGCCAGAAAGCCGCCCTGCCCGGGCGCGGAGCGAGGCGCGCCGCATCAAGGCTCCACACCAGGCCGGTCAGCGCGACGCCGAGAAAAGGCCAGATGAAAAACGGAGGAAGAGCCAGGTTGGCTACCGCGCCCATCGCGCCGGCGAAGGCGATCGCCCGCCAGCCCTGAAGGCCTGCCACCCACATGTAGACCGGCGCGAGGAAATTGCCGCGCATCTGCTGCGGCGCCTCGGCGCTACGGGTGTTGTTCATCGCCCCTCCAGGGCCGCCGCATCAAGCCTCAGGAACGGTCTATAGCGCCCGTCTTGTCCTGGGCAAGCGGAGGAGGCGCCGAAGGCTTTGGCGCCTTTAGACGCACGCGAATCACGCGACGCGGGTCGGCGGAAAGCACTTCGATTGTCGACCCGGACGGGTGTGGGATCGAATCGCCCACTTGCGGAAGCTGCCCGGCCAGGGCCGAAGCAAGGCCGCCAATGGTTTCGACCTCCGTTTCGAAGTCGGCGACATTTAGCGGCAACGCGGTTTCACGTTCCACGTCGGGAATGAGGGCGAGACCATCGATGTCCCATGCGTATCGGCCACGGCGCACAATCATCGGCTTGGCCTCGTCGTGTTCATCCTCGATGTCGCCCACGATCTGCTCGACGAGGTCTTCCAAGCATACCATGCCAGCCGTGCCGCCATACTCGTCGACCACCAAGGCAATGTGCGTTCGGCTTGCTTGCATCTGGACCATCAGGTCAGGAAGCAGCGTAGAGCCCGGTACGAACATGATGTCACGCGACAGACGTTCGAGTGGCTGAGACTTGAGTGTCTCTTCTGTCCATCCCAGACGCACCAGCTCCGCCACCACATCCTTGATGTGAACGAATCCTAGAGGGTCATCGAGCGAGTCCCGATAAACCGGCATGCGCGAGTGGGCCTCTTCGGCGAAGAGGTTGAGCACGTCGTGCAGCGTGGAGGCGGCTTCGACTGCCGCCATGTCGACGCGCGAGGTCATCACGTCACGCACCATGGCGGTCTCGAATTCCTTGAGGCGCAGCCGGATGGCGGTCGGCGCAGGCGACGGATTGGCGACAGCCGCGGGCGGCTCGTCCGGCACGCCCGCAATGAAGCGAGCGAGACGCTCCCTCAGCGTAGGTCGTGACGAGCCATCACCATCGCTTCCAGGCATGGCTCAGCCCTCACCTTTGCGATCGGCATAGGGGCCGGTCGCGTATGGGTCCGGCCAGCCGAGGCCGGCAAGAATCTTGGCTTCGAGAGGCTCCATCACCGCCGCATCCGCTGCTTCGATGTGATCATAGCCGACGAGATGCAGGAAACCGTGAATCAGCAGATGGCTGACGTGCGCGTCGAACGGACGGCCCATGGCCTCTGCGTCATGCAGCGCGGTCTCGTAACCAATCGCGATGTCTCCCAGAAGCGGCGGCTGCCCGGGCTCACCCGGCCCCTCCGCGGGAAAAGACAGGACATCCGTGGGCTTGTCGATCCTGCGCCATTGCTTGTTGAGGGCATGCATTTCGGCGTCGTTGGTAAACAGTATGTCGACGGCGCCCTTTCTGCCGGTCTCGACGCTGGCCGCAACCAACGCGCGCGCCATCAAGCCGTCGAGATCTTGGAAAGACTTTAGCCAGCGCCCGTCTTCCACGCGCGGATCGAACAGCGAGACTTGAGGCGCATTGCTCACTTGCGCGCCGCGCCTTTGCTGGCGTCCCGGTCATAGGCCTCGATAATGCGGCCCACCAGTTCATGGCGAACAACATCCGCCTTGGTGAGTTCCTCGAGCGCCACGCCTTTCACACCCTTGAGGATGTCGATCGCGTGCGAAAGTCCCGACTTGGTGTTGAACGGCAGGTCGGTCTGCGACGGGTCGCCCGTCACGATCATGCGCGAGCCCTTGCCGAGGCGCGTCAGAACCATCTTCATCTGCGGCACAGTGGCGTTCTGCGCCTCGTCAATGATGACGAAGGCGTTCTTCAGCGTGCGGCCTCTCATGAAGGCAAGCGGCGCCACCTCGATCTCGCGGCGCTCCTTGCGGCGATCGACTTCCTGCGCGCCAAGGCATTCGTTGAGTGCATCCCAGATCGGCAGCATGTAGGGATCGACTTTTTCTTCCTGCGTGCCGGGCAGGAAGCCGAGTTTCTCGCCCGCCTCGACCGCAGGCCGCGCCACGATCAGGCGCTCGCGCTTGCCCGCCTTCAGCTCCGCTGCGCCGACAGCGACGGCAAGAAAGGTCTTGCCGGTGCCCGCGGGGCCGACGCCGAAGATCAGGCCAAGCTCATCGCGCCGGAGCTTGTCGAGATAGGAACGCTGGCCAGGCGTCTGCGCCATGATCGGCTTGCGAAGGCCAGAGATGATGTCTCCACCGCCCCCGCCCGTTCCATGCGACAGCGCCAGCTTGATCGAAGCTTCCAGCTCGGCAGCGCTCGCTTCCGCGCCTGACATGATCCGGCCGATAAAGACTTCCAGAGATTCAGCCGCCCGCTTCGCCCCGTCCCCATTTCCGGTGATGACAATTTCGCCGCTCTGCCCCTGGCTTTCGGCGCGAACATCGTCGTCGGAAAAGCTGCGCTCCAGCAATTGCAGGTGGGAATGCGCCGGTCCGCATACTTCGCGCAGCAGCGACTGGCTGGCGACCGGGACGGCATAACGCGCCGTGCGAGTTGGCCTGGGCTTGCTGCTCACGCAGTCGCCTCGTGAACCGGGAGATGTGCGCCGACCAGTTTGCCTGTGAGGCTCGCCATCGTCGCGCCGATGATCTCGACCTCGGCCATCTTGCCCATCAAGCCCTCGCCGTCGCCGACATGGACCGATTGCATGTAGGGCGAATAGCCCAGCGCCTGGTTCTCCAACTTGCCGCGCCGCGAGAACAGCACGCGCAGCCGCTTGCCGACCGTCGCGCGATTGAATGCACGCGCCTGGTCGCTGATCAGCCTCTGCAGCCGTGCAAGTCGGTCGTCTTTCGCGTCTTCATCAACCTGACTGGCCATATCGGCGGCCGGAGTGCCAGGCCGCGGCGAATATTTGAACGAGTAGGCCTGAGCGAAGCCGACTGCGCGGATAAGATCGAGTGTCGCCTCGAAATCCTCTTCGGTTTCCCCCGGAAAGCCGACGATGAAATCAGAAGCCATCGCAATGTCCGGCCGCGCGGTGCGCACGCGCTCGACAATACGCAGGTAGTCCGCGGCAGTGTGCTGGCGGTTCATCGCCTTGAGGATGCGGTCTGATCCCGACTGCACCGGCAGGTGCAGGAAGGGCGACAGGCAATCAACCTCACCATGCGCCGCAATAAGATCGTCCTCCATGTCGCGCGGATGCGAGGTTGTGTAGCGGATACGCTCGAGGTCGCCGATCATCGCTACCTGGCGAATGAGGCGGCCGAGTCCCCATTCCCCGCCCTCCTTGTCGCCCGCCGGCGCGGCGCCATGCCAGGCATTCACGTTCTGGCCGATCAGCACGATTTCCTTCGCCCCCTTGCGCACCAGCTCACGCGCTTCAGCGAGAACGGCGTCGGTCGAACGTGAGAATTCCGCGCCACGCGTATAAGGCACGACGCAAAAAGTGCAGAACTTGTCGCAACCCTCCTGCACCGACAGGAAAGCCGATGGACCGCCAATGTCGCGGGCCCGCGGCAGCGCCTCGAACTTTTCGCCGGCGGCAAAATCCGTTTCGAGGACATCGCCAGGTTGCTTCGCAAGACGGGCCAGCATCTCCGGCAGGCGGTGATAGGATTGCGGCCCGACCACGAGATCGACCGCTTTCTGACGACGCAGGATTTCCTCGCCCTCGGCCTGAGCGACGCAACCTGCGACGGCGATCTGCATCTGTCCGCCGCGCTCGTCCTTCATTTCCTTGAGGCGGCCGAGTTCGGAGAAGACTTTCTCGGTCGCCTTCTCGCGGATGTGACAGGTATTGAGCACGACCAGATCGGCCGCCTCGGCCGTATCGACCGAGGCGTAGCCCAACGGCTTCAGGACGTCCGCCATCCTTTCGGAATCGTAGACGTTCATCTGGCAGCCATAGGTCTTGATGAAGACGCCTTTGCGGGCGGGCTTCGGCAGCTCGGCCATATCTATTTCTTCTCGTCCTCTAGCGGGACGCCGTAGAGTTCGAGGCGATGATCGACCAGACGATAGCCCAGCTTGCGAGCGATCTCGATCTGCAGCTTTTCGATCTCTTCGGACTTGAACTCCACCACCTTGCCGGACTTTGCATCGATCAGATGGTCGTGGTGTTCCTCCGGCGCCTCTTCGTAACGTGAGCGGCCGTCGCGGAAATCATGCCGTTCGATGATGCCCGAATCCTCGAACAACTTCACGGTCCGATAGACCGTCGCAAGCGAGATGTTGGAATCGATCGCGGCTGCGCGGCGGTGCAGCTCCTCCGCATCCGGGTGGTCGGCGGCGGTGGACAGGACGCGCGCGATAACGCGGCGCTGCTCCGTCATTCGCAGCCCCTTGTCGACGCACCTTTGCTCGATCATCGGAGATCCTCCGTGGAGCGACCGGCCCGGTCCGGACGCAGGGCACATATGAGGGTCAAGCGCCCGCCTGTCCACTGATATGCCCGGTCGGCCGGGACAGCACGAGCGCGTCGACGCGGTCCTTTCCCTGCTGATAATACGCCTTGCGTAAGCTGATTTCCAAGAATCCCAGCGATTTATAGAGGCCGATCGCGGGCATATTATTGCGGGCAACCTCCAGCACCCAGCGGGAGAGCCCGCGCTTCGCCGCCTCAGTGTTAAGCGCATCGAAGATGGCCCTGCCCCATCCCTGGCGGCGCCCGGCCTGCGCAGTCGCGATGGTCAGCAATTCGGCATCATCGCCTGCGGCCAGAGCGAGTCCAAATGCAACCGCTTCGCGTTCGCGCGAGGCAAGCATCGCAAAGCCTTCCGCCCGCGACAGCCATGTCGCGAAATCGTCTTTCGACCAGGCTTGGTCGAACGAGGCGCCATGAACGCTTGCTAGAACTTCCGCATCCGCGGGCGTCGCTGTGCGGATTGTCACGGCCTTCTCACGGGGTTGATTTGTGGCTTGGCGTCCGGCTCGCGCACATAGACCGGCCGTGGCGCTGGCAGGTCGCCGTCGCCCAGTCGCTCCGCGAAGATCGCCGCTGCAGCCGCCGAAGGTGATGCTATGATGCGCTCCGCACCGAGATTCGGCGCGCTGTCCAATCCACCGCAAACGACATCGACCGTCTTGGCCAGCTCCGCGAGAGTCTCCTCGACCGCCTCGAACGGCGGGCTCGCGCCGGCGCCATGTTCAAGTATCTGCGCCCACCAGGTACGCTCAGGAGGCCGTCGCTTGGCAGGCAGCAAGGCTAACACGCGCCGGTCGCGCGGCAGCCCGCCAAGAGATTCAAGGCTCGTGACTCCAACGGCCGGGATATCGAGCGATAGCGACAGCCCGCGAGCGAAGGAAACGCCAACCCGTACACCGGTGAATGATCCAGGACCGACAATCACGGCGACGCGGGTGAGGTCATCGAACCTGTGTCCCGACATCGCCTCAGCCACGACCGGGCCAAGACGTGTGTCATGCCCCTGCTCCATGGGTTCGGAATGCGCACGCACGATCTTGCCCGCTGAAACGAGTGCGGCCTCGCAGGCGTCCTGAACCGTGTTGATGCCAAGGATGAGCATGGCGGGCTCTTACCCGGCCTTTCAGCTGCAGGTCAAAGATCGTAGCGGGCTTCTAGGCGGCCGCCTCAACCGCCGTCACTTCCGGCACATAGTGCCGCAGCAAATTCTCGACGCCCTGTTTCAAAGTCAGGGTCGATGAAGGGCAGCCTGAGCAGGCGCCGCGCATAACCAAATGAACGATCCCGGTGTCGGCGTCGAACCGTTTGAAGATGATGTCGCCGCCGTCATTCGCGACAGCCGGGCGGACGCGAGTTGCGATCAACTCCTTGATCTCGGCCACGATCTCGGCGGTCTCGCCCTCGTATTCGCCTTCCTCGACAACATCGGCGGTCTGCGCCGGCGCCTTCGCCATCACCGGCGCGCCGGACACGAAATGATCCATGATCGCAGCCAGGGCCTGCGGCTTGAGATGCGCCCAGTCGGCGTCGTCCGCCTTGGTGATGGAGACGAAATCCAGGCCCAGAAAGACCGTGCGTACGCCGTTGAGTCCGAAGAGTGCAGTGGCGAGGGGCGAGGCGGACGCCTCGTCGATGGAGACAAACTCGTAAGGCGTCTCTGGCGAGACGTCCCGCCCGGGCAGGAATTTCATCGTGGCTGGATTTGGGGTGGGCTGGGTTTGGATAAACATCGCGATTGCCTGTCTGTCTTCCGCCTAAATGGCCCTGGCTGGCCGCTCGCGCAATGCGACGCACCTACCCCGCGAGGGGCCCGATCTCATCAAGCTCGGCATCGGTGATGTCTCCCGGGATAACGGTAACGGCGATCGGCCGGCCGGCCAGCGGCCGCCCCTTGCCTAGCCGCGTGACCAGGGGTCCCGGCCCGCCTCGTCCGGTACCAGAGGCCAACACCAAAACCTTTATTGCAGGATCGGCGTCCACCAGCTTCCGGATCGCATCGAGAGGCTCGTCCTCACTGATCGAGAGCTCCGCATCCACGCCTGTCCGCGCCTTGACCGCCGCAGCGTGTTCAGCCGCCTTCAGTCTCGCGGAATCGACCGCGTCCTGACTGATGTCCTTGTCGAGGCCGATCCAGCCGCCCATTCCGGGTACATGGGCGCAACGGAGTATTATGACGCCACCACCAACTGTCTTGGCGCGCAGGGCGGCGAAGACCAGGGCGCGAAGGCACTCGTCGCTCTCGTCGGAGACCGCCAGGAACTTTCGTGACAAATTCGTCATCTAGGTATGAGGCGCTAGGGCGGTGTCGCGGTCAAGCCCGGCTCGATAGGCGGGCAACCTGCTATTTCGCGAGAGCGCCTGGAACCGCGCTGGCCATCGTTGCGCTCGAAGCCGCGGGCGATGCCGGGGAAACGGCGGGCGCCGTCGCGAGCGTGACCAGGAAATCATCGGTCGCCTTCTGGGCTCGCGCGACCAGGAACCCCATCGAAACGGCGTGATTGCCGAACACGGAGCCGTCCGCCTTGCCGCTCAGCACGATCATCGGATGGAATTCGGCCGCGACCTTCCAGGCGTCCATCGCGGCGGCGCGGGCTTCGGCCGCGCGCGGCGCCTGGGGCCAGATCATGGTGTCGAGGAAAACATAGGCAGCCATGGCCCTGCCCTTAGCTGCATAGACGGCCTTGGTGGTCGCTGCATCGATCGGGCTGTTGCCGGCGGTCGCCGCTGCCGCCGCGATCTCCGACTGGCTCTTCATGGCCCAGGTCTCGACGAGCTTCAGCTGCTCGGCCAGCTGCGCAGGAGTTGTGGCAACTGTTGCGGCGCGACGATGCAGGCGGCGATCATAGCTTGTGAGGGCGTCGCGCGCGGCGCGCAGCTGGACGCTGGTTGAATCCTTCGAAACAAGGCGCGCCGCGGCGGCCAGATCCGGGTCATCCTGCCTGGAGGCGTTTGCCTGCGCGTTCTCGAGCGTGACGAACTCGCCGATTGCGCCAGCCATTGCCGACTGGAAGGCCGGCTTTGCAGTAAGCCGCGCCATCGGCGCCCAGGATGGCGCATCGCTCGCCCAGCCCAGCTCGTCGAAATGCTTTTCCATCAGGGTGGACGCCCCGCCCGTCCACGGGATGCTCCACTTGGAGCGATCGACCATGCCGGAAATGTTGCCGTCGCCGACATTGCTCGACATCACAACGAGGGTCGGATAGGCGCCCAGGATCGCGACCAGCAGGGCGGCGTTGAACCAGAACCGCACAGCGCGCATGAAGCCGCCGGGCGGATGCGCCTCGTCATGATCATGATGCTCGCTGATTTCCTCGGCTTCCGCCTCGATCACGTCGTCAGCGGGGTCTTCCTCGATTTTGCGGAGCGGAAACGGCTTCTCGATCTCGACGGCCGGGTCTGGCGCCGGATCGGGCTCCTTTTTGACCACGACCATGTCGCGGCGCAGATGCAACACTGACATGGCCCAGCCCCGGTCCTGCAGCCCGACTCTGAATGCGTCGGAGGTTAACCACAACCCAACAATCACTTACGCGTGGTTAATTGGGCGGTTCCGCCCCGAACGCGATCTTCTTGAAAGGAACAGTCTCTTTGAGGCCGGATTCGAACTGAAATGTGATGGGAAACGTCGTTTCTGCCGCAATTTGCCGGGGCGAGAAGACCATGAGATGCAGCCCGTTCGGCTTGAAGACGACATCGGTATTGGCCGGCAAATCCAGGGTCGTCACCCGTTTCATCGAGACCTGGCCGTCGTGCGTAACAGACTCGTGAATCTCGACGGCGTCCGCTTCGGAGGAGGAGACGGCGACAATGCGATCGGCCTTGGCAGCCCGGAGACTGAGATAGGCGACGCCAATGCCGCTCGATCCTAGGGGCGGACGAAATTCGGCGCGATCGATCCTTACGCCGCTGGATTGTTCGCAGGCGGCAAGGCTCAAGACCAGCAAGGCGGCCATAAGGACGCGGACCAAGATCAGCTCCCCATCTTCGAACCTAGATAGGCGCCATCCCCTGCCCCGTGAATGCGTCGCAAGGCCGCCGCTCGGCAAAAGACTAGGGCCGCCAGAACCCGACAATCCTGCGCACTTCGTCCATTATCGGCGCCGCGATGGCGTTGGCGCGCTGGCCGCCATCGGTAAGGGCGCGGTCAACTTCGGCGGGATCATTCATCAGGCGGCGCATTTCGGACGCGACCGGCCCCAACTTGGCGACAGCCAGATCCGCCAGCGCCGGCTTGAAGACGCCGAAACCCTTGCCGCCGAATTCGTCGAGTACAGCCTGTTCTGACTTTTCGGCCAGCACCGCATAGATGCCGACCAGGTTGGCGGCTTCCGCGCGGCCTTCCAGCTCCTTGACCGTCGCCGGTAGAAGGGCGGGATCGGTCGTGGCGCGCTTGATCTTCTTGGCAATGTCGTCGGGCGAATCCAGGAGGTTGATGCGCGACTGGTCGGACGGATCCGACTTCGACATCTTTTTCGATCCGTCCTTCAGCGACATGATCCTGGCGCCGGGGCCTTGGTATATCGGCTCCGGCAGGGGGAAGAAGCCCGGCGCATTGAAGTCACGGTTGAACTTGCCGGCAATGTCACGCGACAATTCCAGATGCTGCTTCTGGTCTTCGCCGACCGGAACATGCGTTGCCTTGTAGGCGAGGATGTCGGCTGCCTGGAGCACGGGATAGTCGAACAAGCCGACAGAGATGTTCTCGGCGTCCTTGCCCTGCGTCTTGTCCTTGTACTGCGTCATGCGCTCGAGCCAGCCCATGCGGGCGACGCAATTGAGGATCCATCCAAGCTCGCTGTGCGCCAAGACCGAGGACTGCGCGAAGATGATCGACTTCTTCGGATCGACGCCTGATGCGATGTAGGCCGAAGCGATCTCGCGTGTCTGGGCGGCGAGCAGCTTGGGGTCCTGCGGGACGGTGATCGCGTGGAGGTCGACGACGCAGAAGATGCAGTCGTGCGTCTTCTGCATCGCTACGAACTTCACCAGCGCGCCGAGATAGTTGCCAAGGTGCAGGCTTCCCGACGGCTGCACGCCGGAGAAGACACGCTGTGGGCCTTTGTAAGTTGGGGCGGTCTCGGACATGGGCTCGGACATGGGCGCGGCTCTACCAGTCCCGATGACTGGCGCAAAGCGGCGGATGATCGAGCGATTTTCAAATATGTCTGAGTGTGCAGATATTTTGCTTGCGCTCGCCGCCCGGGCTTGCAACTATGTTATTAGTTATAGGGAGGCATCGATGCGGGGATTGGTTCTATCGGCTGCGATTCTGACTCTGGCGCTGCTCGCGCCGTCCGCCCTGCCCCAGGCGGCGCCGGCTGGACCCCGGCCGATGCCGACTGCCGAGCAGCGCAAGGACGATCTTGCGGCCTTCCGCAGCAAATTCCTGGCGGTCGACAAGTCCTACTCGCCCGAGGCGCGCGCAGAAGCCGAGCAGCGCCTTTCGGTGCTGGATGCGAAGGTCGACACAATCAGCAATCCGGCGTTCGAGCTGGAACTCGCGCGCATCGTCGCGCTCGCGAACAACGGCCACACGCATTACGTCCTCGGGTCGATCTCCCGCTACTACAACCGCATCCCGATCCGGCTATCGAATTTCGGCGCCGACTTCGACGTCGTCCGCGCAGAGGAGGCGGACGCCGACCTTCTCGGCGCGAAACTTGTGTCGATCGATGGACATCCGATCGAGGAGTTGCGCAAGGCGGGCCGCCAGCTGTGGGGCGGAACTGACGCCTGGCGCGACCAATTCGCGTTCAACCTGTTCGAAAGCCCCGAACTGCTGTTTGCCTCAAACCTTGCGAAGGCGAATGATGCCGCGACCTATGTCTTCCAGACGCGCGACGGCAGGGCGGTCGAGCGCAAACTTGCAGGCGAGCCCGCGGGCGACAAGCGCCCCTTCTCCAACCCCGTCCAGGTCCGCTACCCGGAAAAACTTCCGCTTGAAGACGCGAGTTGGCGCACGGCCCTGTCGGCCGCCAAGGCGCCCTGGGCCTTGCAAGAGGGAGGAGAGCCTTTCCGCTGGCGCGCCGCGCCGGAAGTGAAAGGCATCGTGATCGAGCTGCGTCAGAACGTCGACAGCGACGGTCACAAGATCGCCGATGCGCTCAAGACGTTCCAGGATGCGATCGACCAGACCAAGCCAACCAACATCGTGCTCGACATGCGCGACAATGGCGGCGGCAACCTCAACACCACTCGCGTCTTCATGCAGTCCCTGCCCAAGCTGGCGACAGGGCGCGTGTTTGTGCTGACCGGCCCCATGACGTTCTCGGCGGCGATATCGAGTGTTGGCTATCTCAAACAGGCGGGCGGCGATCGCGTGACCATCGTGGGCGAACCTGTCGGCGACCGGATGATGTTCTGGGCCGAAGGGCGCGGAGCCGACCTGCCCAACAATCGCGGACAGATCGGGCTTGCGACCCAGCGCCACGACTATGCCGGCGGCTGCAAGGCCTACACGGACTGCCACTTCTCGGTGAAAGTCTCTCCGATTGCGGTCGCCAGTCTCGCGCCTGACATCGCCGCGCCCTGGACGATCGAGGCCTACATGGCCGGGCGCGATCCGGGCATGGAAGCGATTATCGCCGCACTGAAATGATCAGCCGAGATCGGGGCCAGTCGGGACGCCGGGCGCGCCCTTTTCGCGGCGCAGGGCGCCTTTGAGTTCGGACAGGGTGATCGCGCGCAGAAGCAATGCGGCAATCCCGTAGACCAGCACCCCGCCGGCAGCCACGGCGAGCACCGCAACTTCCTTGCGCCAGAAGATTTTCGACATCAGCGGATACTGCCAGGCGCAATAGCCGATGAAGCCGCCCATGATGGCCGAAGCGATCAGAAGCTTGGTCATGCGGCCCCACACCGCGCGGCCCATCTTGTAGCTGCCCTCGCCCGCCAGCGTGCCGGCCAGCATGAAGACGTTGAGCCAAGCGGAGGTTGAGGTCGCAATCGCCAGGCCGATGGCGCCGTCGATGTGGATGGTCGGCAGGTAGAACCACAGGCTGGCGCCAAGGGCGATCGTGACCACGACGGAGATCAGCGAATACTGCATCGGCTGTTTCGTACGCTGCTGGGCGAAAAAGGGCGGCGTGAAGACTTTCGCGAGCACGAAGGCCGGAACGCCCCAGGCGAACTCGCGCAACACTTCGGCGGTGCGATGGGCGTCGGCGGAGGTGAACTGGCCGCGCGTGACGGTTGCATCGATGATGAAGAACGGCATCACCAGGAGCGCAACCGTCGCCGGCAGCGTGAACGCCATGGAGAGGCCGATGCCGTCGTCCATCGTGCGGTCGGCGCCCGCCCGGTCGTTATCGGCGAACTGGCGGGTCAGGCGCGGCACCAGGGCGAGGCCGACGGCGACGCCGATGAGGCCGAGCGGCAGCTGGTAGAGACGGTCGGAGTTGTAGAGCACGCTGCGGGCGCCTTCGTCCGAGCCGCTCAGCGTCTGGCTGACCAGCGTGTTGACCTGCAGCGCCCCGCCCGCGATGGCGCCGGGAACCGCGATGGCCAGCATGCGCCGCACGGTCCTGGTCACGACCGGCAAGCCGACACGAAGATCAACCCCCAGCCGGCGCGCGCCCCACCACAGCATGGAACACTGCAGGATGCCGGAGACGGTAACCGCGGCCGCTACGATGATCGCGGCCAGATGCCGGTCCGGCACGAAGAACAGCGGGACCAGGGTGCAGAGATTGAGCAGGATGGGAGCGCCGGCCGACAGCGCAAACCGTCCCATCGTGTTGAGCACGCCTGACAGGAGCGATGCGAGCGTCATGCAGGCGAGGTAGGGCATGGTGAGCTGGGCCATGAGCACGGCCGTGCTCATCACATCCGGTTTGTCGCGATAGGCCGACAGCAGGTAGGGCATCAGGAACGGCATCGCGAACTCGAACCCGACGCAGATCAGGATCACCACCGTCATGATGAAGGCCATGGCCTGCGAGGCCATCTGGTCGGCGGAAGCAGCGCCCTCGGTGGCGCGCGCCTTGGCGAACACCGGCACGAAGGCTTGCGCGAAGGCGCCTTCGGCGAACAGGCGGCGGAACAGGTTGGGCAGCATCTGGGCGGTCGCCCAGCAATCCATCAAGGCGCCCTGACCGCCGAAACGCGAGTTCAGCGCCAAGTCGCGGGCGAAGCCGAGGACGCGGCTGCCGAGCGTGAAGGACGTCTGCACGAAGACGTTGCGCGCAAGCGACACGGGCTTCTCCGGTTAGCGGTCGAAGGAGGCCGGCGCGCGCGCCAGCGTATGGGCGGGAATGCGAAGCTGGGTCGGCGAATTGACGCGCAGCACGGCTTCAAGACGCGTAATCAGGTCCTTGTCCATCTCCGGCGGCATCGCCCCGCCGGACAGCATTTCGACATAGAAGACGTCGTGCACGCGCTCGCCATAGGCGCCGACATGGGCCGAGCGGATGGAGAGGCCGGCGCCCGCAAGCTCGCGCGCGATGTCGTAGAGAAGACCCGGCCGGTCGCGGCCTGAGACTTCGATGACCGTGGAATCGAGCGCCGCCGCGCGGTCGATCAGAACCATGGGGGAGATGATGAAGGCGGCGAGCTTGCGGCTGACGGCGGGCGGCTTGCCCGGGCGCTTGACGCCCTCGCCGCCGCCGGCTGCGGCGCGAAGGTCCTCGATCAGGCGGGTCAGCGCATGGGCATGGTCCTGGCCGATCGGAAGACCGCGAGAGTCCTGAACGTCAAACACGTCGAGCACGCGGGTTTCGCCTGCTTCGTAGAGGTGGGCCGCGACGATGTTGGCGCCAGTCGCGCTCAGCGCGCCGCAGAGATCCGCGAAAAGGCCCGGCCGATCCGGCGCCGAAACCACCAGCTCCGTCGTCGATCGCTCGGCGTCGATGTTGGCGGCGACCGTGATCGGCTGACCGGCTGCGCCGGCCAGCACGGCCGCGTGGCGCGCATGAACGTCGGTCGTGAAGCCAGTCCAATAGGCGTCCTCGACATTGGCCAGTACGGGTGTCGCTCCGACGCGCCTGGCAAGCGCGGCGCGGGCGGCTTCGGCGCGCTCGGTGATCTGCGCGCGCACGCTCGCTTCATCCGTACGGCCGCCGCGCAGGGCCGCCTCCGTTGCGTAGTAGAGATCGCGGAGGAGCTGTCCCTTCCACCCGTTCCACACACCCGGACCCACGGCCCGTATGTCGGCGACGGTGAGGATGAGAAGCAGTCGAAGGCGTTCGAGGTTGCCGACTCGCTCGGCGAATTTGGCGATGGTCTGCGGCTCGGAGATGTCGCGGCGCTGGGCCGTATCGCTCATCTCGAGGTGATTGCCGACGAGCCAGGCGACGAGCTCGGCTTCATCCGCCGGCAAGCCAAGACGCAGCGCTGCGGAGCGCGCCTGCTTGGCGCCTTCGACCTGCTGGTCGCCTTTGCCCTTGCCGGTGTCGTGCAGAAGCATCGCAAGATAGAGCGCCCGGCGATTCTGAATCTTGGGGAAGAGTTCGGTCGAAAGCGGGTGGTCCTTCTGGAAGGCGCCGCGTTCGATGTCGTGGATCGTCTCGACGGCTTTGAGCGTATGCTCGTCCACCGTGAAGTGGTGGTACATGTTGAACTGGGTCTGGCCAACGATGCGGCCGAACTCCGGCACAAAGCGACCGAGCACGCCTGCCTCGTTCATCAGGGGCAGGATGCGGTTGTCGGTGTTCGGACCAGCAACGATGTCGAGGAACATCGCACGCGATTCATCCTCCACCCTCGCCTGCCGCGTGACGGCCCAGAGCGAGCGGCGCGCGGCTGTCATCGCTTCGGGGTGAATGTCGACCTGGCGCTCGTTGGCGAGCCAGAACAGGCGCATCAGCTTGCGCGTGTCTGCCACGAACATATCGGGATTGGTGATGGTGATGCGGCCGCCATCGATCGCGAAGCCCTCTTCCTTGAGCGGCTTGGCCGAGGCGGCGGGGATCAGGCGCGGACGGCCGCCGGGGCGTTTCTTCTCGTCCACTTCCAGCTTGGCGCAGAGGATGCGGGTAAGCGCGCCGACTTCCTTCGCGGCGAGGAAATAGCGCTTCATGAAGCGTTCCACCGCAGTGACGTTCTGGCGCGCCGTATAGCCCATGCGCGTCGCCATCTCGGGCTGCAGGTCGAAGGAGAGGCGCTCCTCGGGGCGCCCAGTGAGATAGTGGAGATGGCAGCGCACGGTCCACAGGAAACGGGCTTCCCGCAGGAATACCGCCTTGTCGGCCGGCGTGAAGGCGGCGTTGTCGAGCACCTCGGTGAGATTGCGGCCGCCATGGATGTATTTGGCGAGCCAGTAGAGCGTCTGCAGATCCCGCAAGCCGCCCTTGCCGTCTTTCACGTTGGGTTCGACGCGATAGCGCGAACCGCCTTCGCGTTCGTGGCGCGCATCGCGCTCGGCCAGTTTCGCAGCAACGAACTCGGCGCCGCGGCCGGTGATGACATCGCGCTGGAAGCGTTCGGCCAGCTTTTCCGCAACGCCCTTGTCGCCGAACAGGAAGCGCTGATCCAGGATCGCCGTGCGGATGGTGACATCTTCCTTCGAGAGCTTGACGCACTCGTCGATAGTGCGGAAGGCGTGGCCCACCTTGAGGCCCATGTCCCACAACGCATAGAGCATGTACTCGATCACACTCTCGGCCCATGCGGTCTGCTTGTAGTTGCGGACGAAGAGCAGATCGACGTCGGAGGACGGCGCCAGCACCGACCGGCCGTAACCGCCGACAGCGAGCACGGCCATGCGCTCGGCCTCGGTCGGGTTGTGGGCGCGGAAGATGTGGACGACGGTGAAGTCATAAAGCGCCGACAGCGCCTCATCCATCACGGCGGAAAGCAGCCCCGCAGTGTCGAGACCGTCGGCGCCCTCCTCGAGCCGCTCCTGCGCGATCATGCGGCCGCGGAAGAGAGCGGCGTGGATGAGGTCGAGCGCGCGGGCGCGCTGGGCGGCGGGATCGGAGCCATTGTCGAGGGCGGCGGCGGTGAGCTGGATGCGGAGCTTGCGGCCATCGACGATGTCGGCGATGCGCCACGGACCGGGCTTTACCTGCGCGGGCTTGCCAGGGGCGGCATCTATGGCGGGGGCGCGTTCACTGACGTCCGACATGCCGGTTCTCTAGACCTGTTTGGCCCGGCGCAATAGCCGGGGCGGCGGTTGGCCTCAGTGCTCGCCGCATTGGCGCAGATAGGCAAAAAGTCCTTCGACAAGGTGATCAAACACGGTCCGCATACGGGCGAGACTGCGCAAATCCTCGTGCATCACCACCCAGGCGGGCAGCGGAAAGGAGAAATCCTCCGGCATGAGTCGGGTAAGCCTGACCGGCCACGCGGCGAGCCCGGTCTGGCAGACGCCGATGCCGAAGCCGTTCCGGATAGCTGACAACTGAGCCAGATCGCTGTCCGACCGGAAAGCAAACATCTCACGCGCCAGGGGAAAGCCCCGTGTCCGCACGTCCTCGACAAACGCTGTCACCTTGTCGAAGCCGATGAGCGCATGCCGGTCCCTTATTTCGTCGAGGGAACGAGGCGTGCCCGCGCGGACGAGGTAATCCGGATGAGCAAACAGGCCGAGCGGAATGTCGCCGATGCGCCGCGCCACCAGCGCTTCCTGCTTCGGCTCCGCCATGCGTACAGCAATGTCGGCGTCGCGCCGCAGGAGATCGAGGTTCTGGTTGGACGGCTGAACCTCGAACGCCAGATCAGGATATTTCACCCGGATATCGCGGAGGATGCGCGGCAGGACTTCCGAACCGATCACATCGCTGGCTGTGATCCGCACAGTGCCGGCGATCTTCTCAGTTGGGCCCGAAGCGGCGCGGACCATGGCGGCCGCCGCCGCCTCCATCACCTCGGCATGGGGCAACAGGAGCAGCGCCGCGTCGGTCGGGGCAAGTCCCTGAGGCGAGCGGGTGAACAGCTTCGCGCCGAGACTTTCCTCCAGCTGTTCGACATGCCGGGCGAGCGTCGGCTGGGTAAGGCTCAGGGACCGGGCGGCAGCCGACAGGCTGCCGGTCCGCATGACGGCCAGCAGGGACCGGCATAACGTCCAATCGGGGGCTGAGCTCATCTAAATACGTATACCCGATAGCCGGATTATCGCAATTCCGTTTATCCTGCCCTGTCCGCATCGTCCTGCTCGAACCCTCTGAAACGGAGACGAGCAATGACCTCCCACAAGACAATCCTGGTTCTGGGCGCGACCGGCAGCATCGGCGGCGAAGCCGCCCGCGCCTTCCTTCGTCGCGGCTGGACGGTGCGCGGCCTGCGCCGGTCGCTTGGCTCCTCCCCCGAAGGCCTCGAACGGGTCGAATGGATCAAGGGCGACGTGATGAACCCGGCGGACGTTCTCTCCGCCGCGCGCGGCGCCGACGTGATCTTCCACGGCGTGAACCCGCCTGCCTATCGCGGATGGGCCAAGGTCGTGCTGCCGATGATCGACTCAACCATCGAAGCGGCCGCCGCGACCGGCGCGCGCATCGCGTTTCCTGGCACGGTCTACAATTACGGCCCGGATGTCTTCCCGCTGGTCGGACCCGACGCACCGCAGAATGCTCGCACCCGCAAAGGCAAGATCCGCGTCGAGATGGAGCGGCGCATGGAGCAGGCGCAGGCGCGCGGCGTGAAGACTCTGATTGTTCGCGCCGGCGACTTCTTCAGCCCGCACAAGGTCAACTCGTGGCTGAGCAACGGCATGATCCGGCCGGGCAAGCCGCTGAAATCGGTGACCTACCCCGGCCGCGCGGACGCCGGCCACGCCTGGGCTTTCCTGCCGGACCTTGGCGAGACCTTCGCGCGACTGCTGGAGCGTGATGCCGAGCTGGCGCCGTTCGAGCGCTTCCACTTCGGCGGGCATTACTTCCCGCGCGGCATCGCCATGGCCGAAGCCGTGCGTCGCGCGGCGGGCAATGACACGCTGCCGATCCGGCCTCTGCCCTGGTTTGCGATCGTGGCGCTGTCGCCCTTTGTCGAGACGTTCCGCGAAATGCTGGAAATGCGCTACCTCTGGAAGACGAGCCTCGAGATGGACAACCGCAAGCTGGTCGCCTTCCTCGGCGCCGAACCGCACACGCCGACGCAGGTCGCGATGACGCAGACGCTGGAGGGCTTGGGCTGCCTGCCGGCTAGTAAATCAGGTGCGGCTTCCGTGTCGCAGCCCAGGCAGTCTCGTCCGGCTTGGTGATCGCATCGAGATCGTGAGGGGTCGACGACTTCTCGTCGACCCATTCGCGCAATTTGGGTCCGCCATTGATGACGTCGATGGCGAGATGGCCGGCCGTGTACTCGTACTTGAAGTCTTCGCCGCGCCAGATCGGATAGTCGGGATAGAGCCGCCGGATCGCCTTGAAGCCCAGCGCCTGCACGCGCCAGGGCTGGAAGGCCTGATGGTCATAGAGCGCAAGGTCCTCGGTGTGGATCATCACGCCGCTGCAGAGCTGTTTCTGGTGCTTGTGGAAGGTGGGCTCGAACCAGCAATCGCGCAGCTTGCAGCCCTTTAGCCATTGCGGCGCGAAGGCGTGCATCTCCGCGATCACTTTCCTTGCATCGATGTCCGGCGCGCCGAACAATTCCAGCGGCCGCGTCGTGCCTCGCCCTTCGGACAGCGTCGCGCCTTCAACCATCACCGTGCCGGCATAGGCGCGCGCCATCCAGAGGTTGGGCGCGTTGGGCGAAGGATTGACCCAGGTCCGCTCGCCGATCGGCCAGCCATAGCCGGGCGCGGCGTCCGGATCGTAGCCCTCCATCTCGATGACGCGATAGTCGACATCGAGCTTGAAGTGCTTGATGAACCAGTGACCGAGCTCGCCGAGCGTGAGGCCGTGGCGCATCGGCATCGGTCCGGCGCCGACAAAGCTCTCATAGCCAGGCAGAAGCGTGAGTCCCTCGATCGGACGGCCCGCCGGGTTCGGGCGATCAAGCACCCACACCGATTTTCCATCCTTCGCCGCCGCTTCGAGCATGTAGAGCAGCGTGGTGATGAAGGTGTAGATGCGGCAGCCGAGATCCTGCAGGTCAATCAGCACCACGTCGAAGGTCGACATCATCTGGCCCGTGGGCCGGCGCACTTCACCGTAAAGACTGAACACCGGAATGCCGTGGACCGGATCGGTGAAGTCCGGCGATTCGATCATGTTGTCCTGCTTGTCGCCGCGCAAGCCATGCTGGGGACCGAACGCCGCCGATAGCCGGATATCGCCCGTCGCCGCCAGCGCATCGAGCGAATGCGCGAGATCAGCCGTCACCGAAGCCGGGTGAGCGACCAGCGCCACGCGCTTGCCTTTCAGCGGCGCGCGCAAGGTCGGATCAGCAAGCAGGCGGTCGATGCCGAATTTCATGGGTGTGTCACCGGAAGGTCGAGCGCGAAACTGTCGGCGTGATGGAAGTCCGGGTTTCCTTGCGGATGAGCTAACGCCCAATAGGATTTGGCGCCGGACGCCTCCTCGATGATCGCCGTGATGCCGGCACGCCAGGGCGCTTCAAGCGGCAGCTCCAGCACTTTCGAGAGATCGAGCGTAACCGCGAGTTCGAGTCGCTTGGCGTCGGCTTTGAACACCGTGCTGGGCGCCGGCACATTGTCGAGATTGCCCATGCCCGAACGCCGGCGCGCGAAACGATATGCTGCCCACGCTCCAGAAGGCGCAAAGTTGAACTCGGTGTAGTTCTCGGCGTCCGGTTGTCGCGCGAAAGCCTCGAAGCATGTGTGCTTCCACAACTCGTCGGCTCGCGCCGGCGTTGCCGGCCGCGGGATGACAAGCTGGTCGATCGCCCCCGTCGCCACGTAGAGCAGGTCCACCCTGCCCGACACGTACCGGTCGACTTCGACTTCAAGAGACCGAAGCGCGGCGCAGGGGTAGTCCGCGTGGGGTTTGAGAGACATACGCATGGCGCATGCTAGCGATTCTGCCAGTCCACGTCTCCCGCTAGTTGCCCGTTAACTGGGGGCGCGGCAGGGTCGTTCCGGACGTGGGGCTGAGCTGTATGGATTTTGTCGGACAGGCGTGGAGCTTCCTGGTCGAGCATCTCGACTACCTCGCCACGTTCGTGACGCTGGCGTGCGTGATCCTTGGAGTGAAGCGCTCGCTGTGGCAGTTCCCGGTCGGCATCGTCGGAACGGCGCTGTTCTTCATCGTGGTGTGGCGCAGCCAGATCTACGCCAATGCGGCGCTGCAAGTCTTCTTTGTCGGCGTCCAGTTCTACGGCTGGTGGTATTGGCTGAAAGGCTCGCAGGGCCATCGCCCGCCGATCCGCACGACGCCATTGCAGATCTGGCTGGGCGCCAGCGCTGCCGCGGTCATCATCGCCCTTGTCGTGATCGCGCCGATCCTGCGCGCCTATACGCCGACCACGACGCCGCTGGTCGATGCAAATACCTTCACCTTGAGCGTCGTCGCCCAGTTCCTGCTCGACCGGAAACGGCTTGAGAGCTGGTATGTCTGGATCGCGGTGAACGTTCTTTCCATCTGGCTCTACTATCAGGCGCAGCTCTGGCCGTTCCTGGCGCTCTACATTTTCTTCTTCTTCAATGCCTTCTGGGGCTGGTGGGAGTGGCGCAATGCGATGCGCCGCGAGGCCCAACCGGCTGCGGCCGCAGCATGACCCTGCCCTACATCGATCGGCCTAAGCGCGGCTTTGTGCTTGGCAAGTTCATGCCGCCGCATGCGGGCCACCTCTATCTTTGCGATTTCGGCCGCGCATACGTGGGTGAACTCACAATCCTTGTTTGCTCGCTGCCGGACGATCCCATTCCTGGCGAACTGCGCTTCAAGTGGATGAAGGAACTATGTCCTTCGGCGCGCGTGGTGCACTGCCAGGAAATCCTGCCGCAGCAGCCGGAGGACGATCCGGAAAACTTCTGGCCGATCTGGCGTGAGGTGGTGAAGCGCCATCACCCCGAGCCGATCGACGTCGTGTTTGCCTCAGAACCTTACGGCCACAGGCTGGCGGCCGAATGCGGCGCGCGCTTTGTTCCCGTCGATGAGGCGCGCACGGCATTTCCAGTGTCGGCGACCGCGATACGCAACGATCCTTATTCCAACTGGCGTTTCCTGCCCGGGCCGGTGCGACCCTACTACCTGAAGCGCGTGGCGCTGTTCGGGGCGGAGTCGACCGGCAAGACCACGCTCGGCGCGCAGCTGGCCCGGCATTTCGACACGGTTGTCGCGCCGGAGTTCGGCCGGTTCCACACCGAAGCCTTCGGCGCCGGCGCAACGACACCCGAAGACATGCGCCAGATCGTGATGGGGCACCTCGCCGGCGTCGCCGCCGCGAGCCTGCGCGCCAATCGCGTGCTGATCGAGGATACGGATCCCGTGCTGACGGCCATCTGGTCCGACATTCTGGCGGGCACGCGCGATCCCTGGTTCGACCGCTACACCGATTATCCCGACCTCTATCTCTTCTGCGACATCGACCTGCCCTGGGTGGATGATGGCACACGCTATTTCCGCGACCCGGAAGACCGCAGGAAATTCCACCTCGCCTGCAAGCGCGAACTGGACTCGCGTGGCGTTCCTTATGTTCGCATCCAGGGGACACCCGAAATACGGCGTGCGCAGGCAATCTTGGCGGTCGAGAGCGTACTCAAAGCGCGTCTCTAGCCACCTCAAAAACAAACCGGCCAGACGGGGGAGCGTCTGGCCGGTCGTTTGCCGTCTCAATCAGCACGGTCGTGGGTTCAGGCCACTCCGCTGCCGGTGAAGGCCGTCGCCATCACGTAGAGCACAGCCGAAATCGAGAAGAGGGCTACTGCGAGATCAGCGATGCCGCCGATGTCGTCGAGCTTCGGAAAGTGGATCAGACCTTTCATTGTAGTTCTCCGTTTCTTGCGGCCGGGTCCTCTTGCGGGTCGGCCGTAGTCTCTTGGGTTTGGGGTTAGGCGAGCGAACCGCCCGACAGCACGACGTAGAAGACCGCCGAGACGCTGAAGAGGGCGACGAGGAGGGCGCCGAAGCCGCCGACCTGGTTCAGTTTCGAGGAGGACATAAGCGCGTTCATTTTCTGGCTCCGTTTCTTGTTTCTGCCGGCTGCGCCTCTTGCAGGCCTCGCCGTTGGCAGACTTGTTTGCAACCGCCGTGCCAGACTTTTTTAACTGTCCAGATTGCTGTTTTTTAAAGAATTTTGGTGTGAAGACATCTGACCCTTCACACTCTCGCGGCGTCTGACGCCAGCAGATTGGCGGACATCGCCAGCAAATTGGCAAATTGAACTAGGTCAGTTTGGCAGGGCCAAGCTGGTACTCAGAGGCCCTTCTTGAGCCGATAAACCAGGTCCAGCGCCTCCCGGGGCGTGAGCGTGTCGGGGTCCAGGTCGGCGAGGAGTTTTTCCGCCTCACTGAGTTCGCGCGAGGCGGCTTCCGCGGGCGGCGCGAAATTGGCGAACAGGGGCAATTCCTCGAGGCGCTTCGCCCCACCCTCTTTCGCCTCGAGCTTCTTGAGCACGGCCTCTGCCCGGCGGACGGCGGCAGCGGGAAGTCCCGCCAGCTTCGCGACCTGAACGCCGTAGGACCGGTCGGCTGGCCCGGGCTTCACCTCGTGCAGGAAGACAAGATCGCCGCCCCACTCCTGGGCCCTGAGGGATGCGTTGGCGCAAGCCGAGAGCGTGTCCGCCAGTCCGGTGAGCTCGTGATAATGCGTTGCGAACAAAGCGCGGCACTTGTTGACCTCGTGCAGGTGCTCGACCGCCGCCCACGCGATGGCGAGACCATCCCAGGTGGAGGTTCCGCGCCCCACCTCGTCGAGGATCACGATCGAGTTCGGCGTCGCCTGGTTGAGAATGGCGGCCGTCTCGATCATCTCAACCATGAAGGTGGAGCGGCCGCGCGAGAGATCATCCGACGCGCCGACGCGGCTGAAGATGCGGTCGGCCAGGCCCAGTCGCAACTTGCGCGCGGGGACGTAACATCCGGCTTGAGCCAGAATGGCGAGCAGAACATTCTGGCGCAGGAAAGTCGACTTGCCGGCCATGTTGGGACCGGTCACCAGGATCAGGCGCGGATCGGCCTGTCCCCGTGCATCAAGGCGACAGTCGTTCGCCGTGAAACCCTGCCCTTGCGCACGCAGTGAAGCTTCAACCACGGGGTGGCGTGCGCCTTCCGCCTCGAACACCGGAGCATCGGCAAGCTCCGGGCGAATGGCCGAAGCTTCGGCGGCCCATTCCGCATTAGCCGCAGCAACATCAAGGCGGGCGAGGCCTTCTGCGACGGAAGCAAGCTCCGCTCCCAATGCATCGGCTTCGGACACGAAACGGTTGAAGATCTCCAGCTCGCGGCCCAGCGCCTCATCGTCGGCGCGGCTGATCCTGGCTTCGAGCTCGTTGAGTTCGGTGGTCGCAAAGCGCATGGCGTTGGCCATGGTCTGGCGGTGGATGAACGTGCCCGCCAGCGGCGGCTTCATCATCGTCTCGCCGTGGCGCGCATTCACCTCGATGAAATAACCCAGCACGTTGTTGTGCTTGATGCGCAGGCCCGAGACGCCGGATTGGTCGCCATACTGCGACTCGAGCTTCGCGATCACGCTACGCGCGTCTTCCTTCAGCGCGCGTGTTTCATCGAGCGCGGGATCGTAGCCCGCCGCGATAAAGCCGCCTTCGCGCGCCTGCACCGGAAGATCGCGCGCCAGAGCCGATGTGAACTGCTGCGCAAAGGCGGCAAGGCGCGGCTTGTCGGCGAGCGACAGGGACTTGCACGCCGAGGCGATCTCTTCCGGCGGGGCCTCTTGGCTCGACAGGTCAGCGCAGATTTCCTCCCCAACGCGCAGGCAGGCGGCGAGCGCCGCGAGATCGCGAGGCCCTCCTCTGCGCAGCGACAGACGCATACGGGCGCGTTCCAGATCGCTCGCCCGTTTCAAAGCATCACGCGCAAATTCCCGGCGTTCCGAGGCGTCGAGGAAGAAGGCTACGGCATCCAACCTGCGCGTGATGGCGGCGGCGTCGCGCGAAGGACGCCCCAGGCGCTCGGCCAGTAGGCGTGCGCCGGCGGCCGTCACAGTGCGATCGATGCTTGCAACCAGCGATCCTGCCCGTCCGCCGCGTGTCGATCGCTCTATCTCAAGGCTCGCCCGCGTTGCCGGATCGATCGCAAGGAATGCTTCTGGCGAAGAGCGCGACGGCGGATCAAGGCGCGCCGCCCCGCCCGCCTGCGTCAGCGCGAGATAGTCGAACAGCAGTCCGCACGCGATCAGTTCTGCGCGGTTGAAGTTGCCAAATCCGTCGAGCGTGGAAACCCCGTAAGCGGCCTTCATCAGTCGCTCGCCCAGCTTGGCGTCGGCGCGGGCATCCGGCCGGGGCGTCAGAGTGAGTCCCTGCGTGGCCCGTGACACGTCCTCGTTCGCCAACATGCTGTCAGCGACGAGCACCTCGCGAGGCGCCGTTGCCGAAAGCACGTCGTCGAGCGTCGACGTCGCAAGCCCGAACACCTCGAACCGTCCGGTTGACACATCCGCCAGCGCCAGCGCCGCCTCGCGGCCTCCCCCGGCGATCCCGATCGCTGCAAGGCAGTTGGCGGAGCGGGCCTCCAGCAACGCCTCTTCGGTGATGGTGCCGGGCGTGACGACCCGAACGATCTCGCGGCGGACGACCGCCTTCGAGCCACGTTTCTTGGCCTCCGCCGGATCCTCGGTCTGTTCGCAAACGGCAACGCGATGGCCGGCCTTTATCAGGCGGGCGAGATAGCCCTCGGCGGCGTGAAACGGCACCCCCGCCATCGGAATAGGCTGGCCATTGTGCTGGCCGCGGAAAGTCTGCGTGATGCCGAGTGTCCTGGCCGCCTCAAGGGCATCGTCAAAGAACAACTCGTAGAAATCGCCCATCCGGAAGAAGAGCAGCGCGTCCGGATGACGCGCCTTCATTTCGAGGTATTGGGCCATGAAGGGCGTCGCGCCCTCGGTGGAGGGCGGGCCGGAAACCGGCGCGGAAGCAACATCTTGCCCCGCTGGAGAGGATTCGTCCGCCTTCACGCTTGATTCGAACCCCGTTTACGGCTGAATGCCCGGCTCGCCCTTCTGCCTAGTGACCCGCGCTCGCGCGCTCAAGCCCCAAGACGATGACCTCCAAACGCCCGAACCTTACAGACGACGAAGCGCTGGCCTTTCACCGCTATCCGCGGCCGGGAAAACTGTCAGTAACCCCGACCAAGCCGATGGCGACGCAGAAGGACCTGTCGCTGGCCTATTCGCCGGGCGTTGCGGTTCCCGTCATCGCGATCTCCAAGGATGCGGACGCAGCCTACGATTACACGTCCAAGGGCAACATGGTGGCCGTCATCTCGAACGGCACCGCCATCCTGGGCCTGGGCGATCTCGGCGCCCTCGCCTCCAAGCCGGTGATGGAAGGCAAGTCGGTTCTGTTCAAGCGCTTTGCCGACGTCGACTCCATCGACATCGAGGTCGACGAGAAGGATCCGCAGAAACTGATCGACTGTATCCGTGCGATTGGCGGCACGTTCGGCGGCATCAACCTCGAGGACATCAAGGCGCCCGAGTGCTTCATCGTCGAGAGCGAGCTGCGCTCCAAGCTCGACATTCCGGTCTTCCATGACGACCAGCACGGCACGGCGATCATCGCGACCGCCGGCCTGATCAACGCCTGCCAAATCACCGGCCGCAAACTCGAAGACGTGAAGGTGGTGATCTCGGGCGCAGGCGCGGCGGGCCTCTCCGTCGCCGGCCTTATCCGCCATATGGGCGTCAAGCGCGACAACATCCTGATGGTCGACCGTCAGGGCGTCATCTACGAAGGCCGCAAGGAAGGCATGGACCAGTTCAAGAGCGCCTTCGCGGTCAAGACCAAGAAGCGCACCCTGGCCGAAGCCTTCGAAGGCGCCGACGTGTTCATGGGACTGTCGGTCAAGGGCATGGTCACCAAGGAGATGGTGAAGTCCATGGCCAAGAATCCCATGGTCTTCCCGATGGCGAACCCGGACCCGGAAATCACGCCGGAAGACATCAAGGAAGTCCGTTCCGACGCCATCATCGCGACGGGCCGGTCGGACTACCCCAATCAGATCAACAACGTGCTGGGCTTCCCCTACATTTTCCGCGGCGCGCTTGATGTTCGCGCCCGGACGATCAACGAAGAGATGAAGGTCGCCGCCGCTCGCGCCCTCGCTGAGCTTGCCCGCGAGGATGTGCCGGATGAAGTGGCCGCAGCCTATGCGGGCGCGCGCCCGACTTTCGGGCCCGACTACATCATCCCCGCCCCGTTCGATCCGCGCCTGATCTGGTATGTGCCGCCCTTCATCGCACAGGCCGCGATGGACACCGGCGTCGCCCGCAAGCCGATCGCCGACATGGCCGCGTATCGTGATTCGTTGGCGCAACGGCTCGACCCCGCCGCGAGCTTCCTGCAGCGCATCTATGGCGCCGTCCGTCAGGCCAAGCAGAAACGCATCGTCTTTGCCGAGGGCGAAGAACCAGCCGTCATCCGGGCAGCCTGGCAATTCAAGACGCAAGGCCTTGGCGAGGCCATCCTGGTCGGGCGCGAAGAACAGGTGAAACGCAACATGGAACTGCTGGGCCTGTCCGGCAGCGACCTCACCATCACCAATGCCCGGTCGTCGGAACGCAACGCCGCCTACACCGACTTCCTCTACAAGCGCCTGCAGCGGCAGGGCTATCTGCAGCGTGATGCACAGCGCCTGATCAACCAGGACCGCAACGTATTTGCGGCGTGCATGGTTGCACTCGGTCATGCCGACGGGATGGTGACCGGGGTCACGCGCAACTACGCCACCTCCGTGTCCGACATCATGCTGGCGATCGATGCGCGCAAGGACAAGCGGCCGATCGGCTGCTCCATCGTGATCGGCAAGTCCGGCCCGATGCTGATCGCAGACACCAGCGTCACGGAAATGCCGGACGAACACGACCTTTCCGAGATCGCGCTCTCCGCCGCCGAGATGGCGCAGAAGCTTGGCTTCCAGCCGAAGCTCGCTTTCCTTTCCTATTCCACCTTCGGCAATCCGCCGGGTGAACGGATGGAAAAGGTGCGCGATGCGGTCGCGATCTTGGATGCGAAAGGCAAGCTGGGCTTCGAATACGATGGCGAGATGGCTGTCGATGTGGCGCTCAACGTGGAAGCGCGGCGCAACTATCCGTTCTGCCGCCTGTCCGGCCCCGCCAACGTGCTGGTGATGCCGGCCATTCACTCCGCCTCGATCTCGACGAAAATGGCGGCGGCGCTGGGCGGAGCAACCGTGATCGGTCCCTTGCTGTTTGGCCTCACGTCTTCGGTGCAGATCGCGCAGCTCGATGCGACAGCGCAGGACATCCTGAACCTCGCGGCGTTCGCGGCCTACCAGCCGGTGGCGTAAGCTATTCGGCTGGCGCCGCGGCGGACGCAGCCTCTTGCCTCTGCTTGCTCCACTCCCGCCACCATTCGATGCCGCACAGGATCACCGGGATCACGCCGATGATCGCGGTGACGGTGAAGACGTAGGCAAAGCCCTGAGTCTCGATCAGCTCGCCGAGCGCCGGCTTGCCGAGCTGGCCGATCAGGATCGTGAGCGAGCCCAGCAGCGCTGCCTGCACCGTGGCGAACTTCGGATTGATGATCGAGGTGAGATAGGCGATGTAGACCACGCTGGCGAACCCGATGGTGATGTTCTCGCCGGCAATCGCGAAAGTGAGCTGCGCCACCGAATATCCGCGTTCCCCGAACGGCGTGAACAGGAAGTCGAGATGGGTGAAGCCGAGAAAGGCGTTCATCATCGGCGCGCCGATCGCGAGATCCGCGAAGAACAGGTTGGCTGCGGAGGCGACCATGCAGGCGATCGTCAGCGCTGGCATGCGCCCCATCCAGCGGAGCAAAAATCCGCCCAGCGCAATGCCTCCAATCGTAGCTAAAACACCGATCATCTTGGAGGCGAACGCCACCTCGGACTGCGTGTGGCCAAGCGCGCCATGCTCGTTGCCCATGTAGAAGGGATAGGCGAATGACCCCCACACAGTATGCGGGAAATGGTAGGACAGGATGATGCCTAGCGCGAGCAGCGACACCCAGCGCAGACGCGAGATCAGCTCCAGCATCGGGGCGATGATGGCGCCGAACATGGCGTCAGCCACACCCTGAACCTTTGGCGGAAACGCGGGCATGCTGATCGTCACCGGATGCGCACGCTCGCGCATCAGCCACAGCGCGCCGAAGGCGGGCGTGAAGACCGTCGCCAGCACGATGAGCGGCCCCATGCTGACTGTGAACGCGCCGGCCGTGCCTGCATCGGGGTGAATCAACGATGCGATCATGAAGGAACCGAGCGTCCAGAACGCCCAGGCCCATCCCAGAACGACAATGGCAAGGACAATGTTGCGCCAGGCGACGGAATAGTCCTGCGCCAGCGTCGGCCGCGCATGCTTGGCTTCCAGCGCCGAGACGTGAGCGCCGGCCGACTCGGGCCGCGGCGGCTCGGGGGCAATAATCGGGCCCGCAAGAGCCAGCGCCATAATCACGCCAAGGATGGCAAGAACCGGTTGCCAGCCGATATGATCGGACAGGATCAGCGCCCCTGCTCCGCCGATAAAGGCAGCAGACCGATAGCCGGCCTGGTAAAGCGTCGAGAGCGCATCGACATCGGCCTGGTCTCGCGCTGTCTCAATCCGCCACGCATCGAGCACGATATCGAAGGTTGCAGAAAGGATCGCGGCGACAACCGCTACGCCTGCAATGGCAAGCAGACTGGTGTGGGGGTCAAGGAGACTGAATCCGAGAAAGCAGAGCGCGTTCAGCGCCTGCAACGGAAAGAACCACGACCGCCGCAGACCGAAGCGCTTGAACATCGGCATCGCCGTCTTGTGCAATGCGGGCGACCAGAGGAACTTGAACGAGTAAGCAAGCGAGGACCATGCCAACACGCCAATGGTGGCGGTTGAAATATGAGCAGCTTGGAACCATGCGTTTAGCGTGCCGGTGACCACCGCATAAGGAAGGCCCGAACCGATCCCGAGAAGGAAGATCGCGAGGCGTCGGCGATCGTTGAAGATCGAAGGCTTGCGCGCCGTGGGGACGACTGCGTCAGGCGCGATCGCGCTCATTCCGCGGCTGCCTTCGTCTTGGTGGCCCAGCGCGTCGCCAGTTCACGCAGGCGCGGCGGATCGATCGGCTTGGCAGCGAGTTGCGACACGCCGGCGAGACGTGCGGCGTCCTCAAGCTCGGGATCGATGTCCGCGGTCAGCGCGACGATTGGCGTTTCGGCGGCCGGCCCTTGCATCCGGCGGATGCGGCGTGTGGCCTCAAGACCGTCCATCACCGGCATGCGAATATCCATGAACACGACGGAATACTGGGTTTCGTCCATTCTTTCCAGCGCTTCCGCCCCGGTGCCAGCAGTGTCGACGCGGAATCCGGCGGCAGTAAGTGCAGAGCGTGCAAGAAGTGCGTTGACCGCATTGTCGTCCGCGATAAGCACCGCCCCCGCTTCGCCGGGCTTTTTCGTTTCGCTTTCGGGGTCAGACTGGACCGCACCCGTGAGCGTGAGGCCTACGCGCTCGATGATCGAGGCCGCGCGCAAAGGGCGAATGAGATAGCCAGCGCAGCCCATGGCGCGGAATTGTTCCAGTCGGGAACGATCTCCCGGGCGCAACACAACCAGGGTGCGCTTCTTCTTCGCTATGGCCTCGATGCGCGCGGGCGGCAGGGCGGCGTCGAGAATCACGAGATCGGCTTCAATCGCATCGGCATCAAGCGGCACAAGTCGCGCACCTTGCGTCGCCAGCGCCGCGATGGAAGCGAGGCCGGAGGCAGGCGGCAGGTTCATTGCGACACGCAGGGGACGCGGCCGAATATGGCGGCCCGGCGGCGACGAGCGCCCGGCCTCAAGCGGCAATTCCACGCGGAACATCGCGCCCTGACCGTAGGTGGAGGAGACCTCCACCCTTCCCTTCATGGCGGCGACAAGGCGGGCAACGATTGCAAGTCCGAGACCGACGCCGCCGTCCCGGCGCGCATCTGCGGCGCTGACCTGGCTGAAGGCGTCGAACAGTTTGGCGCGCGCATGTTCCGGCACGCCGGCGCCGGTGTCGCGCACGATGAGGGACAGGCCGTGGCCATCTGCGCCCGGTCGCGCCTCAATCAGCACGGCGCCCTTGTCGGTGAACTTGATGGCGTTGCCGGCGAGATTGAACAGGACCTGACGGAGGCGACCGGCGTCGCCGATCATGCGCGCCGGCAAGGCCGGATCGACAATAGCGGCAATGTCCAGACCGGCCCCATGCGCGCGCGGCGCCAGAAGCTCCGCGACATCCTGCACAAGATCGCTGGGATCGAACGGCGCGGGATCGAGCGGAATGTCGCCCGCCTCCATGCGGGAATAGTCGAGAACGTTGTTGAGGAGATCGAGCAGGCGCGCGCCGGACTTGCGGATGGCGC
>DASZSI010000087.1:0-10230 GCA_035548775.1 Hyphomonadaceae bacterium
CGGCTCAACTCGCATTCGCGCCTTGCCCTGATCCGCGCGCTCATTGATGCGATCGCCAAAGGCGGCGATGAAGCCTTGATGCTTGACCCCGGCGGCTTTGTCTCGTCCTGCAACGCGACCAACTTCTTCTGGGTGAAAAACGGAGAGGTGTGCACCTCGACGGGAGAGTTCTGCTTCAACGGGGTCACCCGTGGCGCTGTGATCCGCTTGTGCGACGCCCACCAGATCCCGATCCGGCTCGACTGTTTCCGCCTGGAGGAGGTCCATGCGGCCGACGAAGCCTTCGTCACCGGAACCTTCGGCGGCATCACGCCGGTGCGCTCCGTAGACGGCCACGCGCTTCCAGCCGGAACGCCGGGGCCAGTCACCCAGCGCCTGCGATCTCTTTATGAATCGCTCAAGGACGAACAGGCGCTTTACGCCCGGATGCGAGCCCATCCATGAGCCAGCCCTACACACTCTATTACTCGCCCGGCACGGCCAGCCTGTGCGTCCACTGGATGCTGGTGCATCTTGGCGTCCCCCATGGGCTGATAAAACTCGACATGGACGCCGGCGCACAGAAGACGCCGGACTATCTAAAGCTCAATCCGGCTGGCCGCATCCCCACACTCATCGTCGACGGCCAACCCCGCTTCGAAAGCACGGCTCTGCTGATGCTGCTGGCCGAGCGCCACCCGGAAGCCGGGCTCGCTCCACCTGTCGGATCACCCGACCGCGCCGACTGGCTGGTCGAGATGGTCTACCTCGCCAACAACCTGCTTCCTGCCTTCAGAGACTGGTTCTATGCCGCCAAAGACGGCGCCAGCGATGCCGAAGCCGTCCGCGCCCTCGCCCGTAAGCGGATCGAGGAGATTTTCGATCGCCTGGACCAGCGTCTTTCCGATGGCCGCAAGCATCTTGTCGGCGCCAACCTATCCACCGTCGATCTCCTCGCCACCATGCTGATGCGCTGGTCCCGCAACATGCCGAGGCCCGCGACCAGCTGGCCCAACCTCACTCGCTACATCACCGCCATGCGGGCCCTGCCCAGCTTCATTGCGACCTGTGACCGCGAAGACCTCACCGAGTGGCGCAATCCGTGAGCGAGCCGATTCGCATCGCCATGTGGTCGGGGCCGCGCAACATCTCGACCGCGATGATGCGCTCTTTCGGCGCGCGCGCCGACACCTGGGTAATCGACGAGCCGTTCTACGCCGCCTATCTGCAACATTCCGGCGCCGATCATCCAATGCGCGAGGAATCGATCGCATCACAGCCCACAGACTGGCGCGAAGTAGCTCGCGCGCTTCTCGGTCCCGTCCCGCACGGCCGGCCAATCCACTACCAGAAGCACATGACCCATCACATGCTGCCCGGCTTCGGCCTCGATTGGATGCGGGAGTGCCGCAACGCCTTCCTAATCCGCGATCCCGAACTGGTCCTCGCCTCCTACAGCCAGAAGCGCGGAGATGTGACGCTCGACGACATCGGGTTCGTCCGGCAGTCGGACATCTTCGCTCGCGAAGCGGACCGGCTCGGCAAGGCGCCGCCCGTGGTCGAAGGCATCGACGTGCTGCGTGATCCAGCCGCGACACTCTCCAAACTTTGCGCCGCGCTCGACATTCCGTGGAGCGCGGCCATGCTGAGTTGGCCCGCCGGTCGCCGTGAGACCGACGGCGTCTGGGCGCCGGCCTGGTACGACGCGGTTGAGAAATCCACCGGCTTCGGCCCACCGCCCGCGCCCGAAGCCAGACCCGAACTTCCCGCCCATCTCCAGAAGATCGCCGACGCCGCCCACCCGCACTATCAAGCGCTTGCGCGTTGGAAGCTGAACTAAAGGCTGGAGACCCGGCGCCTAGAGCAGCCGCTCATAGTAGATCAACGGCACGGTCTTGAAGACGGCGCGCCCGCGTTCCTGGTACCCGCATTTCGAATAGAACTCGCCGGCGCCGGCATCGGCGTCGAACGCATCGAGCCGGATGGCATGTCCCGGCCAGGCCCGCGATGAATTTTCCGCCGCCTCCAGCATCGCGCGGCCTACGCCCTGCTTCTGCAGCTTGGGATGCACTGCCATCGAGGTCAGGTAGACCGGCTTCTCCACCTTGGTGAAGTATGCGGTATCGATCGCCCATGGCTTGCGCGTTCCCAGCGTCAACGTGCCGACGATAATGCCGGCGCGCGTGGCGATCAGCACCTTGCCTCGCTTCAAGCCCAGCAGGACGCCTTTCGCGGTGGCGTTGCTCGACCAGAAGCCCTTGCCGAACCGCTGGGTCAGGTCGCCCGCGACAACCACGCGCAGGTCCGCGATTTCCGCCGCATCGGCGGCGACCGCATCGCGGATTGCCAGTTGCACGAGCCCCTCCCAGAGAGACTTCCGGACGCGCCTGAATTTCGCGCCACTCGTTCAGGATGGCGCGCTTTGGCCGGCGCCGCCAACTGCATGAGTCAGCGTCGCAATAATTTTATTCTGAAATGCATACTCCCCGGCCGTGGAACGGCCGGGGAGCAAAACAAGGCGCCTAATGATGCAGCCTAGAAGGTGAAGCGGAGCCCGCCTTCCCAGCTATTGCCCTTGATCTGGGCATGGGCGGCATGGCCCTGAGTGTCGTGCATGTCGACCGTGCCGTCGTCGTAGTAGCGGAACTGCGCGGTGAACAGGAGGTTGCTGGTGATGGGCGCCGAGAAGCCTGCCATCGCCTGCAGGGCGAACTGGTTGTTCGTGTCATCGACGATCGTGACCGTGCCGCCGCTGGGCGCCGACGGACGAACGCCGATCACTTCAACCTTGGCTTTCGCAGCGCCTACGCCGACGCCGAGATAGGGAACGAAGCCCGTTGTGCCGAAATCCCAATAGGCGTTGACCGTCGCGGTATCGACCGTGACCGCGCCGTCCCCGTCGCGGTGAACGCCGCGAGAGTTGAAGTCCGTCACCTCGCCGGTGCGGTGGGCGTATTCCGCCTCCCAGCGCGTCTGTCCGGCGCGAAGGCCGACCGCGCCGGCGAGCGTGAAATCCCTCGATGTGTTGAGCGACATCGAGTAGGGCGTTCCGACCGCAAGGCCGTTGTCCACCGACACCGAAGTCGGATCGAAGCTGTTCCACCCGCCGCTTACTGCGGCATACAGCTGAGCGTTTGCTGTCCCCGCAAACCCGCATGTCAGCGCGGCGGCAGCCGCAGCGCCGAGCACTACCTTATTCATCCCAGTCTCCCTTGGATACCTGACCCCAATTGGCTGCAAAGCCGCCTACACATTACACTTTCCTGACGGATCACGAAGCAGTGTGCGCCTGTGGCGCGAGCGCGCATTCCCTTCGGGAAGGCAGAAATGGCCCAAACCGATTGAGCCTTCGTGGCCGCCGTGCATCACTGGGGCGAGAATTGGCATGAGACGAGGGAAATCACGATGCGAGCGAAGATGACAAAGGCCTGGCTCGTTGGCGTTTCGGCGCTGTCGCTCGCAGCATGCGCGACCGGACCCACCTACACCAGCGGCGCCTCGGGCGTTGATTCGCGAGCGCTCTCGATTCACCAGCGCCTGTTAACCCTCGATACTCACCTCGACACGCCCGCCCTGCTCGAAGGACCGCACGGCTACGACATCGCCAAGCGCCACGATGTCGATCGCGATGGCAGCGAGGTCGACCTCCCCCGCATGAACGAAGGCGGTCTCGATGGCGGCTTCTGGGCGATCTACATGCCGCAAGGCGCGCTCACGCCGGAAGGCTACGCACGCGTGCGCGACAACGCCCTCATCCGCTCGACCTCGATCCATGAAATGGTCGCCGCCAATCCGGACAAGATGGAGATCGCGCTGACGCCGGACGACGCGCGCCGCATCAACGCCGCCGGCAAGAAGTTCGTCTTCATGTCGATGGAGAACTCCTATGAGCTCGGCAACGACATCACGCTGATCGACACCTTCTACAAGCTCGGTGTGCGTTTGATGGGTCCCGTGCACAACGGCAACAACCAACTCGCCGACAGCGCCAACCCGGGAACCAATCCCGTCATGAAGTGGGGCGGCCTCTCGCCGATGGGCAAGGAGTTCGTGAAGCGCTGCAACGAACTCGGTATCGTGCTCGACGGCAGCCATTCTGGCGACGCAACGATCGAGCAGATGATCGATCTTTCGGCGGTTCCGATCATCCTCTCCCACCACGGCGTGCGCGCGCTCAACGATCATCCGCGCAACCTACCGGACAACCTGCTCAAGAAGCTCGCGGCCAAGGGGGGCGTGGCGCAGATGAACACGCTGTTCCTCAAGACCCTGCCGCCGACCAGCCCGGAACGCTCCGCCGCCCTTAAAGCGCTGAGCGAGAAATACCCCGAAGGCCAGGCGGCGCTGACCGGCGCGCGCTACGAGGCCTATCTCGACGAGATGAAAGCGCTGAACCAGAAATTCCCGGAGCCCCGCGCCGATTTCGAGGACTACATGAAGCAGATCCTCTACGCGATCAAACTGATCGGTGTAGACCATGTCGGCATCGGCGGCGCCGATTGGGACGGCGGCGGCGGCCTCAATGGCTATCGCGACGTCTCCTACATGCCGCGCGTCACTCAGCGGCTGCTCAAGGAAGGTTACACCGAAGAGGATCTCGCCAAGCTGTGGGGAGGCAACGTCATTCGCGTGATGCAACAGGCGCAGGACTACGCCGCGAGCCTGAAGAAATGAGCTTGCGCCCTCTCCTCCTGGCAGCGTTCAGCCTCGCCCTCGCGGCGCCAGCCTTCGCCCAGGCGCCGGCCTGGAAAGTCCCGCGCACGCCCGACGGCCATCCCGACCTGCAGGGAAACTGGACCAATTCAAGTATCACGCTTCTGGAACGCAGCGACCCGTCCCTGCCTCTCGTACTCGACCCGCAGCAGGCCAGCCGTCTTGAAAGACAACGCGCCAACGCCGTCGCCGCCGACGCGGCGCCGACCACCACGCAGGTCGCGCCGAAAGCCGGCCAGGATCCGGGCGGCTACAATCTTTTCTGGATCGACCGGGGCGTGAAGGTCGGCGTCGTGAAGGGCCAGGCGCGATCGTCATGGATCACCCATCCCGCGAACGGCCGCATGCCGGTTTCGGACGACGGCAGGAAACGCATCGCCGCGATCCTCGCCAAGCGGTCCGAGGATGGTCCGGAAGGCATGAACCCCGCCGACCGCTGCCTCATCGGCTCCCGCGGATCGGGCGGGCCGCCCATGCTGAACAACCTCTACAACAACACCTACCAGATTGTGCAGACGCCCAACGCGGTGATGATCGACGTGGAGATGATGCACGATGCCCGCATCATCCGCATGGATGGAGCGCCCAAGCCGGCAGCCCTGACGCAATGGCTCGGCGACAGCATCGGGCATTGGGATGGCGACACGCTGGTTGTCGTCACGCGGGGCTGGAAGCGGCAACATGGCGACTACGAGCCTGTCTTTCTGTCGGAGAAGGCCACCGTCACTGAACGCTTCACTCGCACCGCCCAGGACGAGATCACCTACGAATTCACCGTCGATGATCCGGGTTTCTACACTCAGCCATGGAAAGGCGAGATGGCATTCACGCCAGCTAACGGCCCGGTCTACGAGTACGCCTGCCACGAAGGCAATTACGCGCTTGAACATATTCTCCAGGGCGCGCGGATCGTGGACGCCAGGAAGCGGTAAAGGGTTATCCCGTGCAATATGATGAAGTCGTCCAGGGACGCCGCAGCATTCGCGGTTACAAGCGTCAGCCCGTTCCGAAGCAGGTCATTCGCCAGGTGATCGAACTCGCGATGCGCGCCCCCTCTTCGCTCAACACCCAACCGTGGAATTTCTACGTCGTCACCGGTGAGCCGCTCGACCGCATCCGCAAAGGCAATACCGAGCGCAACCTCGCCGGTGTGCCTGATACGCGCGAGTTTCGCCGCGGCCCGGGCTATGAGGGTCCGCACCGAGAACGCCAGGTCGAGATCGCCAAGCAGCTGTTCGCCGCCATGGGCATCGAGCGGGACAACAAGGAGAAGCGGCAGGACTGGGTGCTACGCGGCTTCCGTCAGTTCGACGCGCCCGTTTCCGTAGTCGTCACTTACGACCGCTCCATCCACGGTGGAGACATTGCGCCGTTTGATTGCGGCGCCGTCGCCAACGCTCTGGTCAATGCCGCGTGGTCGCGCGGCCTCGGCTGCGTGATCAACAGCCAGGGCATCATGCAATCTCCCGTCGTCCGCGAACACGCCGGCATCCCTGACGACCAGGTCATCATGATCTGCATCGCGATGGGCTATCCGGACGACAGTTTCCCGGCAAATGCGGTGGTCTCCCGCCGCAAATCGGTCGACGAAGCCGCTCACTTTGTAGGGTTCGAGGAGTAGCCCGGCGCCTACTTCACATAGGCTCGAACGACGCCCTCCAGAAAATCCCGGCCCTCGTAGAGCGACTTCACGCGGATCTTCTCGTTGAGGCCATGGGCATTGGTTTCGCCCGCCGTGGAGAACATCCCGCTCATGCCATAGGTCGGGATGCCGGCGTTCATGAAGAAGCGGCCGTCGGTCGCCCCTGCCGTCATGCTCGGCACGACCGGCACACCCGGCCACATCTTCTTCGCCATCTCCTTCACCGGCGCCATGACTTCATCCGTCAGCGGCGGGGGCGAGGACCCATCGCGTCGCTTTTCGATCGCCACTTTCACTTCAGGATCGTTGATCGCCTTCTCGAGCGCCTGCTGAACCTGCTCCGGCGTGGTCCCCTGCATGACACGGCAGGACAGCGTCGCCCGGGCGCGCTGGGGCAGCGCGTTGGGCGCGTGGCCGCCTTCCAGCATGGTCGCAACGCAGGTCGTATGAACCTGCGCGTTGTAGGACGGGTCCTTCATCAGCGTGGCAAGCGCCGCCTGGTCGTCCGGGTTCTTCGCCACTGCGCGCATCGCCGCGCCGGTCTCGCCGCCCAGCATCGGACCCGTGATCCGGAAATACTCGCGCACGACCGGCGTCACCTGCACAGGGAAAGACAGCTGCGAGACCTTCTGTGTCGCCGTCATCAGGCGATAGATCGCGTTGTCCGGCACAGGTCGCGAAGAGTGGCCGCCGGGGTTGGTGACTTCCAGCGTGTAGACTTGGTGGATTTTTTCGCCCGCCTGCACCTGCAGCGCCAGCGGCTTGCCTTCCTCCGACAACAGCCCGCCCGCGCCCTCGTTAAGCGCGAACGCCGCATCCACCAGTTCGCGCCTGTGCGTCAGCAGGTAGTCGGCGCCGTTGACGCGGCTCGATGTCTCCTCGCCGCAGGTCAGAGCCAGGACCACGTCGCGTTTCGGCTTGAACGCCTTTTCCTGCTTCAGGCGTATCATCAGGTCGAGGAAGACGGCCGCCATCGCCTTGTCGTCGCTCGCGCCGCGTCCATAGAAATAACCGTTCTCCTCGACCAGCTTGAACGGATCGCGTTCCCAATCGGCGCGCTTGGCGTCGACCACATCGATGTGGGCGAGCATCAGCACGCCCTTCTTCTTTGCGCCAGGCGACTTGATGCGCGCGACGATGTTGCCGTCATCCGGCTTGCCCTCCGGCAGCACCACCTGCATGTCCGTGTCGTTGAAGCCGGCAGCGCGCAGCCGCGCCTCCGCCACCCGCACCACCTTGGTGCACGAGCCGGTCGCTTCAGAGGAATCGATCTCCACCATCTCCTTGTAGATGGCGCGGAAGGTCTCGCGGCCCGGGTCGGCTGGCTTCTGCGCCGATATTGCAGGAGCAATCGCCGTTGTCAGGGCAAGACACGCGGCAAGCGTTTTGATGCGCATGGAAATCCCCGGGCTGACGTCTGCGATGCCTAGCTGCGCGCCCAGCGACGCGCAAGGCGGTCTACGCTCACTCGTCCTTCGACGCCCGGCCGACGCCGCCGACGCCCAGCTGCCGCAACCTCTTGTCATAGCGGCGCACGGCGGCAAAGGAGTCTTTCACCACCTTCTGCGCCACCGGGGTCATCAGCATCGGTTCAGCGCGGACGCGGCCATCCTCGTCCTCGAATACCAGGCCCGCCTTGATCAGCGCCTTGGTCTTCCGTCGCACCGTCTCGCGCGGCAGGCCCACGCGCTCAGCCACCAGAAGCATGGAGATCGAGCCGCGATATTCCTCCGGCGCCTTTGGCATCAGCTTCGCTTCGGCAGGCGTCTTGGGATCGAGCAGCAGCGGACGCATCGTCGCTTCGTTGATGCTGCAGAAGATCAACGCAGTTTCGAGATCATCTCCCGCATAAGCGCGCGCAGCATGCACCAGATCCAGGAACAGCTCCGTGATAGCGAACGCCTTGGGCCGAATGTCCCGTATCAATGTTCAATCCCCAGCGCTGATCGTGTCGAGGCGATAACACGCCCGGCGACCGCACAAAGCAATCCGAGGCCGCTGCTGCAACGCGGCGAATTGGCCTCGAAGCCGTTACGCCCAGCAAATGCCGGTCAGCATGCCCAGGTCCGTCGCCAGCATCTTCGCGTTGGAACCATCCAGCCTGGCCATGCCGACCTCGCCGCCGAGCGAGGTATAGGCCATTCGCCCACGCGGCAGGTCGAGTGCGATGCCAATGGCTTCCTTGAGGCCCTTGACCAAGATCGTCCGGTCGAACCGGGTTGCCGGATTATAGCCGGGCTTGGGATCCATCGCCGCGCGGGAGAGCGTGTTGTCACCCCGGTCGGACCAGTACATCTGCCGAGACTTGAGATCGAGATCGAGATCGATGGGCTCCGGCAGGTGCGAGAACAGGGTCTCGATGTCCGCGCGCGTGTTCGCGTTGGCGCCCGCCGGCATGCGAACGCCGCAGCGGCGAATCATGCCCTCGCCTGCATTGTCGCCGCCTTTCTGCGTCCAGTAGATGTGCCCGCGCCCTGGATCGAGCGCGATGCCAACGCACCAGTGCGAGGCCTGTCCCTTGTTCAGCGACTGATCCCCGGTCACCACCAGTGTCTCGATCGACGAGCCGTCGAGATTGCAGCGCCTGATCGACATGCCCTCGCGATCCGACCAGTAGATCTTGCCCGCAACCTCATCGATCTTCATCTGCTTGGGCGTGAAGGCGCCGCCTGGCTTTACAATTGTGGTCAGGTTCGATCCGTCGCGTTCGCAGCGCGTGATGTAGCCGTCGTCGTCAGCGGCCTTGCCCATATTGGTCCAGAAGATCTGGCCGGTCTTCGAATGCACTGCGATGCCGTCGTTGACTCCAGACGCGCGGCCGCCGCCCTTCGGGGACTGATCGACCAGCGTTAGCGGCGCGCCGCCCGCGGGGTCCAACATCATCACCTTGGCCTGGCCGAGAAAATAAAGCTTGGGCGACGGGCCGCCGATCGAAGGGATGATCGAGCTTCCCGAATCTGTGGCGCATCCGCCTAGCGCGCCCGCGCCCAGGCCCAACGCGATCTCCCTCCGGCTGAACCCGCGCATGCGCCCTCCTCCAGCTCCCCCGGAAAGATAGAGCAGGAATCGGCGCAAGGGCGACCAAAAATTTGCGTTAGTAGAAGCGCGCGGCGACGAAGGTCCGCACCGATCCATCCCGCAGCTTCAGCTCGACCGCATCACCCGCCTTCAATGCGGCGAAGGCCTCCGGCGTGGCAGGCTTGCTGTTGAAACCGACGATCACGTCGCCTTTCTTGAGGCCTGCGGCCTCGGCCGGCGAGTTCCTGGCGACGTCGATTACCTCCAGTCCGTCGGCGTCCGCCGGCGGCTTCCAGCCAAGACCAACCAGCCGGTGACGGAAGGGCGCGTCATAGTTCGCCCTCGGCTTCAGCCAAAGCCGCTTGCCGCCGACATCGAAAATCACGTCGAAGCGGTCGAGCAGATTGACGCCCAGCGAAACATCGGCCGGGGCGACGAAATCCTTCGGCATGGTCGTGACCGGCACATCGCTCAACGTGTAGCCGGCAAACCCGATCGACTTCGCCGTCATCAGGCGGTTCTCGGACTTCTTGAATTCGCCGTGCTCCACCACGCCGCTGCCGTCGGGCGTCCATGGCCGGCCCTCGGCATCCCAGCGGTTGGTGACTGGTCCGGTGTCGATCATCGCGGTATTGGACGAGCCGATATCGAGCGTGATCTTGACGCCCGGCGCGCCTTCCAGTGTTCCCGGCATCTGCACCTTTGCGCTTTTCGCTGAGTTGAGCGGAACGAGCGTAGCGTCCAAAGGCGGTGCAAACGTGCGGCGATCGTAAATCGTTACCGTGCCCATCTCGAAATTCACTTCGATCACATGGCGCTGAAAGAACTCCTCTCCCACCACGCCAAGGATCGGCTTGCCCGCAGCCTTGTTGAGCAGG
>DASZSI010000088.1:0-14138 GCA_035548775.1 Hyphomonadaceae bacterium
AGGCTCGGCACATGATGATCGATCGGCTGGAGCGGGCCGGGCGATCCTCGCCGCCGGATCAGTTGCTCCAGCCGAGAAACCCGGAATAGATCTCCGCCGCTTCAAGATAGCCCCAGCCCTTGCTTGCCGCGTACATCGCCGGCTCGACGTTCTTGAGATAGTCCGTGGGGCCGTTCTCGAGATCGAATGCAGTCGGCGGATCATTCGCCCAGGCGCGGACCAGCTTGTCCTTGTTCGCCTCCAGAAGCTGGACAAGCTTTGGGACCTTCTCGGGGCGAACGTAACCGCCAAGCGAGAAGTTGTCGTAGATCGTGTCCCGGAAATACCATGGGCCGGCCGGCGCCGCCTTGACCATCTCCTCGAAAAGCCTGATCGGCGTTTCAAAGATGTCGCCGGGATCCACGCCGATCTGACGAAGGGCCGAACTGGTGAAGGCCGATCCCCTGCCCATCCAGCCCGGTTCCAGCGCGGCGGCAAAGCCGGCAAGGCGAAGCGGCAGTCCCGCCATCAGCTCCCGCCCGGTCGGCAGCAATCGGGGCCGCGAGGGATCGCTGACATCCACCCAGCCATTGTCCTCTTCCGCCGGAAGCCCGGCCTTCACCCGCGCCGTGCGGGCGAGGGCTGCATCATCGATCTCCTTGGCCGATCGCTGGTCCCAGATCGTCCGGATCATCGACCATTCAGCAGCATATCCCTTGCGCCAGAGTGCTGTGTCCGACGGCTTGTGATCGACCTTGGCGGCGCGGACATAGGGCGGCGCCTTGGCGATGGCGGCGGTGACAGCGGGCGTTGTGTCAGGCGGCGTCCGTGAGCGCCGCGTATCCAGGTCCGCGAGCATCTTCTTGCAGAGCGCGTCTACCTCCGCCGCCGGCTTGCCGACTGTCGCCATGAAGAGCTGATGTCCGGCGAGGCCGGCGACGGCGCCTTCCGCCGTGTTGAAGAATGGGCGGCCCCATACTGTAAGATCCGTATCAAAGCCCGGCATGCCTGGCGCCGGCGCGGGATATTCGGATTCCTCCACGATGATTTGCGGAGGCTTGCCTTGTTGTTTGTCAGCCGGGCTCTGAGGGGCCTGCTTTTCGGTCTTGTACTTGATCTTCGGGCCGACCTTTTCCTGGGCCGTGCGCATCGCCTCGTGGAGGTCGAACGTCGCCTGGCGCCAGGCGGACGAGCGGTCGCGAACGACGCCCACCCGGATCGCGCGCTCAATCAGATCCGAAATGTCGCCGCGCCCCATGGCGTAGGGGACGATCCGTTCCCGGAACAGCACCGGATCGACGGGATGCAAACTGTAATCGAGCCCCAACTCGTCCCCTCTTGCCCGCGAGCGCATATGCCGTTTGGGCCTTATACCGCAGCGCATTTGCGAATACTAACAAGCCGCAGACCGCCTGTCCCGTCTGGCAATTGACGCGCCGGATGGGGCATGGCGACCTCATTTGCCTGATTCGAGCGCCCAGGGTTTTTCATGGCCAAGAACACGACCATCGATCCGCCGGACAATGGCGGCGAGATCATCGACGAGCCGATGGGCGAGGCGCTGTCCAAGCGCTATCTGGCCTATGCGCTGTCGACCATCACGGCCCGCGCGCTTCCGGATGCGCGTGACGGCCTGAAGCCGGTTCACCGCCGCGTGCTTTATTCGATGAGCCAGCTGGGGCTGAACCCGGCAGGAGGCCACCGCAAGTCGGCCACCGTGGTCGGCGAAGTCATCGGTAAGTACCATCCGCACGGCGACCAATCTATCTATGACGCCATGGTGCGCCTGGCGCAGGATTTTGCGACACGTGCGCCCCTGGTCGACGGCCAGGGCAACTTCGGCAACATCGACGGCGATTCACCCGCCGCCTTCCGCTACACCGAAGCGAAGCTGACGCCGGCGGCGATGCTGCTGCTGGAAGGCCTCGACGACGACGCGGTCGACTTCAAGGAAACCTATGACGGTTCGCACAAGGAGCCGGTCGTTCTTGCCGCTGGCTTCCCGAACCTCCTGGTCAACGGCTCGGCGGGCATCGCGGTCGGCATGGCGACGTCGATCCCGCCGCACAATCCGGCAGAGGCGATCGATGCGGCGATCCACCTGCTGGATCACCCGAAGGCAAATGTCGACGAACTGATGAAGATCATCCCCGGTCCGGACTTCCCGACCGGCGGCGTGGTGGTCGAGACGAAAGAAGGTCTGCGCGAGGCCTATGCGACGGGCCGCGGCGGCATTCGCGTGCAGGCGCGCTGGCGCAAGGAAGACACGGGGCGCGGCACCTACCGCATCATCGTCACCGAGATTCCCTACCAGGTTCAGAAATCGAAGCTGATGGAGCGCCTGGCCGAGCTGATCGAGACCAAGAAGGCGCCCTTGCTGGAAGACGCGATGGATGAGAGCGCGGAAGATGTCCGCATCGTCCTTACGCCGAAATCTCGCGCCGTTGAGCCCGAAGTGCTGATGGCCAGCTTGTTCAAGCAGTGCGAGCTGGAAACGCGCTTCCCGGTCAACATGAACGTGCTGGATCACGGCGTGCCCAAGGTGATGGGCCTGCGTGACCTGTTGAACTGCTATCTCGATCACCGCCGCGAGGTGATCGTCCGCCGCGCCAAGCATCGCCTCGACAAGATCGAGCACCGTTTGGAAGTGTTGGACGGTTTCCTCAAGGCTTACCTGAACATCGACGAGGTGATCCGGATCATCCGCTACGAGGATGATCCCAAGGCCGTCATGATGAAGCGGTTCCGCCTGTCCGATATCCAGGTGGAAGCCATCCTCAACATGCGGCTCCGCGCTTTGAGGAAACTCGAAGAGATCGAGATCAAGCGCGAGCACAAGGAATTGTCGGAAGAGAAGTCCACGCTGCAGAAGCTGATCGGGTCGACCGACCGGCAGTGGACCGAGGTGAAGCGCCAGCTGAAAGCTGCGCGCGAAATCTTCGATCCGGGCAAGCGGCTGGGCAGGCGGCGCTCGCAGTTTGGCGAAGCGAAGGAGATCGACACCGAAGCCGCGATGGAAGCGTTGATCGTCAAGGAACCGGTGACAATCGTGCTTTCCACGATGGGCTGGATCCGTGCGCTCAAGGGGCACAACCAGAAGCTGGACGATCTGAAGTTCAAGGAAGGCGACGACCTGGCGCTTTCGCTGGAGTGCCAGACCACGGACAAGGTGATCCTGATGGCGTCGGGCGGCCGCGCCTTTACGTTGGGCGCCGGAACATTGCCGGGAGGGCGAGGACATGGCGAGCCGATCCGCCTCAACCTCGACGTGCCGGAATCCGAAAGCATCGTTGCGATGTTCGTGGTTCAGGACAAGGCGAGGCGCATCGTCGCTTCGTCCAAGGGCTATGGCTTCATGGTGCCGGACGCGGAGCTGGTCTCGTCCACCCGCAAGGGCAAGATCATCCTGAATGTCGGCAACGAGAAGCTGGCTGCCTGCGTGAAAGTCGAAGGCGACATGACCGCCTCGATCGGCAAGAACCGCAAGATGGTGATCTTCAAGACCGACGAGCTGCCAGAGATGGCGCGCGGCAAGGGCGTAAAGATCCAGGCCTTCAAGGACGGCGGGCTTCTCGACCTGAAGACTTTCAACAAGGCTGACGGGTTCTCGTGGACCGACAGTGGCGGCCGCCAGCAATCGGCCGACGACTGGAAGGATTGGATCGGCAAGCGCGCCCAGTCCGGCCGTCTGCCTCCGCGCGGCTTCAACAAGAACGGCAAGTTTACTGGCGGCTGACGCTAAGGCGCCGGGTTGCCGTTGCAGCGCAGGTACGCCTAGCCTCTTCGAAAGCCGGGGAGGCCTGCATCAGCGAGAAGCCGCCATCATTGCTCACGAAGCTTGCCTATGGCGTGGGCTCGGCTGCGTTTGGCATCAAGGACGCCGGCTTCGGCATTTTCATCCTTGTCTTCTACAGTCAGGTGATCGGGCTGGACGCCGGCCTGGTTGGCGCGGCGCTGACGACGGCGTTGGTGCTCGACGCGATCCTCGATCCGATTGTCGGCTATTGGTCGGACAATTTGAGGTCGCGATGGGGCAGGCGGCATCTGTTCATGTATGTGTCGGCCTTGCCGGTGGCGGTGTGCTATTTCCTGCTGTGGCGGCCGCCGGTGGGCTGGGACCACAACGCGCTTTTCATCTACCTGCTTGTTCTTGCGATCCTGACGCGGTTCTTCCTTACCCTGTTCGAGACACCCAGCGCGGCGCAGGCGCCTGAACTGACACGGGACTACGACCAGCGATCTGCCATCCTGTCCTATCGCAGCTTCTTTGGCTGGGCCGGCGGCAATGCGATGACGGTGCTGATGTTCTTCTTCATCTTTCCGGCGTTTGCGACCCAGGCGATTCCCAACGGCCAGTTCAACCGCGACTCCTATGTCGTCTATGGCTACATCGCGTCGGCGGCGATCTTCCTTGCGATCATGGTTTCGGCGCTCGGCACCCATGGCCGCATCGCCCAGATGCAGCAACCCGAGGCGCGCAAGATCAGCCTGGTCGCCATGTTTCGCGAGGTGCTCGCGACTCTTTCGAACCGGTCCTTCTTCTCGATCTTTCTCACCGGCCTCATCGCCAACATCGCCGTCGGTTTCGGAAATGCGCTGAGCGTCTACTTCTCGACCTATTTCTGGGGGTTCTCGCCGCAGCAGATCGGGCTGATCACGCTGGCGATCTTCATCTCGGCGCTTATCGGCGCCGCGCTTGCGCCTTTGGTGACCAAGCGTCTGGGCAAGCGCAACGGCGCCATCGTCATCGGTTTTGCTGGCATGGCGGTGACGCCCATTGCCATCCTGTTGCGTCTCTTCGGCGTCATTTCCAATGGCAGCGATCCCACAACCTTCTGGGTCGTGTTCATCCAAGGGCAGGTGGATGTGGCGCTGATCGTCTGCCTGCAAGCCCTGCTCGCCTCCATGATCTCCGACCTGGTCGAGCAGTCCGAGCTCAAGACCGGGCGGCGGTCGGAGGGCGTGTTCTTCGCCGCCAACACCTTCATCCAGAAGATCACAACCGGGGCGGGCGTTATGGTGGCCGCCATCGTGCTGGGACTAGCGCAGTTCCCGGCGGGCGCCGACCCCAGCCAGGTGCCGGCCTCGACCCTTACCACGCTGGGCTGGTATTACCTGCCGGTGATTGTCGGCCTGCGGTTGGCGATGACGCTGGTAACCTTCACCTACACGCTGAGCCGTTCGTCGCACGAAGAGAACCTGCGCAAACTTGGCGCAGCGAAAGGCTGATCGTGGCCTTGCCCCCGGGAGTTGCGGTGCTAGCCTCGGCGCAAACGGGAGAAGCCCATGATCTCCGACGCCATCAAGCAGCGCTACCAGGCCCTTGTTGCATCGGGCGAGGGAGACCCTGCTGTCCTGGCCCGCGCCGCGAAGCAAGGCGATGCGCAGGCGGCGCTGGATCTCGGCGCGCTTCTGACGCGGTGCGGTTGGGCTGAACCTGCGCTGGCGATCGACGCCTATGATGCAGCCGCCCGCGGATGGTTCAGCGAGACGTCGTCGCCGTTTGATCTCCGCGCGGGGACGGGCAAGGTCCCGCCAGCTCTCTGGGCGCCGTTCTGGAAATTGATGGACGACGACACCAGGATGGACGCCGGCGGCTTCACCATGCGCGTCGCCCAACTCGGCGGCATCGTCGAGGACAGCTATGCGGAGCGTGCGGGAGAAGCGAGCCTCGCCATACCCGGCGTGCCCGATGCGGTGGCGCAAGGCTGGCCGCCGAAATTCCGGATGGCGGACCTGGCTGCGTGCCCGCACGACAGCCTGGGCGGCGAGTTCCATCGCCAGATCATCGACAATAATTTCGATCTCGAAGTGCTCGACCGCGACACTTTGGGTTTGGCGAGCATGCGCCCGCCGCTCGACTATCTCAATGCGCGCGCGCTGCAGTGCCACGATATCTGGCACATTGTCGGCGGCTATCACACCACGGCGCTGCATGAGGTTGCGATTTCGGCGTTCCAGCTCTCGCAGTTCGGCCACAACTATTCGGCGCAGTTTCTGGCGGTGGTCGTCACCAAGGCGGCGATCAAGCGGCCCGAAGGGTTGAGCCTGTTGCTCGATATTATCCTGACCGGCTGGCGTCATGGCCGGGAGACGCCATCGCTGATGGGTGTCGACTGGCCGGCCATATGGGCCGCGCCACTTGATAGGGTGCGCGAACGGCTGGGCGTTTCGGCCTACCGGTCGCCGTATCCGGCCGACCTGGTGGAGCAATTGGAGCGCATGCAGGCCGCAGCAGTCGCTTCCTAGACGGCCAGAGATTTACGCAGCCTCGGCGCCGCCCAGTCGAGGAATGCACGCACCTTGAGCGGCAGCATGCCCTGATCCGGATAGATCAGGCTCACGGGCCAGGGCTCGGGCTCGTGGGAGCGCAACAACAGTTTGAGCTTGCCGGTCTTCACCGCGTCTGCTGCCTGGTAGGACATCACGCGCGCCAAACCCACGCCGCTGACAGCCGCCTGCACCACGGCTTCGGCGGTGTTGACCGACAGGCGAGGGCGTACGGCAATGTCGCGCTCCGCAAAGCGCCAGGCCTTCGCCGGTCCTAGCCCGTCGAAGGTGATGCAGGCGTGGCGGGCAAGGTCGTCCAGCGAGCGCGGCGTTCCGTGCTGTTTCAGGTATGCCGGGCTGGCGCACACCACATGCCGGATCGATCCCACGCGCGTGGCGATTAGATTTGAGTCGGGAAGCGGGGCGATGCGCACAGCGAGATCAACATGCTCCTCCAGCATGTTCACCGTCCGGTCCAGCAACAACAGCCGAACATTGATATCGGCATGCCTGGCCAGGAATGTTTCCACCACAGGCAGAACATGCATCCGACCGAACGCCACGGGTGCGCTGATCGTGAGGTCGCCGCGCGGCGCGGCATATTCGCCAGCGGCGGCGCGTTCAGCCTCGTTGACGTGTTCAAGGATGCGCCGCGCCGCCTCGATATAGCCGCGGCCCGCGTCGGTCAGCACGAGCTTGCGGTTGGTGCGTGTAACAAGGCGAGCGCCGACATACGCTTCGAGGTCCGACACCTTGCGGCTGACAGTGGCGAGCGGCGATCGCAGCCGGCGTGACGCGGCCGACAGGCTGCCGGCCTCCACCGCTGCGATAAGGACGTTCATGGCGTCGAGGCGGTCCATCCGGGCCTTCCATATTATGGTAGGGTAGGTTCAATAGTTGCCATCTATCGCCGGAAAGCGGAAGGGCTACGTTACTGCCATGAGCGAAATCTCGGCGCCCCTTGACCAAGGCTATTCCAGCGACATCGCCTTCACGCCGGCGGTGAAGGCCATTCAGGCTCGCAAGGGTTCGCGAAAAGGCTATGCCGCGATGGAAGCGAGGGGCGGCTGGGACACGCGCCTGATCCCGGAGGTTGCCGACTTCATCTCGCGTCAACGCAGCTTCCTTATGGCTACCGCCTCGAAGGATGGTCAGCCCTACATCCAGCATCGCGGCGGACCGCCGGGTTTCCTGCGCATCGTCGACGACACGACGCTGGCTTTCGCGGATTACGCAGGCAACCGGCAATACATCAGCGCGGGCAACCTTTCCGAAAATCCGAAGGCGATGCTGTTCCTGATCGATTATCGGACGCAACAACGCCTGAAGATCTGGGGCGAGGCGAAGATGGTGGAGGGCGACGCCGACCTGCTGCGCCAGCTTATGCCGGAGGGCTATCGTGCGCGGGGGGAACAGGTGCTGCTGTTCAAGATCGCGGCGTGGGACCGCAATTGTCCGCAGCACATTCCACTGCGCCTTGATGTCGACGAGGTTTCCGACCTGGTCGCTGTGAGAGACGAGCGCATTCGTGCGCTGGAATCGGAAGTCGCGGAGCTGCGACTGCGGCTGGACAAAGCTACCGCATAGTATCATTCTCTCCTCACGGATTTGCGGTGAGGGGAAGTGGCGTGATCAGCAGAATTTTGGCGGGACTTGCGGCAGTCGTGCTGGCATCGGCGCCGATCGCGTCGGCGCAAACCGTGAAGACGAAACCCGGCGAGGTATCGGGCGTCACGGCAAACGGTGTGGCGTCGTGGAAGGGCATTCCCTTCGCGCAGCCGCCGGTCGGCGAGCTGCGTTGGCAGCCGCCGCAGCCGACCAAGCCGTGGAAGACGGCCCTGAAGGCTGACACGGTGGGAGCAGCGTGTCCCCAGCCTGAGCGTGGCGATGGCGGAGGTGTTGGCGCGCCGCCGAAGCAGAGCGAGGACTGCCTGACGCTCAACGTGTTCGCGCCCGCCGGCGCCAAGAATCTTCCCGTCATGGTTTGGATCCATGGCGGCGCGTTTCGCCTCGGCTATAGCGGCGCGCCGCTTTACGACGGGGCCGAGTTCGCGAAGCAGGGCGTAGTCCTGGTCACGGTGAATTATCGCCTCGGGCTCCTGGGGTTTTTTGCGCATCCGACGCTAACCGCCGCGGCCAAGCCGGGAGAGCCGCTTGGCAATTACGGGTTGATGGACCAGCTGGCTGCGCTGCACTGGGTGCAGGACAATATCGCGGCGTTCGGCGGCGACCCCAAGAACGTCACGGCGTTTGGGGAAAGCGCTGGTGGATCCAGCATGATCTATCTGCTGGCCAACCCAGCGGCGAAAGGTCTGTTCGCTAAGGCCATCGTTGAATCCGGCGGCGGATTGCAGCGGCCTGGAGGCCTCAAGGACAACGAAGCGCGCGGTGTGCAGTCGGCCGGCAATATCGGGCTGGGGGCGGACGCGAAGCTCGCCGATCTTCGCGCTAAGCCGGCGGAAGACTGGATCAAGGCGCAGGGCGCATTGCAGGGCGGGCTGGGCTTTGGCCCCTTCATTGACGGGCGCCTGGTAACCGAGGCGCCCTGGCAGGCGTTCAAGGACGGCCGCGCCATCGACGTGCCGCTGATCATCGGCGCCAACTCCAATGAATCGAGCGTGCTGACCACTCTGGGCGTGCCCACCGCCGCGCTTTCGGCAGCGGTTGGTCCGCGCATGGCGGAGTTCAGGAAGCTCTATGGAGAAGGAACGAGCGAAGAGGAATTCACACGGCAAGCCATGGGCGACATCGTGTTCGTGGCGCCGTCGCGCTGGATCGCGGCGCAGGCTTCGTCCGGCGCGCCGAGCTGGCTCTATTATTTCAGTTATGTCGCGGAATCGCGCCGTTCCGCCGTTCCCGGCGCCAACCACGGTTCGGAAATTCCCTACGTGTTCAAGACCTGGACGCAGACGCCGGTGTTGGCGCGCTTCATGTCGGACGCCGACAAGCAGATGTCGGAGACGATGTCGGCATGCTGGGTCTCCTTCGCCAAGACCGGGAAGCCGTCCTGCTTGCCCGCACCATCGTGGCCGGCCTACGATCCCAAGATCGATCAGCAGATGGAATTTGGCGCTACCATCAAGGTAGAAACCCCGCCGCGCGCGGCGGCGGCCGACCTGATCGTGAGCCAGGCGCTGAATCCGGCAAGATAGGCGTCAGCCCGGCGGGGACATCGATCCCTGCAGCGCCGCGAAGAAGCGCATCGCCAGGGGACCTTCGCGCAGCGCCTGGTCGGTTTCGAGCAGTTGGCCGAAGCGCAGGCGGAACAGACGAAAGTCCATGTCGTCCTGAGCGAGTTTGCGCAGGACGCCGGCCATGGTGCGCGAGACTTCGAAGTTTGCAGGGCGCGGTCCTTCGGTCTCGGGGTAGACATAGTCGGAATTGATCGCGAGGCCCCAGGCGCGTTCCGAAATCGCGAAGGCGGCGGGAAGGAAAGCCTTGTCCAGCCCATCGAGATTGTCGCGGGCGGTGAGCTGCCGGGCCAGTTCGGCGGCTTGCATCGCAGCAACCGACATGCCCTGACCGTAGGTGGGGTTCACGCTCGACATCGCATCGCCCACGGGGATGAGGCGTTGGGGCCACTTATGCGACTGGTCGAACCGGCGGCGCGTCGCGAAAGTCTTGCGGAATACGCGCAGGTCGCTGGTAGGTTCTGCGTCCTTGATGCGGTTGTAGATGTCGAGCGCCGGATATCGGGAAGCGTAGTCGCGGAAACCGGCGATGTCGCGCGGCGGCGTGTTGGCGCCGCGACCGCCGAGCGAGACGATCCACTGGTTATCCTCGATCGGCAGCATCAATCCGAAGTAAGGCGAGGGCGGCCCGGGAAGGACGAAGAAGCCCTTGCGTTCGCCGCGGTACTTTTCCGGCTGGCGGAATTTGCCGGTCGTATAGGCGACATTGATCTTTATTTCTTCCGTCGCAAATTCCGTGTGGCCATCCGACGCCAGCTGGGCAGCGAGAGGGCCGGTCATGCCGGTCGCGTCGACAACAAGGTCGGCGTTGATGCGCGCGCCATCCTCAAGCTCGACGCCGACGCAGGTTCCGCCCTCGATGATGAACCGCTTCGCCGGCGCCTCGTAGCTGATCGAGACAGTGCCACTCTTCATCAGTTCCTGCCGCAGCACAGCCTCGTACATCGGCCGGGACATGGCGGTGATGTCGAACCCCGTGTCCGCGTCCGGCATTACGCCGGCGAAATCGAGAAACTGGACGTCCATCCCGACACGCAGGGGCACGCCGCCAGCGGCGTACAGCGCCTTGGTGAAGCCGGGAAGCAGGCCTTCGATGGCGGTCTCGCCCCCCTTGAGCAGGGTGTGCGTGTGGGCGCCCTGCCCGACGCCGGCGCGCAATGCCGGTCCGTCCGCCCGCGCATCCTTGTCGTACACGCTGACCTTACTGAAGAACGGTGATAGTGCGGCGGCCGCCGCCAGCCCGCCCATGCCGGCGCCCACGACAACCGCCTGGCTGCCCAGCTGCTTGGCCATCACATGCTCCTCAACCCGATTCGCGGGAAATCCTGACCAGTCCCGCCTCGCCCCACTGTACGACGGCAAGCCCCTGCCAGACCACTGGATTTAGACGGGCGCCCTTAGTAGCTTGCAGGGAACGCCGGGATAGGCCGGGACGGAACAAGAGGGCTCGGGACCATGGACATGATGCCGGTCTATATCGCCATAGGCGTCGTCGTACTTCTGCTGCTGTTCATTATCGGCATCTACAACGGGCTGGTGTCCAAGCGGCAGACGGTGAACGAGGCGTTCTCGGGCATCGACGTTCAGCTGAAGCTGCGCCGTGAACTGATCCCCAACCTGGTCGAGACGGTGAAGGGCTACGCCGCCCACGAGAAATCCACCTTCGATGCCGTGATCGCCGCCCGCAACGCGGCGGCCTCGGCGCAGGGTCCGGCCGCCATTGGCGCAGCGGAAGGCGTGGTGACGCAATCGCTCGGCCGGCTGTTCGCGCTGGCCGAGAGCTACCCGGACCTCAAGGCCTCGGCCAACTTCATCCAGTTGCAGACCGAGCTGTCCTCGATCGAGGACAAGGTCGCTGCAGCGCGCCGCTTCTACAACTCGGCTGTCGGCGACTATAACACCGCGATCCAGCAATTCCCGGGTTCGATCATCGCCGGCTCGACTGGCTTCACCTCGAAGGAATTCTTCGACGTGGGCGAGGCCCAGCGCGCGGAGATGCAGAACGCACCGCAGGTCAAGTTTTAGGATGGGGATTGTCGTCCGCGCGTTCCAGCCTGGCGACGAGGCGGCGTTCCGCGACATCAATCTCGACTGGATCGAGCGGTTCTTCGTTGTCGAGCAGAAGGACCGCGATGTTCTCGACAATCCTCACAAGTATATCCTCGGCCCCGGCGGCGCGATCCTGCTGGCGGTGGATGGGGATGTGCCGCTCGGTGTCGTAGCCCTGATGGTGATGGGTGGCGGTTCGGTGGAGCTTGCCAAGATGGGCGTGCTTCCCGCGGCGCAGGGCCGAGGGGCCGGGCGGATGCTGGTTGCGGCTGCGATCGACAGGGCGCGCGAAATGGGGGCCAGCCGCGTCTATATCGAAACGAACTCCAGCCTCGGCGCCGCCCTGAAACTTTACCGGGACGCGGGCTTTGTTCCGCTCAAGCAATCTATTCCATCGCCCTATGCGCGGGCGGACGTGCAGCTGGAGCTTATGCTGTAGCAACCGGACAGCATGGGTCCGACGTTCACGGAACCCTGCCGATGGAACTGCGTTCGACCTGTGAACGGAGACAGGCGAGGGCGAGCTTAACTTCCGTCCGGTCTCTCCAGCCTAGTAGCCTCGAGATACGCCGAGGCTATGATCGAGGCGCCATTGCTAACCCGGTGGCGCCTCGAGACATTTCGGATGATTTTCATCGACGTGCTGATCACTTGTCCGGACCGCGCCAGCGCGGAGGCGATCGCGCGAGCCTGCGTGGAAGAGCGCCTGGCCGCCTGCGCCAATATCGGCGGCGACGTGACGAGCATCTACCGCTGGCATGGCGCGATCGAGCGGGCGGGAGAGGTTGCGCTCTACCTGAAGACGCGAGCGAGCCTGTTCGATCGGCTGGCGGACCGGGTGAAGCAGCTGCATCCCTACGACGTGCCGTGCATCATCGCGATGGAGCTCTGGAAGCTCGACGCGGCCTACGCGGCTTGGCTTGAGGCGGAGACGGCGGAGTAGAGCGTCAGACCTCTTCCGGCCGCAGGGTACGCCAGATGTCGCCGTCGAAGACTTCAAGCGGGGCGAAGTCGGACTTGTAGCCCATCTTCTCCGATCCCCGGACCCAGTAACCGAGATAGACGTAGGGCAGGCCGAGTTCGGAAGCGAGACGCACATGGTCGAGCACCATGAAGGCGCCGACGCTGCGAGACGAGAGCTCGGGCTTGAAGAAGGAATAGACCATCGACAAGCCGTCGCGCAGCACGTCGGTGAGCGCGGCGGCCTGGAGCGAGCCATCGTCTTCCTGCCCGGCGACGATGCGGTTGCGGTATTCGAACACGACCGTGCGAACCGGGCTGGCGTCGACCATGCCGGCATAGTCGCGGATTTCCATTTCGGTCATGCCGCCGCCGGGGTGGCGTTCGTGCAGATAGCGCTTGAGCAGGCGGAACTGTTCGCGCGTTGCGCGCGGGTGGCAGGGTTCGCGCTCCAGCATCGCGTTCTTGGCCAGGACGCGTTTCCACCGGCGCGACATCTGGAAGGCGGCCACATCGATCCGCACCGACCGGCAAGCGCCGCAGGCCTTGCAGGCCGGGCGATAGGCGATGGTCTGCGAACGGCGGAAGCCCGAGCGGGTGAGGCTGTCATTGAGATTGACGGCGCCATCCACCGCAAGGTTGGCGAACACCTTCCGCTCCATCTTGCCCGGCAGGTAGGGACAAGGCTGCGGAGAGGTCAGATAGAACTTCATCTTCCGGACGAAATCCGTCGGGATGATTTCCTTGGTGTCGGTTTCCTTCATGCCGATTCGACTCTAAACGCCGATGGGGCGGGTAGGCCATAGGCAAAACGCTTCAAACACCTCTGTGTCGCGGGCCTTTTGGCGGCCCGGACCATCAAAGGGAGTGATCCGACGGCAACACGGGGGCTTCGCGCAGCAGGACGATGCTGATCCGGCGGTTGGCGGGCATGTCCGGGTCGTCCGGATAGAGCGGCTCCTGGGCGGCCTTGCCGCTGACCGAATAAATCCGTTCCGCCTTGATCCCATTGGCTTCCAGGATACGGCGAGCGGCGTTCGCCCGGTCGGCCGACAGGTCCATGTTGGTGTAGCCAGGCTTGGACGGGGCGGTGGTGTCGGTGTGGCCGGAGATGTTGATCCGGTTGGGCATATCCTGGATCACTTTGGCGACAGCCTCGAGAAGGCGCGTAGTACGCTGGAGCGGCTGGGCCGAAGTTCCGTCGAACATCGCGCGGCCTTCCTGGTCGACCAACTGGATGTTGAGGCCTTCCGGCGTCTGGTCAACGATCAGGTTCTTCGACAGTTCGGCATAGTCGGGCAGGTCTTGCAGCGCCTGGCGCAGCGAGGCCTCGGCGCTGGTGAACTGCGCATCTTCTCGCTTGGAGAGCGCCTTGGCCATGGCGTCTTCGCTCGGCTGGGCGCCTTTGCCATCAGAGTCGGCGCCGCCCTGTTTCGAGCGAGGGTTGGGGGAGGAAAGCTCTTCGTCGATCTTGCGGTTGGTGCCCGAGGCGCGGGCGCCGTCCTTCTGGAACGCCGTGCCGCCGAGAAGGCCATCGGAGCCCTGTTGCGAGCGCGAGACGCTGGCGGGAGCGAAGTAGTCGGCGATACCGCGTTTCTGTTCCGGAGAGGTCGTGTTGATGAGCCACATCAGCAGGAAGAAGGCCATCATCGCAGTCACAAAGTCAGCGTAGGCCACCTTCCAGGCGCC
>DASZSI010000089.1:0-21537 GCA_035548775.1 Hyphomonadaceae bacterium
CGCCAGCCAGGCTATGAGCATCTCATGCTGTGCGCCTCGCCGGGGATGATGAGCGCGATCTGGGCGCATTTGGGCGATGCCCTCCACGATCAGTTCGTGATCACGCTCTCAAAGGACGTGATGCGTGAGACGCCATCGGAAATTGATTGCCGGATCTCGAGGTTCATGAAGGCTTGCTGGCCGCACCTCGATGCACACCGAGCATAGCGCAAGCCGGCCTCCACCGCGCCGGCCGACGTGTTCTTCTGCTTGCCCGTCACTACCTTCTCACGCCGTGGATTGAGCCTGATCAAGGCGCCGCTGTCTTTGCCGGTGATGATTTGGGGGTGCGGGAGTACCGTCATGATTCACGCCCTCAATCTTCGTGTCGCAAACCAGCTTCGGGACATGGCCAGGCTGCTGGAATATCAGGGGGAGGGTGGATTCCGGTCCGAGGCCTATCGCCGGGCGGCGCCTGTGGTCGAGGGGCTCGATCAGCCCGTCGATGCTGTTCTTTCCTCGGGGGGCAAGGATGCGCTGGTCGAGTTGCCGGCAATCGGCCGTGGCATAGCCGCAGCGATCGCGGAGATGGTCGCCACGGGAAGATGGTCAGCCCTCGACCGTTTGACCGGTGAATTGGATCCGGAATCCCTTCTGACCAGCATCCCCGGAATCGGCCCGGGCTCAGCCCGGCGCATTCACGAGGAGCTTCACGTCGATACACTGGAAGAGCTCGAGGAGGCAGTTAACGATGGCCGCCTGGCGACGCTTGCGGGCTTTGGCGAAAGGCGCATAGGCGCCCTGCGCGCGGCCCTGCACGAGCGGCTCCGGACGCTGCGGGGTCAGGTAGGGCGCACGCCCCTGCCGCCGGTGGCAATGCTGCTCGACATCGATCGGGTATACCGCCGGCGAGCCGCGGCCAATGAACTCAAGCTCATTGCGCCCAGGCGGTTCAATCCGGAGCACCTGGCATGGCTGCCGGTCATGCACGACCATCGCAGGGGATGGCACTTCACAACCTTGTTCTCGAACACGGCTCGTGCTCACCACCTGCACAAGACCGAAGACTGGGTCATCATCCACGTGATGCAGGATGCAGCGCCGGACTGGCAATGCACCGTCGTGACCGAAACGCGCGGGCGGCTCAAGGGAAAGCGCGTGGTACGAGGGCGGGAAGCAGAGTGTGAGGGCCACTACGCCATGCCGACTGTCAGCTGATGCCGCGGGAGGCGCGCTCCGACATCAAACTAATCGAATTGCAACTGGAGAGGGTCGAGCAGCTCTTCGACCCATTCGATCCATTCCCAATTCCAACTCGTGATCTTTCGCACGCGGCCGAGGAATTCATCGTTGGCTGGGCGCGCGAATTGCCGCCGTCTGCGTCGATCGGCATTCGCATCCATCTGCCGCCCGCGCTCGCCGCCAGCGCTGATCTTGTGGGGTTAAAGACCGCCATCGAACGGCACTTCCAGTATCGGGCAAATCGCATGGCAGGCGACCTGCGTGAGCTGATGTCCGTTGCTGAAATTTCGCTGGCCATCGCGCTGACTGTTCTTGGTCTTTGCGTCGGCCTGCGTCAGCTCGTTCGCAGCTTGATGCCTGAAAGCCCGTTATCCGGGTTTCTTTCCGAGAGCCTTCTGATCTTTGGGTGGGTCGCCAACTGGAAACCCATCGAGATTCTTCTTTACGAATGGTGGCCGCTTCGCCGCAAAAGACGCCTGCTTCTCCGCCTTGCGGAGGCGTCAATCGATGTGGTCGCGCGCGGCGAAATTCTGGCCATTCCGCTCCAGCAAGGCCTTTCAGCTTGACGCCGATCAAAGTAGGGCGGCTCGCGCGTCCCTAAGCTGCAATGGCGCCTGGGAGCCGTGCGTGGCATACAAGAATATTCTCGTCCATGTCGACAATACTCCGGCAGGTAAAACCCGGATTGCCGCCGCGGTCGCCCTGGCGAAAAAATTCAACAGCGGCCTCAGTGGCGTCTTCCTCAGGTCCGAACTCATCGAGAATCCGGCCATCGGCGATGGCGTGGCGCCGTCGTCCGCCACCGTCGCAGCTTATCTCAGCGAGCGGAATGAGGAGATCACCAACGAGATGTGCGCTGCGCGGCGCATCTTTGACGAAGCGGTCCGTGAGGCAGGCGTGCCCTTCTGGTGGCTCGATATAAATGGAGACAGTTCCGACGCCATTATTGCCTGCGCGCGTCGCCACGATCTCGTCGTCCTGCCTTCGGAAATGAGGCCTGCCCTGGGTCGGCACGTCACTGCGGCTGCTGATGTCGGCATGGCGTCCGGAGGCCCCACCCTGGTTCTCAAGCATGGCGGGTTTCCGATGGCGATCGGCCGCAAGATCCTGATCGCGTGGAAGGACTCAAGGGAATCTGCGCGGGCGCTTCGCGACGCTTGGCCATTCCTGACGCAAGCCGAGGAAATTCATTTTTTGGTCGTCTCCAAGCACGGTGAATCCGAGCTCGACGATCTGTTGCAGCGTCACCTCTACGTACATGGCTGCAAGGAAGCGAAGCTAACCGTTGATCGGGATGATGAAATGCCCGTCGGTGACATCATTCGGCGACACGTTGGAATGACTGGAGCCGATCTCGTAGTCCTCGGGCTTTACGGCCACTCGCGGCTCCGCGAGATCGCACTGGGAGGAGTAAGCCGCGACCTGTTGTCAGATGTCCCCATGCCGCTTCTTTTATCGCACTGAACCCAGGCCGGGCTCGCGGTGCAGTGAAGCGGCTGGATACGAGGGCTACAATCTCAACCCGTTTCAACGATTTCCGAAAAGGCATCCCAATGACGCATTCCAAGGAGTCCTCATTCCGCAGAGGCGCGGCCGGTCTTCTTGCCGCCCTCTTCTCCGCCGGCCTGGCCGGGTGTGTCACTTCGAACACCGGAGCAGAGCAGGGCATAGCGCCATCGCCCGAACGGCAGATCGCGGACGGTCGTCTGTTCGCAAGTCTCAGGTGCGGCAGTTGTCATGCGCTCGATCGCGACGAATTCAGCCCGAACCGGAACGCCCCGCCGATGAAGGAACTGCTGCCACGCTTGGACTTCAAACTGATGGAGCGCGATCGCGTTCGCGGCGTTACGCTGAAGCATGGCGAGATGCCGCCGCTTGATCTTAGCCTTTCCGACAAGGATGACCTAGTAGCCTATCTCAAATCCATCTCGGGTCCCGCCAAGCCATAGACGCCAACCTCGCAAAGGCCACAGCGGCAGATGCAACCTAGCTCAGCGCCTGGCCGAGTTTGGTTATGCGCGACAAGGTGGCCTCGACTTGCGACCGCGACAGGGTTCCAACGCCGCCGATCAGGGTTTCCCGGATCGGCTTGATGCCCGCCATGCCGAGAATGGAGCTCTCGAATCCGCGAACGCCATGAGCGCCGAACATCACTTTGTAGGCCATCGCCGGCATGCCCATCGTCACAATCACACGCGCGGATTTTCCCTTGAGCATTTGTTTCGGCCAGCCGCCTTTGGCATCGGACTCGATTGCAAAATTGTTGCGACATAGATGCTCGAAGAATGCCTTCACCGCCGCCGGCATGGTGCCAAGCCAGAGCGGATAGATGACGACAATATGGTTCGAGGCGCGTATGGCGTTCTGCGCCTCTACTACTCTATCCGGCGGCGCCGTTACGAAATCGGCGGGATCACGAAACAGGGGAAGATCCATGTCGCCGATGTCGACGCCGCGGATTCTGGCGCCAGCAAGTCGTGCTCCATCGGCGTAGGCTTGAGCAATCGCGTGACAGAGATGTTTACCGCCGCCATGCGGATGGCCTTGGATGATGCAGACCGTGTGACCCATGATCAAACCGCGAGGCTATGGCGGCCAGGGGTCGGAATGAGGCCTGTATCAAAGCAAGCGGCTACCGACCGGACGTAGGGTTTGCCCCGTGCCGTTACCGAGAGTCGATCCTGCGACAACTCAACCAGGCCAGCCGCGATCAAGGGCCGAAGCGATGATTGGGCGCTGGCCCGGAGATCGCTCGATATGTCCGCCTCGAAATCGCAAAGCAGGCGTTCAATCAGTTTCCCGATACGCCGCCCTTCGGGGCCGATCACTGCTCCTCGCACCACGGGCTGACGGTTTTCTGCGCAGGCCGTCCGATAAGCCGAAGCGTCCGGAGTATTCTGATAGATGAGGCCAGGCAGGGATGAGATGGCCGATGCGCCGAATGCGATAAGCGTTGAAGATTCATCGTCCGTATAACCCTGGAAGTTGCGGTGAAGGCGCCCCTGGAGCGCTGCCGTCGCAAGCGAGTCGCCAGGCGCGGCAAAGTGATCAAAGCCGACGGGAATGTAGCCGCTGCGTTCGAGGGATTCTGCCGCGGCTTCCGCCTGGCGGAATCGCGCCTCGCCAGCCGGCAAATTGTCGACCGAGATGCCCTTCTGATGCTTCTTCATCCACGGCACGTGCGCGTAGCCGAACACCGCCACACGGTCGACATCCTGGGTGGAGGCAAAAAGAGCCGTTTCCACGACGTGCTCGCGGGTCTGCCCGGGCAGCCCATACATCATGTCGACATTTATCCCAGCAACTCCCGCGGCGCGAAGTCCGCCGATCGCCGACTCGATCTCGCGCGCGGATTGGATGCGGTTGATCCGTCGTTGAACGGCGGGATCAAGAACCTGAACGCCAAGACTCGCGCGCGTTAGTCCGTTGGCGGCGTATGTCGAGATCACTTCAGCGGTGAGGCCGCGGGGATCAAATTCCGCTGCGATGTCCGCGAACGAGCTGAATGTGAAGCTTTCCCGAAGCGTCCTGAAAAGATCGCTTATTTGGTCCGGCCGTAGAATGTCGGGTGAGCCGCCGCCGAAATGGACGCGTGCAACACTTGCATCGCGGCGCACCTGTCCGGCTATCAGGCGAATTTCCCCCTTCAATGCTTCAAGATAGGAATCGATGGGATCCGCGGCAGACGGGACACTGGTGTGGCAACCGCAATACCAGCAGAGCTTCTTGCAGAATGGGATGTGGACATAGAGGGACAGGGATGTCTCGGGCGGCAACGCGGCAAGCGCCGCGCTCGCCGCATCCGGGCCAACGGCGCCTGAGAACCGATTCGCCGGCGGATAGCTGGTGTATCTTGGCAGCTGGGCGTTTGCGAAGTCCGGCAGATAATCCCAGCGACGGTGGCGCGAACGCGAGGTCAAAGTCAGTGCTACGCTCATCTGGCTTTTGCTCCAGCCGATGGGGGAGGGCTAAGCGAGAGGAGTGGAGAGACTGCGATAAGCGTCATGCCGGCCACCGCCAGCGCGCAGCCCGCACAATGCTGGTGCGACATCGCTGACAAATCCAGCGGCGCCTTGCCGCACCAGGCACGCAACAGAAGATTCTCGGCCCCGTCGCAGGAACGAATAAAGGCGCCTGCAAGCATTGCTGCGAAACCGGACAGGAATACAGCAATTGACTTCACAGGCGCCTCCACCCGCAGACGCCAGAGTTGGGGGGACGGCGTCCACGCGCGAACAAATGCCACGCCCTGAAGGCCAGGAGTTTGCGCTGGATCAAGGGGCGAATTGGCTCGCCCTGTCAGATGCCCCTGTCTGCGGCCCGTTTCGGGCGCACATCCGCATGCGAGGACAGGAACATGGCGGCCAGCGCTACGCGCTCCGACGGAATCGATGGCAGCACTTTTTTGGTGGGCGCCATACTCACGATTGTTCTGCTGCTGGCATTTCTCGGTGCAGCGAACGCGGTTGATCCCGCTTTCCGCGCGCATTCCTGGATGTTCCTCGCCGCAGCGGCCATCGGGATCGTCGGTCTGATGATCTGGCACCAGGACACGGACCAGAAAATCCGATTCGACCGCACATATTATGAAGAGGGCGTCGTTAAGGCCGGCATCATCGCCACGATGTTCTGGGGCATCGCCGGATTTCTCGTCGGCCTCATCATCGCCCTGCAGCTGACCTTTCCGAACCTGTTCTACTTTCCCGACTGGGGCTGGACCAACTTCGGACGGCTGCGCCCGTTGCATACGTCGGCAGTGATTTTCGCATTCGGCGGCAACGCGCTCATCTCGACATCATTCTACGTCGTCCAGCGCACCTGCCGTACGCGCCTCGCCGGCGGCATGTGGCCCTGGTTCGTGTTCTGGGGCTATCAGCTCTTCATCGTGATTGCCGGCACCGGCTATCTGATGGGCGTCACACAGAGCAAGGAATACGCCGAGCCGGAGTGGTATTCCGATATCTGGCTCGCGATCGTCTGGGTCGCCTATCTTTGTGTGTTCCTCGGCACGATTCTTCGCCGCAAGGAACCGCACATCTACGTCGCGAACTGGTTCTATCTCGCGTTCATCGTCACGATCGCGATGCTTCACATCATCAACAACCTGTCTCTGCCGGCGAACTGGGCCGGGACCAAGTCCTTTGCGGCGTTCAGCGGGGTGCAGAGCGCGCTGATCCAGTGGTGGTATGGCCACAACGCGGTTGGCTTCTTCCTCACCGCCGGCTTCCTGGGGATGGTCTACTACTTCATCCCGAAGCGAGTTGAGCGGCCGGTATGGTCCTACCGCCTGTCGATCGTCCATTTCTGGTCGCTGATCTTCATCTATATCTGGGCGGGCCCGCACCACCTTCACTACACCGCGCTGCCGCAGTGGGCGCAGACCCTGGGCATGACGTTCTCGATCATGCTGTGGATGCCGAGCTGGGGCGGCATGATCAACGGCCTGATGACCCTGTCCGGCGCGTGGGACAAGCTGCGCACCGACCCCGTCGTGCGCATGCTGGTCGTCGCCGTCGCCTTCTACGGCATGGCGACGTTCGAGGGCCCGGTGATGTCGGTGCGCGAGGTCAATGCGCTTTCGCACTACACCGACTGGGGCATCGGGCACGTCCATTCCGGCGCGCTCGGCTGGGTCGGTTTCATCTCGTTCGGCGCGATCTACTGCATGACGCAGTGGGTGTGGAAGCGCGAGCGGCTCTACTCCAACGCGCTTGTCGAGTGGCACTTCTGGATCGCAACCCTCGGCATCGTGCTCTACATCTGTGCGATGTGGGTATCAGGCATCATGGAAGGCCTGATGTGGCGGGCCTACAACGAGTTCGGCTTCCTGCAGTACTCGTTCGTTGAAACCGTCAGCGCCAAGCACATCGAGTACGTGATCCGCTCCGTCGGCGGCGGGCTCTACCTGATCGGCGCGCTGATCATGGTCTACAACCTGGTGCGCACGGCGCGCGGCGATGTCCCGGTGGGCGATGCCAAGCGTGAGATGACGCCCGCTCTGCAACCTGCTGAATGATAGGAGGCGCGCGTGGCTGCTACCCGTGCAAAGTCCAACTGGCTTCTTCGCAACCACAAGGTCTTCGAGAAGCACTCTTTCATCCTCCTTATCGGCATCCTGATGGTCGTTGCAATCGGCGGCATCATCGAGATCGTGCCGCTCTTTTACCTCAAGAACACGATCGAGAAGGTCGAGGGGATGCGGCCCTACACGCCGCTCGAACTGGCGGGCCAGCAGATCTACATCCGCGAGGGCTGCAGCGTCTGCCACTCGCAAATGATCCGCCCCCTGCGTGACGAGGTCGAGCGCTACGGCCATTACTCGCTCGCCGCCGAGAGCATGTATGATCACCCCTTCCTGTGGGGCTCGAAGCGCACGGGTCCCGACCTCGCACGGGTGGGCGGCAAGTATTCCGACGACTGGCAGAAGCAGCACTTGATGAACCCGCGCGCCTTGGTGCCGGAATCCATCATGCCGCCCTACGCTTTCCTCGAAGGCCGCTCGCTCGATACTTCCATCATCGCCGGCGAGATGAAGGCGCTGAAGGCCGAAGGCGTTCCTTATACCGACAAGATGATTGCAGACGCGGCCGTTGACGCGACCAATCAGACCGATCCGGATTCCGAGTTCGAAGGCATGCGGGACGCCTACACCAAGCTGGCGGGCCGCAAGGGCACGGTCCAGATTCGCAACTTTGACGGCGAGCCGGGCCCACCCAGCGAGCTCGACGCCTTGATTGCCTACCTCCAGATGCTCGGCACGCTGGTCGATTTCTCGACCTACCAGGCCGAAGACCTGTCCAACGAGAGGTAGCGTCATGACCTATGAGGACTGGTCTCACTTCGCCCAGAACTGGGGCACGGTTTACTTCGTGGCAGTCTTCGCCGCTGCGCTGCTTTACGCGCTCTGGCCTCGTAATGGCCGCGACTTCAGTCGCGCCGCCCAGCTTCCCCTGAACGAGAAGGACAACGGCGATGACCGACCACTCGCCTGAAGTCGACACTCATAGCGGTGTTGAAACGACCGGCCACGAATGGGACGGCATCAAGGAATTGAACAATCCGCTTCCCCGCTGGTGGCGGTTCATCTTCTGGGGAACTGTCGTGTTCTCGATCGTCTACTGGGTGCTGATGCCGGCCTGGCCGGCGTTGCCCGGCTTCCAGGGTTATACACGCGGCGTGCTCGGGCAGTCCGATCGGGTCAACGTCGCGGCCGACATGACCACCACGAAAACCAAGCGGACAGAGCTTGGCAAGAAGCTGATGGCCGTAGACGCCAGCAGCATTCTCAAGGATCCGCAGTTGACACAGCTGGCTCTCGCTCTCGGCGAAAGCACATTCGGGGACAATTGCGCGACATGCCACGGGGCAGGCGGGCGCGGCGCCAAAGGCTACCCGCGCCTTGCCGACGATGTGTGGCTGTGGGGCGGAAAGCTGGAGGACATCGAACGCACTATCACGCACGGCATTCGCTCGGACGATCCTGACACGCGACGCTCGGAGATGCCTGCGTGGGGGCGAGACGAGTTTCTTACCAACGCCCAGATCGACGACCTTGTGGAGTACGTCACGTCGATTTCCGGAAAGTCTGCGGACGCCGCGGCAGTCGAGCGCGCGCGTCCGCTCTTTGTCGAGAAGTGCGCCGAGTGCCATGGCGAGGATGCGCATGGCAAACGCGAGAAGGGCGCTCCCAACCTTACCGACGCAGATTGGCTCTATGGCGGCGATCGCGAAACGCTGCGCCAGACGATCTACGGTCCGCGTAACGGTGTGATGCCGAATTGGGGTGCGCGTCTCGATCCGGCGACCATTCGCGCTCTGGCCATCTACGTGCACTCTCTGGGAGGAGGCGAATAGATGGCTACGGCCACGCTGATCGATCTCCGAGCGCGGCGTGGCGCCAAGGGCGGCGGCGGGGACGCGCCGCCGCCCGAGGGCGACGATCCGATGCTGCTCTATGAGCGGCGCAAACAAATCTATCCAAAGCTGGTCTTCGGCAAATTCCGTTCGCTGAAATGGTTCCTGCTGTGCTTCACGCTCGGCGTCTACTATCTGCTGCCCTGGATCCGTTGGGATCGCGGGCCGGGCGCGCCGGACCAGGCGGTGCTCGCCGATTTCGCCGGTGGACGCTTCTACTTCTTCGGCCTCGAGATCTGGCCGCAGGAAGTCTACTATATCACCGGGCTCCTCATCCTCGCTGCCGTGGGGCTCTTCCTGGTGACGGCTTTGTTCGGCCGTGTGTGGTGCGGCTATTTCTGCCCGCAGACGGTCTGGACCGACCTCTTCCTCGTGGTCGAGCGCTTCTTCGAGGGCGATCGCAACGCCCGCATGAAACTTGACGAGTCGACCATGTCCTTCAACAAGGCATGGCGGAAGACTGCAAAGCACGCGGTCTGGTTGCTCGTATCCTTCGCAACCGGCGGCGCCTTCATCCTTTACTGGCACGACGCACCAACGCTGGCGAAAACCTTCTTTAGCGGCCAGGCGCCGGCCACGGCATACGTCTTTGCCGGGCTGTTGACGGCGACGACCTACGCGCTGGCCGGAACCATGCGCGAGCAGGTCTGCACCTATATGTGCCCGTGGCCGCGCATCCAGGCCGCCATGGTCGACAAGGAAACGCTGACCATCACCTATCGCTCGGAGCGGGGTGACCCACGGGGACCGCACAAGAAGGGCGACAGCTGGGAAGATCGAGGCGACTGCATCGATTGCAAACAGTGCGTCGTTGTCTGTCCGATGGGGATCGACATCCGTAAAGGCGCCCAACTCGAATGCATCCAGTGTGGGCTATGCATCGATGCGTGCGACGGCATCATGAAAAAGGTCGGCCGGCCGACGGGCCTGATCGCTTACGATACCGATGAAAACGTCCTCCTGCGCTGGATGAAGCAGACGCCAAGGAAATTCCGGCCCTTGCGCGCGAGAACGGCGGTCTATGCAGCGGTGTTCACGCTTACCGGCGCGATCATGCTTGCTGGCCTCACGACCCGCACCGACCTCGAAATATCTGCACTCAAGGATCGGGCGCTTCCCTATGTCCAACTTTCCACCGGCGAGATCCGCAACGCCTACACGATCAAGATCGTCAACAAGCTTCATACCGTCCGGAAGCTGCAGGCCAGCGTGGAAGGTTTGTCAGACGCCAGCGTCCAGGTGATCGGTGAAGTCGCCACCGGCGCCACAGTAAATGTCGATCTCGGTCCGGACGAGGTGGAACGCTACCGGATGCTGGTGACGGCGCCCGCCGCGGCCGTGGTCAATGGTGGTTCAAGGATCAACATCGTTCTGAAGGATGAGCATGGCGCGGCGCGCGCCACTGCATCCGTGCAGTTCGCCGGACCGGAGCACTGACCATGATCGCCAAACCCCTTCGCGGGATTCACGTCTTCTGGATGGTGTTCGTCTTCTTCGCGATCGTCATCACGGTCGACACGACGTTTATTGTCCGGGCGGTGAATACGTTTCCGGGCGAGCAGGTCGCGAACTCCTACGTCCTGGGACTGGAATACAACGCCGAGGTGGCGCGCCGCGTAAAGCAAAGCGAGCTGGGCTGGCAGTCGGAGATCGGCCTGCGCGGCGCCAAGGGCGACCGCCTGATCGTGCGGATGAAATCGCGCTCGGGCGAGCCCATTACTGGCTTGTTGGTCGCCGCCGAAGTACACCAGGCGGGCAAGGACGATGATGACCGTCCGGTTCAGTTGGCTGAGAGCGCAGCCGGAGAATATTCGGCGCAGGTACAGCTCGCACGCCCATCGCACGTCGAGCTCAATGTTGCTGCCAGACGACCAACGGATCATGAGCCGGTTTTCGAAGCGCAGAAGTCGCTGGTGATTTCATGAGCGCGCTTACCGCCGGCTGTCCCAGCGGACTTGCGCCGCCGGAAACGCCAGGACCTACGCAGGATCCGTCGGCCTTCGTGACCGACTTCAAAGGCAAGCATGCGCTGGACATTGTTGTCCGCGGCGCCAGCTGCGCCGGCTGCATGTCGAAGATCGAGGGCGCAGTCGGCCGTCTTCCCGGCGTGGATGTCGCAAGGCTCAATCTCTCGACCGGTCGACTGCGGGTGGAATGGGGCGGAGGACTGGATGCGCGCCGTATCCTCGAGGCCGTGACGAGCCTTGGCTATGGCGCATCGGCGTTAGGCGGAGGCGACCGTCAGGGCGACGGCCGCGCTGCGGAACGTCAGCTGCTGGTCGCAATGGCGGTCGCGGGCATTGCCGCCGGCGGCGTCATGTTGTGCTCCGACGCCATCTGGTACGGCCAAGACATGACCGACGAGACGCGCACCCTTCTTCATTGGGTGTCCGCGCTGATCTCGGCGCCGGCCTCCGCTTTCGCAGGTCTTCCGTTCTTCAAATCGGCCGTAGCCTCCATCCGGCATCGCCGCCTCAACATGGATGTGCCGATCTCACTGGCGGTCATTCTATCTCTCGGACTCAGCCTGTATCAGGTGAGCGTGGGAGGGCAGCAGACCTATTTCGACGCGCCGGTGATGCTGCTGTTCCTTCTTCTGATCGGTCGCTTCCTGGATGCGCGCTTGCGGCGCCAGGCCTACGCCTCGGCGAATGCGCTGGCCGCGATGCAGTCGGGGACGGCAACCCGCCTGAAGCCCGACGGAGCGGCGGAAGCCGTCAATGCGCACAATATCCGGCCCGGTGATTTCCTGATGGTGGCCGCCGGAGAAAGACTCCTTGTCGACGCCGAGATCGTCGAGGGTAGGAGCGAGGCGGATCTCCGCCTGGTCACGGGGGAGGTCGAACCCGTTCCTGCTGGCGCCGGCCAGATGCTCTATGCCGGCTCCGTGAATCTTGTAGCGCCGCTGAAGGTTCGTGCTTCCGCCCCGGCCGATCGCTCCCTGATGGCTGAGATCGGCCGCATGCTCGAGGCGGGCGAACAGCGAAAATCATCTTACCGGAAAATCGCGGATAAAGCGGCGGAGATCTATGTTCCGCTCGTGCATGGCGTCGCTGCGCTGGGATTTGTCGGCTGGCTCTTGCTGGGCGCCAGTCTGTCCCAGGCAGCGTTCGTCGCCGTCACCGTGCTGATCATCACGTGTCCCTGCGCGATGGGTCTGGCAGCTCCCCTGGTACAGGTCGTGGCCGCCGGCCGGCTTTTTCGGGAAGGCGCCTATCTTTCCTCGGGCGATGCTTTGGAACGCCTCGCAACCGTCGACCACGTCGTATTCGACAAAACCGGCACTCTGACCTTGGGCGAGCCGGTCCTGACGGGAGATTGCTCGCGCGAGGACCTGCAAGCAGCTGCGCAACTCGCGCGTGCAAGCCGTCATCCCTTCTCGCGGGCCATAGTCAAGGCGGCCGGGCCCGGTCCCCTGGCTGTCAACATCAAGGAGCTGCCGGGGAAGGGTGTGGTGGGCCAGGTCGACGGCCGACTGGCGCGATTGGGCAATGCGGACTTCGTCGGAGTGAAAGGCGCGCATCGTTCCTCGATCTGGTTCGCGTTCGACGGCGAAGTTCCAGCCCGGTTCGATTTCGACGATCAGATTCGGCCGGACGCCAGGCAGGTCATCTCAGACCTTCGCAGTATGGGCCTGAGCGTGGAGCTTCTTTCCGGTGATGGTGCGGATCGGGTACAGCGCGCCGCTGAATCCGCAGGCATCGAGACATGGACGGCCAACGCGACACCACAGTCGAAAGCCCAGCGTCTCGAAACGCTCCAGCATGCTGGCCGCAAGGTACTGATGATTGGTGACGGCCTTAACGACGCTGGTGCATTGGCGGGAGCGCATGCCTCGCTTTCGCCTGGCGGCGCGCTCGATGTCGCCCGCCTCGCAAGCGATTGCGTCTATTCCGGCGAAAGCTTGAGCGTGATTGTAGACATTCTCAGGATCGCTCGCAAAGCTCGCGATCGCATGCGGGAAAATTTCGCCTTTGCGATGCTTTATAATGCTGTCACGATTCCGGTCGCGCTTCTCGGCGCAGTCACCCCGCTGATCGCCGCTGCAGCAATGGCGGGTTCATCCGTCATCGTGACACTCAATGCCATGAGGCTGTCACGGATTGCTCCCGCCCGGGGCGCCCGGCGATGACCGTCCTGCTTTATATGCTTCTGGCGGCCGTCATGCTGGCGTGTGCGGGGCTGGCCGCATTTGTGTGGGCGCTGCGTAGCGGGCAGTTCGATGACCCCAAAGGGGATGCGGCCCGGATACTGACGGATCAGGAAGAACCCCTTTAGCCCACGCCAATGCTTGCTCAAATCCGGCTGCCCGGTTGACAGCCGCCCGAACAAATGGAGGTTGCCGGCAAAGCGGGACGAGCAGGTTCGCCGTGAGCCCGCCACAGGGTCGTGCAAGAAGTGGCTGAAGCGGTCGCAATCCAGAACATTCTCGTGGTGGACGATGATCGGGGTCTTCGCGAGACGATCGCGGATTTTCTCGAAATCGAAGGCTACGCCATTCATCAGGCCGCAAATGTCGCCGAGGCAAGGAAAGTATTTGCGGAGAGTGCGCCAGACCTCATCCTTCTCGATATCAACATGCCTGGGGGGAGTGGACTCAGTTTCGCCGGCGAGCTGCGCGGCCAATCCGCTGTGCCGATCATCATCTTGTCAGGCAAGGGCGAAATGGTGGACCGGGTGGTGGGACTGGAGGTGGGAGCGGACGACTATCTCCCCAAGCCATTTGAACTGAGGGAGCTTCTGGCTCGCGTTCGCGCCGTCTTGCGCCGTGCTCGGCCCGCCGCCGTCGCGACATCGGCGGTCACTCCCGCATCAGCTCCGTCACAAGATAGAGAGGCGCATTTCGGACCCTTCATACTGAACCCATCGCGCAGAAGCGTCCGAACCGAAAGCGGCGCGGCGATTGAACTCACGGGCGCCGAGTACAACCTGCTTGCAGCCCTGGTAGATCGAGCAAATCGAGTCATGACGCGAGACGCCATTGCCGATCTGACCCGCAAGGAAGACTGGCAGGGGTTCGATCGGAGCATCGATACGCTAGTCAGCCGATTGAGGCGAAAGCTTTCGCCACATGCCGATGCGGCGGCGCTGATCCAGACTGTGCGAGGCGAAGGTTATGTCCTGGCCGCCAGCGTAAGCTGGGTGGGCTAGGCTGTCGGATGAAGCACGCCGTGAATGGTGGCGGCCAGCTGGTCCCGAGTTGACGGCTTGGGGAGAAATGGCCGCTTTGTGGCCTGTCCGCCGGCGGCCATGCGCGGCGAGTAGCCGGAAGTAAGTACGATCTTCACCTCGGGCCGGCGTTTCTCGATCTCGTCGGCCAGGACGTGGCCATCCATGCCCCCAGGCATCACCACATCGACAAGTGCAAGTTGAATCCCCGGCGTCCTGTCCAGCACCGCAAGCGCAGCGACGCCGCTATCGGCGATACGGACTTCGTAGCCAAGACTTTGAAGCCGCGAAACAGTGACCAGCTGTACGTCGGGATCATCCTCGACGACCAGGACAAGTTCCCCGTGTCCCGCGGGGGCGGCGTCCTTGTTCTGAGACGGCTTTTCCGCCATCGCCGGATCGGGCGTTCGAGGGAAGAACAAGCTGACACGCGTTCCGTGGCCAACCTCGCTGTAAATGCGTGCGTGGCCGCCCAGCTGCTTCATGAAGCCATAGACCATGCTGAGGCCAAGGCCGGTGCCGGCGCCGACCTCCTTCGTCGTGAAAAATGGTTCGATCGCGCGCGAAATCACTTCGGGGGTCATGCCCATGCCCGTGTCGGACACCGACACGCGAATGTAGTCCCCGGCGGGCGCGTCCTGAGCGGTGTGCGGAGTTTCGTCAAAGCTCACAGCCTCGGTTTCGATCGTCAGGACGCCGCCTTCGGGCATCGCATCGCGCGCGTTCAACGCAAGATTGAGGATCGCGGTCTCAAACTGATCAATGTCGCTTTCAACCCGACCCAGGTTCGGCGCCAGGAGAACGCGGACATCGACCGTCTCGCCGATCGAGCGCTGAAGCATTTCAGTTATGTCTTCGAGCGCTTCGTTCAGGTCGATCGACTCGCGGGTGAGGGGTTGCTTGCGTGCAAACGCCAACAGACGCTGAGTGATCCGCGCCGCTCGCTGGGCGGCGTCCTGGGCGCGCGCCACGGCCCGGCGGGCCGCAGGCGGCAGATCGACAGCCGCAATCATTTCGAGATTGCCGCCGATAACGCTCAGGATGTTGTTGAAGTCATGCGCAACGCCGCCGGAGAGCTGCCCGATTGCGTCCAGTTTCTGGTGGTGAAGTATCACCTCTTCCGAACGCTTCTTTTCAGTGAGGTCATAGATGATGCCGACGAAGATATCGTTGTCGCCGGTTCGCGCCTGACCGACCGAAAGATACATCGGGAAGATCGTTCCATCGGATTTCATCCCCTGCAGTTCGCGGCCGATGCCGATGATGCGCTTGACGCCGGTCTCGCGATGGCGGGCGAGGTAGCCGTCGTGCTCTTCGCGGAAGGGCGATGGCATCAGCATCTTGACGTTCTGGCCCATCATCTGTTCGCGCTCGTACCCGAACAGCGTCTGACAAGCGGGATTCACATAGTGGATAGTCCCCGACGTATCGATGACGATAAGCCCATCGACCATCGTTTCTGGAACGACCAGGAATCGGTTGTCTGACAGCAGGGTCTTCAAGGTGGAATCCGGCAGGGCGAACGTGTCCGGGAAGCCTACCGAATCGTCGCCGGCCGCGCCAGCTACGCCGGAGACGCCGCTGCCGCGGTATGTTGTCGTGTCCTGCAAGTCTCGCCCTCGCTCCCGCGATACAAAAAGAGGACCATCAAAGCCTCTTTGGCGGTTTGACGTGGATCAGAAGGTCCCTGGTCCTGCGGTGCTAGCGATACCTCAGCAGGGAGGTATCGATGTCGCTCTATCAGGTGGTGATGCGGCTGGCTCGGAATCCGGGCCACCCCGACGGCGACGGAGGCCATGGTTACATCGTCGTCGCGCCATTGGACGCGGCCGATTATCTTGATCCCAAGGAGTGGCGGCATTGCCGGGCGGATTGCACCGTGGTGCGCTTCAAGCCGGGCCATCCTCATGACGCTGACGGCTGGCTAGCGCACAACGGCACACACTGGTTTTTCCACTATGACGAGCCCGAAGAGGGCGAGGACGAGCCGGTCTTCCGGCTAGGCGACCACAGGCTGGCGATCGGCGACTACGTCACCATCCACGAGGGCGGCGGCGAGTCGCTCACCTACCGCATCACACAACGCACGCCCTTTCGTCCGCCGGCGCATTCGGCCGGCGGTGGCAAGCGCGTGACCAGGGAGAATGTGAAATGAAGGGACTTTGCATCCAAATCGCGATGTTGACCGTGGCCGCGGCAGCTATCGCAGGCTGCGCAGCGCCTTCGCCTGAGCAGGAGGCAAGCTCGCTCAAGACGGTTACAGCCTCCGCCATTCCTGGAGCAGACGCCGTGAGCGTCGAGATTTCAGCGCAGAAGAAATCGCTGACCAAGTGGACCTGGACGGCCAAATACCAGGGCAAGACCTACTCGTGCGATGCCGACGAGATGATGCGTCTGCCGTCCTGCCAGGCCGTGGGTTGAGGAGGACAGAATGATTACGGAGCAAGTTTATCTCATCGGCGTCATAAGCGCCATGTTGCTGTTTGTGGCCGTCCTCGGCGTCACGGCCTGGATCTCGCGCTGATCGCGTTGAGCGCTCGTCGATCAGAGCGCCAACGCCGTGGCGGCCAACCAAAGCCGCGGAGCTAGTTTTGCGCGAACTGCCGCCCCGCCGGCTTTGAGTCGCCCGGACGAAACAGCGTGTGGCAGGCTGCACAGCTCGATGCAACCGCGTTGGCGGCCTGCAACAGCTTGCCGCGGTCCTTGTTGCGGATAGCGATGCCGGCATCAATGCTCGCCGCCTGCAAACTGGTTGCGATCGACCGCCATCTTGGATCGTTGGTCCAGGAGGCGTCATCCGGGCCGGTCCCGGGAAGCGTGATTGTCGAGGCCGCGCTGATCAAATTTACAGCGGCGTATCCCGCCGCCGTCCAGTCACTGTCAGTGAGTGGCGCCTTCTCCGTCGCGACCTTGAACAGGCCGTACGATGAAAAGTCTACAATGCCGATCATCACGCCGCGGATCGGAACACGAAGGGGCAGGGGTGCAGTCGCTTCACTCTCGAGCCTGATGTTTTCAGCCTTCAGATGAATTGCCCGGGGCGGAATAACTGTTGGATTGCTGCACGCCGCAAGGGGCGCCGCCAAACCGATGCACATAAGCAGACCGGGAATCCGCATGGCTCTCTCCTGGCGCCACCATGCCTCGTACGACTGAACCTGGTTTGACGATGATCAAGTTCGACCGGCGGAGAGGGAGTTCCGCTTGCAACCGGTTCCGGATTCATCCTTCTAACGACGGACCGGCTCGTGGCGAATGAGCTTGATTTGCATCAAAGCAGCATTGTTGAAGCGTGCGACGCTCGCCCTCATCGGACCGTCCGATGTTTGAGGGGACTGCACATGAGATGGACAATTGTAACCGCCGCTTTAGCGATGGCCGCGTGTTCGCCAACGGAATCCACCTCAGCTCCGCCGCCGGCTGCCACGCCCGCGCCCGCGCCTGTTATCGCCGCGACGCCGCCGCCGACCAAACTGCCGATAAGCGTAAATGAGATCATGGTCGCGCTGGTCGATCATGCGTCCGAGCCGCTCTGGCTGGACGCCTATCAGCCCCCGAAGACCAACGACCACTGGCTCGAGGCTCAATACAACGCCTACCAGGTTGTGATCGCCGGCAAGCTGATCCAGCTGATCGGCACGGGCCCCAACGACGAGGGTTGGGCTTCGGAACCCGATTGGCGCGCCAAGGCCGACGAAATGACCGCGGCCGGGATGGACGCGTTGAACGCAGCCAAAGCAAAGGATGTTGCGGTGCTGAATACGGCCGGCGACCGGCTCGTAGCGGCGTGCGAAGCCTGCCACAAGAAGTACAAGCCGGGGCTCACCAGCATGGGCATCTACAAGTCGCCCAACTATCCGCCCAAGAACTGAATTGCGCTCCGTCCGACTGAGGTTGCCAACGTCTTCGTATTGCCGGCTATGATATGTTGGCGGTCCGAACGGCAACCGGCGGACGGAGGCAGACGTGAAAGCGAGCGCTGGCTTGATGCCCTATCGGCGAGCGCGTGGCGGGGTTGAAGTCTTTCTGGTTCATCCGGGCGGTCCATTTTGGGGGCGCAAGGATGCGGGCTCCTGGACGATAGCCAAGGGTGAGCCGCAGCCAGGCGAGGACGATCTTGCCGCAGCAATCCGGGAGTTTTCCGAAGAAACCGGTTTTGAAGTCAATGGTCCGTTTCTCGACCTCGGTGTCGTGAAGCAGGCGGGCGGCAAAACAGTTCACGGCTATGCCTGCGCGTTCGATTGCGATCCGGATAGGCTCGTCAGCAATATGTTTCAGCTCGAATGGCCGCCAGGGACTGGAAAGCTAAACGCCTTTCCCGAAGTCGACCGCGCCGCCTGGTTCGATCCCGCCGAGGCAAGGCGCAAGATCAACCCGGCGCAGGCCGGCTTTCTCGATATGCTTGAAGCCGCGCTGGGGTGACGATCACTTCGCCAACGAACCCTTGACGTAGCTCAAGGCCGGTCAGCGGCGCGGCTGGCAGTCTTCGGCAAAACGGAGACGCCAATGTACTTCGGAGACATACTTGCGATCGTCGAAGCGCCGGGAGAGAGCGAGCACGTACTTTCGTTTACCGAACGCCTGCGCGACCAATCCTTTGGATCGGCCTCGGCTCTGGTTGTCGGCTGGCTACCGACCGCGCCGCTTTCAATGGATGCCTGGGTCGTCAATCCATTATGGGGCGATCTGATCAATCGCGCCGAGGAAGACGCTCGGAAAGTTGCGACAGATGTTGCCGCGCGGTTTCGCAAGCACCCTGACCGGGGCAGGGTCGAACGCGAAGTCATCGACATCGGCGCAGCGAGGCCCTCCATCGGGCTGCGTGCGCGTCATGCAGACATATCCATCGTTGGGCGTCCGCCGGCTGCCGGGCCAGGCGCGTCCCATCCGGTTCTCGAAGGCGCCCTGTTTGATTCCGGGCGCCCGGTAATCGCGGTCCCGCCGAACTGGAGACCAGGCACTGTCGGCCGATCTGTACTGGTCTGCTGGAAGCCGACCCGGGAGGCAGCCCGCGCCGTGGCCGACGCCAAGGGCTTCCTCGAAAACGCCGAGCACGTTTCGATCGTGCTTGTCGACGCCAAGCCGAACGAGGGCGGATACGGTGAAAATCCGGGTCTCGAACTGACCGAGCATTTCACGCGCAGGAAGATCGTATCTTCGCTGGAGCGGATCTCGTCGTCTGGCGAGGGCGAATCGCAGGCTGTTCTGCAGCATGCGGCCAATATCGGCGCCGACCTGATCGTGATGGGAGGATTTGGCCGCTCGCGACTGAGCGAGTTTATTTTTGGCGGGTTGACCTACGACATGGTGCGCTACTCCCCAATCCCACTCTTCATGTCTCACTAGCCCGTGCGACCGCCGATGACACACCTGCCGCCCGTGGAGCGCGCGCAACGTCCAAGACGGTCTCGCTTCCTCGTGGTGCGTATCGTGTTTGGGATGTGTGTGGCGGCGATCGTAGCTCTAGCTGCGTAGGAACCTTCAGCTCACTATTGTGGCCGAGACACTTTCGCGATCTTGCTGGGTCAGGATCCCAAGAGCGTCCAATGGCGCCGTGTCATCACGGCACCATTCCGGCCGAGACCGCCTGAATATAGGCGATCAGCGCATCCGCAGTGCGGACGTCAAAATCAAAACGCGGCATCTGGTCGTGGCCAACTCGCATACCGTCAATGAACCGGTACTCCAGCTCATCCATGTCGTCATAGAGGGCCAGGATGTCTTTCAGCGGCGGCGCGCCCTTGAGCGGACTTTTCGACTTGCCGTCTATGGCATGACAGGCCGCGCATTTTTCCTTGGCGATTCTGAAGCCTGACTGGATGAGTTCGTGATTGGGCTCGGGCGCGCCCGACCAGCCTTTCTGTTCGCTCTCCGCAGCGATGACAGCTGGGCTCGGCATTCCGGCGCAGGCAGCCACGGAAACCGCCGCAAGGGAGAGAAGCGCAATTGCCGCCGTTGACTTGTTCATTCCGACCTCCCGCGCCGCCGACTTCGGATTGCCCCACACCCCGTTGCCTTTTTTAGATCAAGGCGCAGGACGCGGACTTGACCTCGCGCAAAGCGTCTACGGCTTCCGACCGGGCAAGATGACCTCGGTGGCTGCGTAGCTAGCTGGCCCATGATCGGAAGTCGAGACGATGAAAGCTGGGAAACACGGCGTTGGCGCAATCTTGCTTGTGGCCGCAACCCTGTCGTCGACGGCGGCAGCGGATCCACCAGACAAGGAAGTGAAGGGCCTGCCTTCTCGCGTGCCCGTGCATGGCGTCATGGCCGGCACGATTGATCGGGCCGCATTTGGCGTATTCCGGCTTGGCGCATCCGATCGCACGCTGACCGACCCCGAATGGCTCGAAATCGGAATGTCCGCCATTGATCTCGTGGGCGCCGCGACCTTGATAACAGTGCCAGGCAATCGTCAGCAGGATTCGACCCTGCTGGCCGACCCAGCCTGGTTGCCGGCCGCGCGCGAGATGCAGGATGCTGCGGTCGCTGTTGGTCTTGCCTCGTCCAATCAGGATCGGCAGGCGCTGACCCAAGCTTCCGCGCGTCTCGCGCAAGCATGCCAGTCCTGTCACCTGAAGTTCAGCAACCGGTTGGTGTCTGGACAAACCGGCGCACAGCCATCGAAGCCGCACTGACGGTGACAGCTCCAGCCGCTACGGCTTCGGCTTTGATGTCTTGGGCGGCGGGCTTGTCTTGAGTGTGCGCAAATAGGCGGCGATGTCGGGAATGTTGTCCTGTGGAACCATCAGTTGCGGCATGTCCTTGTGTCCGCTATGCAGCCAGACATTAAGCGCCATGAGGGTCATTCCCGGCGTGTCGGCAACGACCTGGAAAGACGGCGCATCGTGGACTGCGGAGGTCCGTGCGCCGGGCTCGACCGCGTGACACTCGGCACAGTGTTGGCGCACATAGGCCATTCCCACTTTGGCGTTTCCCGGCGGTTGGGCGTTCGCGGTCAGGCTCGCTCCGGCTAATACGGCCAGACCTGCAGCAACAGTTCTGATGCGCATCTCAATCCCCGTTCACATGGCGAGAAATCCAGCATGCCTTGCGCCCGGAAGCCTTGATATCAATCAATCGGATCGTGTGGGCGACGCTTGGGGATGGACGTGCGAGTCAGGTCACGGCCATAAAAATGGGCGGAAGGTTCAACCTTCCGCCCACAAGTGCCGAAAGCTCTGTCGAGTTTTCGGGGAGCTCGATCAGAATTTCTTGGTCAGGCCCAACTCC
>DASZSI010000090.1:0-1917 GCA_035548775.1 Hyphomonadaceae bacterium
TGCCTATGACGGCGTGCGCTTGGCCAAGCGCGGCGACGTGGTGATCGTGACCACCAACCACCGGCTCAACATCTTCGGCTATCTCAACCTCGCCCACTATGGCGAGCAGTTCGCGGATTCCGGCGCGGCCGGCGCGCTCGACATGGTGCAGTCGCTGGAATGGGTGCGCGACAACATCGCGGCCTTCGGCGGCGATCCGGGCAAGGTGATGATCTTCGGCGAAAGCGGCGGCGGATCGAAGATGTGCACCCTGATGGCGATGGACGCGCCCAAGGGCATGTTCCACCGTGTCGCCTGCGAATCCGGACCGCGCATCAAGCATGCGGAGGTGAAGCCGTCTGCGGCCGCCTCCGACAAGCTGGTCAAGGCGTTGGGGCTCGACAAGAAAACGATCGCCAACATCCTCACCCTGCCGACGGCGGACCTGTTGAAAGCGTTCGGCGATGTCTCGAAGACCCTGAAGCCGGGCGAAATGGCGCCGGGATCGGGCCCGGTGCTCGATGGCCGCTCGATCAAGCGCCACCCGTTCGACCCGGACGCGCCGGAGCAGTCGAAGGACGTGCCCCTGCTGATCGGCTGCAACCGGACGGAGGGCACGTCGCTCGATGGCGCCAGCAACCCGGCGTTGTTCGACCTCACCTGGGAAACCCTGCCCGATGCGATGAAGAAGCAATTCCCGGGCAAGGATGTGAAGAAGATCATCGACCTCTACAAGAAGAACAAGCCGGACATCGAGGCGCCGGAACTCTACTTCATGTCGGGCGCCGACAACCGCTTCTTCCGCGGCAGCGTGACGATTGCCGACCGCAAGTCCGACAAGGGCGGCGCGCCGGTGTTCTTCTACCATCTCGACTGGCACACACCGGTGATGGGCGGGAAACGCTACGTCCCGCACGCGCTCGACATCGGCATGGTGTTCGACAACGCGGCCAAGTCGGAATCCATGTCAGGCGATCCCAACGGCGCCCAACCCATCGCCGACATGATGAGCGAAAGCTGGCTCGCCTTCGCCAAGAACGGCGACCCAAGCAACGCCAAGGTCCCCGCCTGGCCCGCCTATACCTCGAAGCAACGCAACATGATGGTGTTCGGCTCGCAACCGAAGGTGCTGGTCGATGTGCGGGCCGAAGAACGCGCGGCGACGGCGTGATTGTCATCCCGGCCGAGCGCAGCGAGAGCCGGGACCCACTTTAGAGCTGTCGTGTTCTCACAATGGGTCCCGGATAGCGCTCGCGCGCTTCCGGGATGACAGCCGTGGGGAGGCAACGTAAGCTCGCACGCCACGCCGCGGCGCCCTATATATCCACCGCATGCAATCCTTCGCCGCGCTTCTGGAACGGCTGATCCTCACGCCGTCGCGCAATGCCAAGCTTACGCTGATCTGTGATTACCTTCGGCACGAGGGTGATCCCTCGCGCGGCTGGGCCATCGCGGCGATCACGGGCGACCTCGACATTCCCTCGGTGAAGCCGGCGGCGGTGCGCGAGCTGGTGGCGGGACGGGTCGATCCCGTGCTGTTCAACCTCTCCTACGACTATGTCGGCGACCTTGCCGAGACCGTCTCGCTGATCTGGCCGCAGCGGCCCGGCGCCAACCGCGCGCCGGATCTCAACGAGATCGTCGAGACGCTGCTGGAGTCCACCAAGGCGCAGGGCATCAAGCTGGTCGAAGGCTGGCTGGATGCGCTCGACGCCACGGGGCGGTGGGCGTTGCTGAAGCTCATCATGGGCGGGCTGCGCGTGGGCGTTTCGGCGCGCCTTGCGCGGCAAGCCGTGGCGGATTTCGGCAAAGTGGATGTCTCCGAGATCGAGGAACTGTGGCACGGGCTCGCGCCGCCCTATCTCGACCTCTTCGCCTGGCTTGAGGGCCAGGCGGAGAAGCCCGTTTCCGGCGCGCTGGCCCCGTTCCGGCCGCCCA
>DASZSI010000091.1:0-10194 GCA_035548775.1 Hyphomonadaceae bacterium
AACTATACCTCAATAGGAAGAGACTGAGGGGAAAAGGATAGCGGCGCGGCGCGGCGCGCGTTATCGAACCTCCAGCCGGCAGAGAGCTAGCGTGCAAGGAAAGTCGTTTGGCAAGAACCGCTCTCGTCACAGGAGGCGCAGGCTTCATCGGCTCGGCCTTGGTGCGACGGCTGGTGAAGGAGGGCTGGCGCGTCGCCAATATCGACAAGCTGACCTATGCAGGCGACCTGCGGAACCTGGCTGAAGTCGAGGGATCAGCGAACCACAAGCTGATCCAGGCGGACGTCGCGGACGCGCATGCGGTCGCCGCCGCCTTCAACGAACATAGACCCGAGCTTGTCTTCCATCTGGCGGCGGAAAGCCATGTCGACCGATCGATCGACGGCCCGCGCGCCTTCATCGACACCAATGTAGTCGGCGCCTACGTGATGCTGGATGCCGCGCGCGCCTATCTTGGCGCAGGCGGTCCTGCCGATTTCCGCTTCGTGCATGTCTCGACCGATGAGGTCTATGGCAGTCTGGGCGCGAAAGGTCTCTTTACCGAGACGACCGCCTATGCACCCAATTCGCCCTACGCCGCGAGCAAGGCCGCAGCCGACCATCTGGCGCGCGCCTGGCATCAAACCTTCAAGTTGCCGGTGATGATCTCGAATTGCTCGAACAATTACGGGCCATACCAGAACGCCGAGAAATTGATCCCGACGGTGATCGGCTGCGCCCTGCTGGGCAAACCCATCCCGGTCTATGGCGATGGCCGGCAGGTGCGTGACTGGCTTTATGTCGAGGACCATGTCGATGCGTTGCTGGCGGTGGCGCGGCGCGGTGCGGCGGGCGAAAAATACAATATTGGCGGGCATAACGAAGTCGCGAATATCGATCTGGTGAAGACCGTGTGCCGGGAACTGGACGCGCGACGGCCCAAGTCTTCCGGCGGGTATGCCGATCAGATCGCTTTCGTAACAGACCGGCCGGGCCATGACCGCCGCTATGCCATCGATGCGACAAAAGCCATGCGCGAAATCGGCTGGAGCCCGAAGGAGACGTTTGCTACGGGAATTGCGCGGACGGTCGACTGGTATTGCGCCAACGAAGCCTATTGGCGCGAGGCGGCCGGCGCTGCAAAGCGATTGGGCCTTGCCGACGCAAAGCCCAAGGGTTGAAGGAACAGCGTGGCGAAAGCAGCCGACAAAACCTGGAAGGCGATCCTGCTGGCCGGCGGCTCTGGTTCGCGGCTATATCCGCTGACGCTTGGCCTCAACAAGCATCTGCTGCCCGTCTACGACAAACCGATGATCTACTACTCGTTGAGCACGCTGATGCTGGGCGGGTTGCGCGATATCATCATCATGTCGGGCAAGGATGCGATCCCGCAATTCCAGCGCCTGCTGGGCGACGGCTCGCAGTGGGGCCTCCAGCTTTCCTACATGGAGCAGGCTGCGCCTAACGGCATCGCTGAATGCTTCCGCATCGCGCAGGACGAGATACGCGGCCACAACGTGGCGCTGATGCTGGGCGACAATATCTTCTATTCCGACAAGCTGGGAGAGAAGATCAGCGCCGCGATGGCTGAGAATGCCGGCGCCACGATCTTCGCTTGCGAAGTGGCGAACCCGTCCGAGTTCGGCGTGGTGGAGCTGGATGATCAGGGCCGCCCGATAAGCCTCGAGGAAAAGCCGAAACAGCCGCGCACCAATCTCGCCGTGCCGGGCTTCTATTGCTATGATGAGCGTGTCGTCGACATGGCCTGGAAGTTGAAGCCGGGGCCGCGCGGCGAACTGGAGATCACGGACATCAACCGCGCCTATCTGCAGATGGGCGAATTGAATGTTAAGCGCTTTGGGCGCGGCATCGCCTGGCTGGACGGCGGCACGCACGCGGCGCTCTATGACGCCGGGCAGTTCATCAAGGTGGTCGAGGAGCGCACAGGTCTCAAGATCGCATGCCCGGAGGAGATCGCTTTCCGGCAGGGATACATCACGGCCGAGGATGTGATGCGGCTGGCTGGCGCATCGAAGACGCCTTACGCGGACTATCTTCGCGCGCTGGTGCATGCGCCTTCAAGCGAGACCTGATCGTCTCAATCGGGCCTCAATGGAAATCGCGGCTCTTGGGCAGAACGCGCACATTGCGCGGATGGCGATGCATGCCGGCCTGGGCGCTGGGGCCTCTGAATTCGTCGGCCCGGGTAAGTTCGGGTTCGACAGGCGCATAGTCTTCCGACAAGCGCCCAAGCTCGTCTGACCGGTTGAAGACGCGCGCGCCCATCAGATGGGTGACGCCTTCCTTGCTTTTCTGCACCCTGCCCTCGACCAGCATCAGGCGAGCACCCATCGACTGGGCGCGGAACTTCTCGAAGGTGCGGGCCCAGAGAAGAACGTTGGTGATGCCGGTTTCATCCTCCAGCGTAACGAAGATAGCCTTGCCGTTGCCGGGCCTCTGCCGGACCAGAACGATGCCGGCCGTACGCGCCCAATGCCCATCGCGCAGGGCCGAGGTCTCGGCGCAGGTGAAAATGCCTTCGGCGCGGAAGAGCGGGCGAAGAACCTGCATCGGGTGAGATTTAAGCGACAGACGCGTTGTTTGATAATCGGCCGTTACGTGTTCCCCCAGCGGCATTTCAGGCAGATCGACCGCCGAATCCTCGCCCAGTTCGCGCGCAGCGGCGGCGGCGAACAACGGCAGCAGAGGATCGTTGGGCAGGCGGCGGACCTCCCACAACGCCTCGCGCCGATCCTGCCGGAAAGAGCCGAACGCATCAGCGTCGGCCAACCGGCGCAGCATGGGGGAGGAAACCCGCCCACGCTCGCGCATGTCGCTAATGCTGGCGTAGCCGGCCCCGCGGCGCGCGAGGAGCTGATCCGCCTCGTCCTCCTTCATGCCATCGACCTGCCGGAAGCCGAGACGGAGGGCGAGCATGCCGCCGGCTGTACGTTCTAGAATATTATCGTACGCACTGCGATTCACATCGACTGGCAGGACCTCGACGCCATGTTCCTGCGCATCGCGGATGATCTGAGCCGGCGCATAGAACCCCATCGGCTGGGAGTTGAGCAGCGCGCAGGCAAACGCCGCCGGATGATATTTCTTGAGCCACGAAGAAACGTAGACCAGCTGGGCAAACGCCGCCGCATGGCTTTCGGGAAAACCATAGGAACCGAAACCCTTGATCTGGTTGAAGCAGTCCTGCGCAAATTGCAGGGTATAACCACGCTCAACCATCCGGCCGACCATGCGTTTTTCAAAGTTCTGAATCGTTCCGACATTACGAAACGTCGCCATGGCCCTGCGCAATCCATTAGCTTCGATGTCCGTGAACTCCGCCGCGACCATCGCAAGCTTCATCGCCTGCTCCTGGAAAAGTGGAACGCCGTTGGTTTTCTCCAGCACGGCATGAAGCTCGTTAGATTCGCCGAACTCGGGAGAAGGAGATGGGAAAGTCACAGGCTCGGCGCCGTTTCGGCGCTTAAGATAAGGGTGAACCATATTGCCTTGAATTGGCCCGGGCCGAACGATGGCAACCTCGATGACAAGATCATAGAATTTCTCAGGTTTAAGGCGCGGCAGCATGTTCATCTGCGCGCGGCTTTCCACCTGAAAAACGCCAAGGGAGTCTCCGCGGGAGAGCATGCCGTACACGCCCGGATCTCCCGGCGGGATATCCTGCAGCCCGAATTTCGGGCCACCCATCACATGAATCAGATCAAATGCCTTACGAATGCAGGTGAGCATTCCAAGAGCGAGGATATCGACCTTCATAAGGCGTAACGCGTCGATGTCGTCCTTATCCCATTCAATGAAGGTGCGGTCATCCATTGCAGCATTGCCAATGGGAACAAGTTCGTCGAGGCGGCCGCGCGTGAGCACGAAGCCGCCGACGTGTTGAGACAAATGGCGCGGAAAGCCCAGGAGTCTGTTTGCGAAATCGAGCGCCTGGCGGAAAACCGGATTGGACGAGTCGACGCCCGCTTGCTCCAGCTGCGCATCGGTGAGCTTCCCGCCCCAACTTCCCCACACCAAGCCCGTCAGGCGAGCGATGACGTCGTCGGAGAAACCAAACACCTTTCCCACCTCGCGCATGGCGCTGCGCGGGCGATAATGAATGACGGTGGCGGCAATGCCTGCGCGATCGCGCGTATAGCGATCATAGATGTGCTGGATGATTTCTTCGCGGCGTTCATGTTCGAAATCGACATCGATATCGGGTGGCTCTTTGCGGTGATCCGACATGAAGCGTGCAAACAGAACATCAAAATCGGCTGGATCTACCGAAGTGATGCCGAGCACATAGCAAACCGCAGAGTTCGCCGCCGATCCTCTACCCTGACATAGAATTCCTTTATCGCGCGCCACGCGGACAACATCGTAGAGGGTAAGGAAGTATCGTGCGTAGTCATGCCGACGGAAGAAATCGAGCTCGGTATGTAAAAGTTTTTCGACATGCGCCGGAATACCGTCCGGATACCGCATACGCGCGTGAAACCAAGTACGGTCTTCGAGATAGTCCTGGTCGTTCCAGCCAGGTGGAACGGGTTCATCCGGATATTCGTAGGTCAGTTCTCCAAGATCGAAGCGGATAAGATCAGCAAAGACTTGGGTTTCCTTGATCGCCTCAGGGGCGGCTCTAAACAACCGCTGCATCTCGACCGGATGCTTGATATGACGTTCCGAGTTGACCTCGAGCCGGCGGCCTACCTGTTCAATCCGTAGACCTTCGCGAATGCAGGTCATCACATCCTGCAGATCACGCTGTTTTGCGGAGTGATAAAGAACGTCGTTAGTCGCGATGAGAGAGAGGCGCGTGCGTGCAGCCAATTGCTTCAGACAAAAAAGGCGGCGTGCATCCTGCCCTCTCCGAAGCATAGTCACGCCGAGCCACGCGAAAGGGGTGGCATTGCGAACTTGGACAAGAATCTCTTCCAGACCTTTGAGATCATCCGGCGGCATAACGATGAGAAGCAAATCGTCCGGATCGGAAATAAGATCCCGTAGCTCGAGAAGGCATTTACCCTTTTTAGCGCGCGTCTTTCCTGGCGGCACGCGCAGATTGCCGCGCGTAAGCAAGCGGCAGATCCGGCCCCAGCCGTTACGGTTTTGCGGATAGACGACAATGTCTGGAGTGCCGTCCATAAAGACCAGCCGGGTTCCGACGAGAAGCTTGAATTCCTTGGCGCGCTTCTTCAGCTCTTCGGGGTTTAGAATTTTCTTCACGTCGGGATGCTCGATCCAGGTGTGCTCGCCCGGCGAACCTCCTTCCCGTACCTTCAAGGGAGCTGGCAGCCCATCCTCGCGGATGGTCTCAAGCGCGCTCCATGCCCGCACGACGCCGGCGAGGGTGTTGCGGTCGGCGATGCCGATGCCGGTATGGCCGAGGAGGAGCGCGGTCAGAACCATGTCCTGCGCGGTGGATGCCCCGCGGAGGAAGGAGAAGTTGGTAGCGGCGACAAGCTCGGCATAAGGCAGGACGGATGCGGGGGCGGTAGCTTTTTCCCGCGCGAGAAACGTGAGGACGTTGGAGGGATCGGTCATGCGAACACCCCATGGACGTACCAGCGGGGTCGGGTTTCCGGGCTGTCGTAAAGGCCGGAACGAAATAACCAGAAGCGGCGGCCTTCGTCGTCCTCGATCCGGTAATAGTCGCGCGTGGGTTCGCCCGGCGGTCGGCGCCACCATTCAGGCGCGATGCGTTCTGGACCTTCGGCTTGCGCAACATAATGAGTAACGCGGCGCCAGTTGAAACGGCGTGGAGGACCATCGGGCACTTCGGCGACGGCCTCGATCGGTTGCGGCGGATCGAAGATCTGCGAGGGGCGAAGCGGCGGCTCTTCCGGTTCCGGATCGGGCCAGACGGCTGATGTAAGCGGATTGAAGCTGGCGGGAACCGCCCGCTGGGCGCGCTCGGGATCGTGGGTGTCCTCCGGAAGGAAACGAAGGACGCGGTCTGCGCCGAAGCGAACCGAGAGCCGGTCGGCAAGGTCAGCTACTTCGCCTGCTTCTACCGCATGGCCGTCGAGACCGGTCTGCACCGCATCCAGTTTTTCAACGGTAATCAGGGAAAGCCGGATCACATCAAAGCCGAACCCCGGATCGACGGGATCGGCCAACGCACCCAGCTTTTCGCGGAACAATCGCATCATCACGGCGGGATCGCGCATCGGCCGCCCGGTTTCGATAGCGATGCGGCGGACGGCGCCGTCGGCGCGGAAAAAGCTGGCCTCGAACACGCGGCCGCCTTCGCGGCGTTCCACCAACTTTTCGGTAGCTTCCCGGCCCAGGTCGGCAAGGACAGCTTCCACATCTTCAGCGCGGCCGATGGGCTCGGCAAAGCGGCGTTCGGCCCACAGCGTGGGAACGATGCGGCGCGGTGTGAACGGAGGCTCAACCGACCCCAGCACACGGCGAAGGCGGAGCGTCATGGCCTCGCCAAATCGGGCGGCGAAAGCGCGCGTAGGACGGTCGGCCAGACAACCAATCGTCTTGAGGCCGGCGCGCGACAGGGCGATGCGCTGATCGTTCTCCAGGTTGAGCGCGGCGATGGGCAGCGAGCGGACGGCGATAGCGTCCTCGCCCGGCGGCACGATGGCGATGTGGCCATGGCGTGCAAGCGCCCGGGCCGAATCCGCGGCCCCGGCAATGACGGCGCGGACGTGAAGCCCGGCGTGCTTCATCCGGGCGCCAAAAGCCTTTCTCAACAACGCCTCGCCGCCGAAGAGATGCTCGCAACCGGTGATGTCGAGAAGCAACCCGTCGGGCGCATCGATCATCACCATTGGCGAGAAACGATCGCAGTCGTCGGCGATGGCGGCGAGAAGGCCGGCGTCGGCGCGAGCCTCAACCTCCTCGACCCAGAGATCGGGAGTGCGAGCCCGTGCGTCGGCGAGTGTAAGTCCGACCGATATGCCGATCCGCCTTGCCTGGGGCGAGACCGAGACAAGGCGCTGGGCGCCCTTGATCTTTTCGGTGACGACGAGCGGCTTATCCGGCCTGCCTGACGCCGCCGTCCGGCGCATCACCCGGTCCACCGGCAGATAGGGAAACCAGGCTGCGAGATATCGTCGCGTTCTTGAGCTGGATGTCTCGGAATTCACGGCGGTCACGATTCCATTCTACAATCCAGGTGCGGCCCACCGATCCGGCGCGGTCGCGAAGCAGTTCGACGGCGAAGGCAGGATGGCCGGGCGCCTCCCCTTCCAGCGGGCTTGAAGGCGCGGAGCGGACCCGCCAGCGTGTCGAAGCGGCGCTGGGCGACGGCGCTCCGCCTGCGCGCATGAGGAAAAGCGGGACGTTGGAGCGCGCGGCCGCAAGCGACAGCCGACGCGAGGCGGCAAGGTCGAGCGCCTTGGGATTGCCCCAGGGCTCGATGATCACCGCGCCGAGCGGCGGACAGCGCGCCGCTTCCTCCCCCGCCCTCAATACGCCGGGCCCATCGCGCACACGGACGAGCATGAGACGATCGGGAGAAAGTCCAAGTTCGGCGAGGCCAGGGGCGTAGATCTCACCCAGTTCCAGCCCGACGAAATCCTGGCGCACCCAGACGATAGGCTTGTTGCCCGCCGCACGCACCGCGAGGGTGACGCCGAAACTCGCGGCCGAAGGCTCGTCGAGGAGGCCAGTGGCAAAAATCTCGTGCACCGCGCCCTGGCCTAGGCCGCCGCCCAGCGCCGCATCGATCGCCTGCGATCCTGTCGAGAACCGCCCCGCACTCATGGGCGAAGAGCCTCGCTCCAGTTGCGCCACTTCCCGCCGCAAGGCTTCCAGATCGATGGGCTCAGATTGGGCCGGTTTCACAGGTGTTTCCAGATAAAGTTCTTATTTTGTTCCAATTGAACTCATGCCACGAAAAGAGTCAACGCGACCTCGAAAAGGGTAGTGTCTCAGTTTGAATTTGCCCTCGGAAATTTGGGGCGGATTCAACGACTAAGGGCGCTGCCGGTTCTCTGAAAATTTTTTTGAGGAACCGCAATGACTCCACGACTCGAACTAACGGCGCCAGATTGTCCCCGGCTAATTCAAGGGGGGGCAAATGACCGACCAGCCATCAGACCCGAACAGACCAGGACCGCATCAGGTCACGGAAAAAGAGAAAGAAGCGGCTTTTGGGCTTCCATCTGCCTTTGTGACCAAATCCATCATAACCGTATCAGGACCATTTGCGCGTCTCACCTTTTTCGAAATTGCAGAAATAAGCGGCGCCAATCTCTCCTTTCCAAAGGTGTCTGTAACGATGCCGCTCGGCGATCTGCTGCACTTGCGCGATCTCATCACGCAGCTGGAAAGCAACTTCCGGATGATTCCGCCAGCGCAGGACAAAGCCGATGGCGAGAAACACTAAGTCGCCTTCACAGGCGCCAAACGTTCCAGGCACGGTCACGGGCGGAACGGGAACTGGGTCGCTTCCTCATCCGCTGCGGGGCATAACAATGCCGCAAAGCGACGAGCACTTTTTGGTGGTTTCAGACAAACTCAAGGGCCTAAATGATTCGCGCTCAGGTTGGGAGGGCGCGGGCGTCACCTTGGCCCTTGGAGTGTGCGTGCCAAGTCTGATCAACGCGCTCGCGGCACAGAGCAAACACGATGAAACATTTTATTGGAACTCCATAGCCGCATGGGTTGGAGCTATGCTCTCGCTGGCCCTGCTGATTATTGCTGTTCGGAGAAAGAGCAAATTTTCGGCGTTGATGGAGGAGATCACGACGGGAAAGCGATACGTTTTTGACTCAACCACAGCACAATATGTTGAGGCTTCTCCGAAGAGTGATAACCCAAAACGAAATCCGATAAGCGCACTCTTTGCGTGGCTGTCAGACCTAACGCGCTAATTCCTTGCGCATGTCATAGGGCTTCCGGCGCCCCGGCTTCGGCGCCCGCGCATCAACCAGCGCGACAATATCTTTCATCGTCCAAAGCTTATCAGTGATGCCGGCGGCCATCGCAGGCGTAACGCGCAGGCTCTTATGGATGCGGCAGAAGTTGTAGAACGCGAAGTAGAGCCCCAGCGCGTGAACATGGCTGGTGAACTTCTTAGAGAACGCATTGGTGAGGCGCGTAAACCGGCGGTTCATCATGCGGATGGAGAGGTTCGACCGCTCCACATAGCTGGTGCTGATGTGCTTCTGATCGGGTGAGCCGGTGACGGCTTCTTTCTTCGCGCCGATGCATTCAGCGGGGCTGTACTTGCGCTCCGGAGTGACAACCGCGCCTTTGTCGGTCCCGTATATCTTGTCGAGGATGGCGTAATCAACGTCATCGCCAAAGGCGCCTTCGACCGCGCGCAGGTAAGCCTTGTAGCCGTCCGTCGTAAGCTGCACGCGGTTGGAGAGGCGGCCAACAAGATCGTACATCAGCACGCGCGCGGACTCGCCGGAGCGGTCGCCCACGAAGTAGCTGACCATCAGCTTGGTATCTGCATCAAGTGCGGTCCACGTCCACGCATCGCCCGCGTGATCCGGCGCCGCCTTCGCCTTTTTGACGTTCTTGTTCTTGGCATAGACGAAGCTCCAGATTTCATCGCACTGGATGCGGCTCGCCTTCACGCCGCGCACGCGTTCATCGTGCAGGGCCAGACACGCCTCCCCCGCTTCAACCAGCAGCTTGGCAACCGTGTTGATCGACACGTCGCAGATGCGGCTGACCGAGCGCATCGAATTGCCTTCGGTCAGGAGCGTCAGGATTTGGACGCGGGTTTCGAGGGGCAGCTTGTTTGCCATGCCCTCAATATGTGAACTTTTGTGCTTGGCGTCAAGCATAGGCGAATTCACAAAAAAGCGCGGCGGTGATATATTCACCGCCGCAGGTTGAGACACTCGTTTCGCCCGCATCGAGGCCGCCACCCGTGCATGGGTGGCGGCCTCTCCATTTAGCCCCGTCGCGCCGCGAGCTTTTGCGCAACTGGAGCGACCCTCCTGAGCATGGGCCACCTCTCTTTCTGCCACAGCTGATACGGCGTATCAGCTGTCCTATCGAGAGTTTGAGAGGGCACTATGACAGCCGATCAAGGGCAAGCCGACTCATCCAAGCGGTCTCGGAGTCCATCCTTTCCGTACATCAGCTTGGCGACGGCGCTTGAGCGAATCCAGATCATGAACACCAAGGCGAAACGCAACGAGGTGCGGGTGTTCGACATCGCAAATGACTGGGACTTCAAGCCAAAAAGCAGCTCGCTGGATCGCAACGTTGCAGCGTTGCTGGCCTATGGGC
>DASZSI010000092.1:0-10489 GCA_035548775.1 Hyphomonadaceae bacterium
AGAACGTCGTCGACCCGGTGCAGATCATCAACGACTACGGCGCTGATGTTGCGCGCTGGTTCGTCCTTTCCGACTCTCCGCCCGAGCGCGACGTCGAATGGACGCAGGCTGGCGTCGAAGGCGCATGGCGCTTTGTCCAGAAAGTCTGGGCGATCGCGGAAGCCGCCCCGAACGCAGACGATGGTCCTGTCACATCGGGCGATGCGCTTGAGCTGCGCCGCATGGCTCACAAGGTGATCAGGAATGTCACCCTGGGCATCGAGCAGTTCCGCTTCAACACCGCCGTCGCCCAGATGTACGAATTGGCCAACGCGCTGCGCAAAGCCGAAACCCAGGCCGGCCCCGGCATGGCCACGGCGCGGCGGGAGGCGATCCGCATCCTGGCGCAACTGGCTGCGCCCTTCGCTCCTCACCTGGCGGAAGAATGCTGGGCTGCCATCGGCGGCAAGGGACTGGTTGCGATCGCAAAATGGCCCGAGGCAGACGCCGCCATGCTGGTCTCAGACACCGTGGTCCTGCCGGTGCAGGTCAATGGCAAAAAGAGAGGCGAGCTGACCCTGCCGCGCGATGCCTCGAACGAAGATGTCGAGGCTGCCGCCCGGGCGGATGACAATGTCAAACCCTTCCTGGCTGGGCTCACCGTGCGAAAGGTGATTGTCGTACCGGGCCGTATCGTGAATATCGTAGTCTCATGATCCGGGCCGCTTTCCTTGCACTCGCCCTCGCGCCGCTGTCGGCTTGCGGCTTCACGCCGGTCTATGGGCCACAGACTTCGCTGGCGAACGCAGGACCGGTGTCCATTCTGGAAATCCAGGGGCGCACTGGCCACTTCCTGCGTGAGGAGTTGATCAAGACGGTCGGCCAGGGAATCCCCGGCGTCAAAGGCTCGACCGAGCTCGAGGTAAAACTCAGCCAGTCGATTGAGCGCCTTGCGTTCGCGCCAGACCAGGCAGCCTCCCGGTCCGACTACGTCGGCACCGCGACCTGGACGCTTCGCGGCGTCGACGGAAAGACCTTGATGGCCGGCGTCGCCAACGAACGCGCCAGCTTCAACTTTGCCAACGAGGCCTATGCCGATGTCGCCGCCCAGTCCGCAGCGCAAGACCGCCTCGGCGCTCTGCTGGCGCGAACGATCCGCTCGCAGATGATGATCAAGGCCGGCAAGCCATATGACGGATCGCAACCGGCGACCGTCACGCCTTCCGCGCCTCCCCTGCCCGGCTCGACCCAGGCGACGCTGCCGCCCGCGACCCAGGGGCCATGAAGCAGGCAGGCGCCCGCGCGCTGGCTTTCTGCGAAAGCCCCCCGGCGCGGCCGCGCATCGCCCTGATCTTCGGCGGCGATCCCGGCCTGGTGTCGACCTCTGCCGATGCGTTGGCCAGGGTCTGGGTTCCGGCGCCCGATCCGATCAACGTCATCAAACTCACCGACGACGACCTGCGGCGGGATCCGCAACTGCTGGCGGACGAGCTGGTAGCGCGCTCCCTGCTCGGCGGCGACCGGCTGGTGCGCCTGCACGCCGAGAAGGACGCCAGCTACAAGCTGATCCTCGAGATCATCGCCGACATCGACAAGAACGCCCTGGTCCCCGAGGCCTTCTGGATCATCGAAGCCGGCGAGCTCAACAAGACCAACAAGTTGCGCGCTGGCATCGAGGCGGCCGAAAGCGCGATCGCGCTACAGCTCTACGCCGATGACGAGGCGAGCGTGTCGGACCTGGTGACAAAAAGGCTGGCGGCGGCCGGGGCTGCAATCGAACCCGACGCGCTCGTAAGTTTTGTCGCGGACTTGCCGGGCGATCGGCGCCTGGCCCTTTCTGAACTGGAGAAGCTGGAGCTCTACGCCGTCGGACTCGGCCGGCCCATCACCGCCGGCGACGTGGCGCTGCTGGCCTCCGCCGAGCAACCCCGCGGCGCCGATGATGCAGCCGACGCCGCCATCGCGGGCGACGCCCCCTCCGCCACGCTTTCCGTAAACCGCTATCTCGATGCGGGAGGCAGCGCGATCTCGGCGCTCCGCACGCTTCACTTCCGACTTCTTCGCGTATCCGACGCCGTCGCTTCAGGCGCCGGAACCGGCGTGCGCCTGCGGCCGCCAATATTCGAGCGCGAGTGGCCGGCCTTTTCCCGCGCGCTGCGAGACTGGCCAGCGCCGGCGATCCACCGCGCCTTCACGCGACTCTATGAGGCCGAAAGGGCGTGCAAGCAGGCCGGTGCGCCGTCGGAGGCGATCCTCCGACAGCTGATCCACCGTATTGCGGTGCGATCGATCTAGTGCGGCTCGCCGCCGCTGGTGTCGGGCAGCACGATGCGCGGACGCGACAGCAAGCGGCAGATTTCATCAAGCTGCTCGAGCTGCGAGTAGCGGATACGCACCTCGCCGCCCTTGCCGTTCACATGCCGGATGTCGACATCCAGGCCCAGCGAGCGCTGCAGGTCGAGCTCGAGCGCCTTGGTGTCGACGTCCTTGTCCTCGGCCGACTTGGTCTCGATGCGCGGCGACTTGCCGGCTGACTTGTCGACCTTGGCGAGCGACTCCGTGTCGCGCACCGACAGACCCTTCGCGATCACGATCGCTGCAAGCGCCGACGGGTCCTGTGTCTTGAGAAGCGCCCGGGCGTGGCCCGCGGAGAGGCGCCCTTCCCTCACATGCTCGCGCACGTCGTCCGGCAGGTTGAGAAGGCGGATAGTGTTCGAGACGTGCTCGCGGCTCTTGCCGACCTGGGTCGCAACCGATTCCTGTGTGCGGCCGAAGCGATCGATCAGCGACTTGTAGGCCTCGGCTTCCTCGACCGGGTTCAGGTCCGAGCGCTGCACGTTCTCGATGATCGCGATCTCGAGCATCTCGCGATCGTCCATTTCGCGCACGACCGCCGGGATGACGGTAAGGCCCGCGCGGCGCGCGGCGCGCCAGCGGCGTTCGCCGGCGACGATCTCGAACATCTCGGCATTCGCCGGATCGGGGCGAACCAGGATCGGCTGCAGGACGCCCTTGGTGCGGATCGACTCGGCAAGCTCTTCAAGCTCGGCTTCGATGAAGGTGCGACGCGGCTGCTTTGGATTGGGGACGATGCGATCGATGGCGATGTCCGATGACGACAGATCTTCCTCGACCGAAGCTTCGCCGGGCGCGGCGACGGCGCCGGGCGCCGGCGTTTCGATCGCATTGCGCGCGCCGGAATAGTCGCCAAGAAGGGCCGACAGTCCGCGGCCCAGACGTGGTTGTTTCAACGATTGAGTCACGCCGCAGCCCTCTCGCGTTCGCGTTGCATCAGTTCTTGTGCAAGCATTATGTAAGCTTCACTTCCAGAACATTTATGGTCGTAGAGAATCGCAGGCATGCCGAACGACGGCGCCTCCGACAGCCTCACATTTCTCGGGATCACGGTCTGGTAGACCTTCGCTCCGAAGAAGGAGCGAACCTCGCCCGCAACCTGGTCGGAGAGGTTGTTGCGCTTGTCGTACATGGTGAGCACGACGCCCTGGATCTCGAGATCGGGATTGAGCGACGAGCGCACGAGATCGACGGTGCGCAGCAGCTGCGAGAGACCCTCGAGCGCGAGGAACTCGCACTGCAGCGGAACAAGAACGGCGTTGGCCGACACCATCGCATTGATCGTCACCGTCGACAGCGACGGCGGGCAGTCAATCAATACGGTGTCGTATCGCGGCCCGCCTGATGTCGCGTAGGCATCGAACGCCTCGCGCAACTTGAAGTTCTTTTTCGGATCGTCGTGCAGAAGCGTTTCGAGGCCGGCGAGGTTTTCATCGCCCGGCACGAGGTCGAGGTTCGGCACCTTGGTCTGGATGATCGCTTCGGCGAGCGTTCCCTCCCCCACCAGCACGTCATAGCTGGTCTTGCGGCGAGCAACCGGCTCCACGCCGAGGCCGGTGGATGCGTTGCCCTGGGCGTCGCAATCCATCACCAGCACGCGACGATTGATCGCCGCGAGGGCGGTTCCAAGGTTGATCGCGGTGGTCGTTTTCCCGACCCCGCCTTTCTGGTTGGCGACAGCAATGACGCGCATCAGGCCCTCCGCGGGCTCAAGGCTGAAACTTTGAGAACGTGTCCTTCGGGACTACTGGCGCTTGGCAGGACGGACAGGTCGAACGTCCAACTCTCGCGCGCCAGGGCCAATTCGGCGGCCATGTCCCTACCTTTCATCAGCAGGGCCTTACCAGAAGGTTTCAGCCACTGGTAACCATAGCCCAAAAGCTTGGGCAAAGGGGCCAATGCCCGGGCGGTAATCAGGTCATACCGGTAGGGCGGCTTGTCCTCCAGGCGCTGGGTCTGCACCCGGCCCGGAAGGCCCAGTTCCGCTATAGCGGCTTCCAGGAACTCACTTTTTCGGGGACTCTTCTCGACGAGGGTTACGGTAGTGCCGGTACGACCGGCCATGGCGCAGGCGACGATCAGGCCTGGGAACCCAGCCCCCGACCCCAGGTCCGCAATTTCTTTTTCGTTAGCGTCGATCTGGGCGACCAGCTGCAGCGAATCGAGCACGTGGCGACGCCAGAGGTGCCTGCCCTCGCCCGGGCCGATCAGATTGATTCGCTCCCGCCAGCGGTCGAGGACCGACAAATACGCTCGAATTTTCCCGAGTGTTTCATGTGAAACACCAGTGGCCCGAATCACCTCTTCCGGACCGAAGCCATCCTCGTCGGCGGCCGGGAAACTCACGCACTCGCCTTCTTGGCCGACCGTCTGATGTAGCCCAACACAGCTGTGATGGCGCCGGGCGTCATGCCCTCGATCCGGGCGGCCTGGCCAAGCGTGGCAGGGCGAACGGCTGAGAGCTTTTCTTTCGCCTCGTTCGACAACCCGCCAATCGACCGATAGTCGAGGTCGGCCGGCAGGCGCATGTCCTCTTCCTTCCGGAAGGCGACGATGTCGGCCTCCTGGCGATCGAGGTAGCCGGCATAGCCCGCCTCGATTTCCATCTGCTCGGCGACCTGGCGGGGCGTGTCGGTCAGCTCCGGCCAAAGCTGGACCAGCCGCGCGAAGTCGACGCCGTCGTAAGCCAGCACATCCATGGCGGTGCGCCGGCGGCCGTCGAGATTGATGGTGATGCCGTGGGTCCTCGCCTCATTCGGCGTGAGTGTCAGCATACGGAGCTTTTCTTTGGCCGCCTCGATCTGACGACGTTTCACATGAAACGCTTCGGTCCGAACCGAACCAACACAGCCGGCTTTGACGCCGTCTTCGGTGAGCCGCAGGTCGGCGTTGTCCGCCCGGAGCGTCAGCCGATATTCGGCGCGGCTAGTGAACATCCGATAGGGCTCGGAGACGCCCCGCGTCACCAGATCGTCGATCATCACGCCGATGTAGGCGCGGCTGCGGTCGAGGATGACGGGGTCCGATCCGGCGGCGTATCGGGCCGAGTTGAGACCCGCCACCAGGCCCTGTCCGGCAGCTTCCTCGTATCCCGTCGTACCGTTGATTTGGCCCGCCAGATAAAGGCCCGGGAGCTTCTTGACGGCCAGATCGGGCGTCAGCTCGCGCGGGTCGACATAGTCGTATTCGATGGCGTAGCCGAACCGCTTCACCTCAACATTGGCGAGGCCCGGGATCTTTCGGATGAACGCGTCCTGCACGTCTTCGGGAAGCGAGGTGGAAATGCCATTCGGATAGATCGTGTCGTCGTCGAGGCCCTCAGGTTCGAGGAAGATCTGGTGGCGGTCGCGGTCGGCGAAGCGCTTCACCTTGTCCTCGATCGAAGGGCAATAGCGTGGGCCTCGGCCTGCGATGGCGCCCGAATAGACGGCCGACTTGTGGAGGTTGTCGCCAATCACCGCGTGAACCTCGGGCGAGGTCCAGGTGATCCCGCAGGCGATTTGAGGAACGGTGATCTTGTCGGTCAGGAAGGAGAACGGGATGGGCTCGTCGTCGGCCGCCTGCATCTCAATGCCGGTCCAGTCGATGGTCTTGCCATTGAGCCGCGCAGGCGTGCCGGTCTTGAGCCGGCCCATGCGGAGACCCAGTCCATAAAGGCGATCCGACAGTCCGACAGCGGGCGCCTCGCCGACACGGCCGGCCGGGATGCGCTTCTCGCCGATGTGGATCAGCCCTTTGAGGAAGGTGCCCGTCGTGACGACCACAGCCCCGGCGCGCCAGCTTCGGCCCGACATGCCCACGACGCCGGCAACCCGTCCGTTCTCGACAATGAGATCTTCGACCCCGTCCTCGATCAGGGTCAGGGTCGGGTATTCACGAAGGATGTCCTGGACGGCCAGTCGATAGAGCTTCCGGTCGGCTTGTGTCCGTGGCCCTCGGACCGCCGGCCCTTTGGACCGGTTGAGCATGCGGAACTGGATGCCGCCCCGGTCGGCAGCCCGGCCCATGACGCCGTCGAGGGCGTCGACCTCACGGACCAGGTGCCCCTTGCCCAAGCCCCCGATGGCGGGGTTGCAGGACATCTCGCCAATGGTCGAAAGCTTGTGGGTGACCAGGGCCGTCCGCGCCCCATAGCGGGCTGCGGCGGCGGCGGCTTCCGCCCCCGCATGACCCCCTCCAATGACGATGACGTCGAAGGTTTCCAAGCTTCCAAACCCTGTGGATTGCGCCGGTCATTTAAGGGAGGCGGGGCCGGGCGTCGAGGTGATTCGGCGGTTCTCCAAAGGCCGCCTTTCCGTCAAACGGCCCGTCTTGTCATTTTCCGGGACTGCCGGGAGGCGGCCCGGACTGTTTCATGTGAAACGCTACTTGCCGATGCAGAACTGGGAGAAGATCCGGTCCAGCAGGTCCTCGGCGTCTATGGCGCCCGTGATACGGCCCAGGGCGCGGGCGGCGAGACGGAGGTCTTCGGACACCAGCTCGGCCCCCATCCCGATCCTGGCCCCCTCCAGGGCCCGCTCGACAGCCCCCAGGGCCTCCTCGACCAGCTCCCTGTGGCGGGCGCGGGTGACCAGCGGGGCTTCGTCGGCATCCAGCCGCTCGCGGACAATCTCGGTCAGCCGGCGCTCCAAGGTATCGAACCCCGCGCCGGTCTTGGCGGACACCACAAGAGCATCCTCTGGACGGACGGGCCCGCTCGCCGGTCCGCCCAGGTCGGACTTGTTGATCACAAGGACGTCTCCGGGGCGGGCCGATGTTTCATGTGAAACATCGGCCGTGGACGCGTCCCTGACCCAGATACGTAGATCGGCCTCCTCGGCCCTAGCCAAGGCCCGGCGGACGCCTTCCACCTCGATGGCGTCGCCCGCTTCCCGAAGGCCCGCCGTGTCGGCGACCCAGACGGGATAGCCCGCCATGACCAGCCGGACTTCGACCACGTCACGCGTTGTTCCCGCGATAGGGGAAACAATCGCCGCCTCCCGCCGCGCCAGGCGATTCATCAGGCTCGACTTGCCGGCATTGGGGGGACCCAGGATGGCGATCCGGAACCCCTCCCGAACCGATCTAAGCCGGCTCGAATCACCCAAGGCCGATTCAAGGTCCGCCGCCAAGGTCTCGATGGGGGCCAGGGCCCCCAGGTTCACCTCGCCCGGAACATCCGACTCGTCCGGGAAGTCGATTGAAGCCTCGAGAGCGGCCATGGCCGAAACCAGAAGCCCCCGCCACCCCTCGAACACCCGGGCAGCTTCGCCTTGATAGAGGCGACCGGCCTGCCGCCTCTGGCCTTCGGTTTCGGCATCGATCAGGTCGGCGATCGCCTCAGCCTGCGTCAGGTCAAGGCGGCCGGCCTCAAAGGCCCGACGGGTGAATTCGCCTGGTTCGGCAACCCGGCACAGGCGGGTTTTCAAACCCGAGGCGATCACTGCCTCGACAATTGCAGCGCCCCCGTGCACGTGAAACTCGACCACGTCCTGGCCGGTGTAGGAGTGGGGACCGGGCATCCAAAGCACGAGCGCCTCATCCAGTAACTCAGACCCGCCGTCCCGGAGCTGGCGGATTGCGGCGTGGCGTGCCTGCGGGACAGGATCGGACGAAAAATGGGCGAGTAGTCCCAGCGCTCCCGGGCCAGACACGCGTATGACCGCTACCCCGGCGCGGCCTGATCCGCTCGCCAGCGCGATTATCGTGTCGGTAGCGCCGCGTGGGCCTGCCATGGATCTCCGGTAGTGCCGCCGGCTTTTGCTTGTTCCAGCCTAGGCGAGCACTACAACCCACCCAGCGAACAATCCAGAACGGGAGCGATGCCATGGGCCGGCGGGTAACGATCAAGGGCAAGGACGGGTCATTCGGCGCCTACGTTGCCGACGGTAGCACCAGGACCGGCCCTGCCATCGTCGTCATCCAGGAGATTTTCGGGGTCAATGAGGTGATGCGGAACACCTGCGATTGGCTCGCTGGCCAAGGTTATACCGCGGTATGCCCCGACCTGTTCTGGCGGATCCAACCGGGCATCGACATCACCGACAGGACCGACGCGGAATGGGAGAAGGCGTTCTCCTACTTCAAGGCGTTCAACGTCGACAAAGGCGTCGAGGACATCACATCAACAATAGCCTGGGTGCGTGGCGAGGGGCACGCAAAGGTCGGAGCCGTCGGCTACTGCCTGGGCGGCTTGATGGCCTACCTGACGGCCACGCGGACCGATGCGGACGCGGCGGTTGGGTATTACGGCGTAGGGATCGACAACTACCTGGCTGAAGCACCGAAGGCGAGGAAGCCCGTGCTTCTCCACATCGCCGAGGAGGACGGCTTCGTCTCCAAGGAGAGCCAGGCCAAGATGAAGGCCGGCCTCACGGCGCCGAACTTCCAGCTCTACTCCTATCCCGGACGCGACCACGCCTTCGCCCGCGTCGGCGGCGCGCACTACCACGAGGGCGATGCGGGTATGGCCAACCAGCGGACGCTCGACTTCTTCGCGAGCCACCTGAAGTAGGAACTACCGTCTACGGACGATCCTCGACGCCGCGCGGGCGTTGGTAGCGCCGCAAAAATTTTAACCCCCGGGTAAGGGTAGGGCCGCGGTAGAGCTGGGGGGCGACCGACGAGAGCAGGGCAGGGGAGGGGTCACCGGCCGGGGATGTCGAAGGCGATCTCCGCAACCGGCGTCGCCTCGGTCGCCTCCGCCGGATCCTTGGTGTCCACATCGAACAACTTGCCGAGGCGGTTACCCGCCAGGTCTTCGATCACGCCATCGACGCGGATCACATGGCGCCCCTCCGTCCACGGAGCATCGGGCGTGAAGCGCCATTCCGTTTCGTTCCCGTCGAGCGAGACTTTTCCCGCGATAGCCGAGCCATCCTTGCTCACAGTGATCGCGCGCCGCGCGAGCGCCTCGTCGAGCGGCCGGTCGAAGGCCACGACGACATCCTCTCTCGCCGCCTTGGGTGAAACGACGCGCCAACGTTTCACGTCGACCACCTGACGGAGCGGATCCATCACCTGGATAGTGCGGTCAAACTTTTCCGCGAGAGGGGCGCCGCCGGCATCGCGCCAGGTCGGGTCGATCTCAATGGTGACCGTCCGCCCGGGCGTCAGCGGCGGTCCGGAAGTTTCGTTATCGACTAGCCCGCGTTTGATCCGGCCCGGATCGAACAGGACGGTGAGGCGCTTGCCTGAGGGATCCCACAGCTCGGGCTCCAGCTCGACGAAGGGTTTCTCGATCGCGCGGCCCTGATCATCGAGCACTCTTATATGTGTCCACGCTTCGCCGGCCGACATGGGCGCGGAGAACTCGACATACATCTTTAGCGTGTTGGCCGGCCAATCGTCCGCAGACGGATAAATGTGCGCGACCCTTGTCGTTGACGCCAGCGCCTTGGCCGCCTCGCCGAACTCCGCGGTGATCGGCGGCTTGTCGAGGTTGGGGTGGAACGACGCGCGGAGCTTCACGCCGGGTGAGGGAGCAAAGCGCGGAGTAAAGACGATACGGTCGCCTTCGCGATGGTAGGCGCCCAGCATGGGCGGCGCGTTAGGATCATCGCCGGCGCGAACGATCAGGACCTCGGACCAACCGCCGGGCGGCGGCTCGAGGCCGCGCCAACCCGAACCGACAATCTCGCCACTCTTATAGGAAAGAGCCGGCGCCGCCGGTGCACAGGCCGCCAGTAAGAGTCCAGTAAGAAACAGAAACCGGGCGGAGGATCGCTCCGCCCAGCTGATGGCTCGGCCCCTCATATATACGTCAGGGCAGGGCAATGGTCTTGAGCGACGACAAGGTCCCGTCCGCCACTACGATCACCGCCGAGCTGTCGTCGACCTTGTCGAGCTGGGTCACGCCCTTCAACGCATCGATCGTTTCGTAGGGAACGCCGGTGTGCGCCTCGGAGTGTGTGGTGATAGCCGCGTACTTGTCGATGTCCTTGGCGTCGATCTTCATCACGCCGCGCTGCTGGTTGGCCATGAGGATAAAGTCATGGCCGTCTTTCTTGTAGGCGATCATGTCGAGCGGGCGGTTCATGTTGCCGAGCTCGGCGATGGTTGTCGCCTTGATCTTTGCGCCGGGCTTGAACTCATCGACCGGGATTTTGACTAGCGGCGTGCAGGTGTACGCGGCAAGCACGTTGGGTTGGCCGCCGATGTCATACGTCATGAAGGT
>DASZSI010000093.1:0-13776 GCA_035548775.1 Hyphomonadaceae bacterium
GTGCGCTGTTCACCGTGAGGTCTTCGACGTAGCTCCGATGCCGAGAGAGCCCTCATGGTGAGCAGCCGCCGTAAGGCGGCGCCAGTCGAACCACGAGGGCGGGCTCACCGGCGACAGCTATACCTGCAGGTTCGGTCCGACGCTTAGCGCCAGTATCCGGCTGATCTCGCGCACCGGCCTGCCGCTGTCTTCCCGCCATGTGTTGAATGCGGCCTGCACGGCGGCCATGTCCTTCTTGGAGGTCGGCTGCTTGGACACCACGCCCTCTCGGATCAGCGCCTTCACGACATCCTGGCTCAGGATGAAGGCATCCCACCCTTCAAAGCGCAGGAAGTACTGCACCGTCGCCCCGCCCAGCCGCGATGCATGTTTCTTGAGATGCTCCATCAGCCCGACCTGGTCGGTCTCGGGCCAGCCGGCGAGAAACTTCGCGAACGAGCCATGCTCCTTCGCGGTCGCAACAACGAACCTGGCATTCTCGATCGTCGCCATGATCTTGGCGCCGTTGCGCACGATCCCGGTGTCTTTCAGCAAACGGTCGACGTCCTCGTCTCCATAAGCGGCAACCCGCTTGGGATCGAACTTGTCGAACGCCGTTTCGAACCCCGGCCACTTCTTCTCGATCACCTGCCAGGAAAAACCGGATGAAAACACCGCCTTGGCCATGCCGGCCAGCAGGCGCGCATCTTTCCGCTTGGCCAGGTCGATATCGATCTCCCATTCGCCCAGCCGCTTCGCCAGGCCCTTGGGCCCGCCATGATGCTTCCCCGCCAGCGCCTCGATGCGGTCGAACGATTTCGTAACCATATAAGTTGCACCCTTGCCGCCCGGAGGTTGCCACATGATGCGCATCCGCCCGATCTCTTCAACCGTGACGCTCCTGATGGCGGCGATCGTGTTCGGCGCGCCCCTCATCGTGAACCTCGTCATAGGCGCGATGCGATCCGGCATGCCGCAACCCGATTGCGCCGCCACGATCTGCCCGGACAAGACCGACCTTGCGAGCGCGGCTGGCAGCGCTCGGCCGCTACAGCGCTAGGCGCGGCGTCCCAAGTCTTAAGAAGACCTCACCCGTCATTGGTGAATCCGTATGCCCACCTAACCCTCGTTAAATCATCTTGCGACACACTGTCCGCATTGGACGGGGATCTATTTCACGGCAGGGGATTACGATGAGCTTCGGCAAGCGCACGCCCGGCGAGCGTCCGCAGGTTCGCAAGGTTCTGATGGAAGTCAGCGCTCGGGCAAAAGCCGAGGCCGCGTCGGTGACGGTTGAAGACGCGCCGGCGGCCGCGCCCAAGCGCATCCAGTTCGACAAGCCCGACGCCAAGGACGCCAAGGGCAAGCGCCCGAAGGCCGTCAATCCAGAAAAGAAATCCGGCGGCAACGGCGCCTTCCTCGCCCTCGCGCTCGGCGTGATGGCCATTTCGGCTGGCGGCGCCTTCGCCGCGCCTGAAGTGATCAGCTGGGCGCAGAACAATGTGTTCGGCACGCCGGTCCGCCCGATCCATACCGTCATCGCCGGCCTCAGCCACGACCAGGCCCGCGCGGCGCTCGCCAGCGAAGCCTTCCCCGACGCCGACGGCCGCGCCTTCATGACGGCGCTCGCCGCCAACTATCCCGATGACCACGCCAAGCTGCTCGACCGGATCACCGAGGTTGCAGTCGGCGGCGGCGACCGCAAGGACATGGTGGTCGCGATGAACGAATGGGTCGTCGCTTTCACGCCGCAGAATCTCGGCGCCATGAGCCGCGCCGGCGCCACCGGCTTCGACGAAAGCCTGGACGTCGCCAATGACGCGCTTACCGCCTTGGCCAAATTCTCCGGCGGCGCCTGCACGCTCGACAAGCTCAAGGACGTCGCCGCCAATCCCGCCTTGATCGACCAACTGGGCGGCTATGGCTCGGACAGCTACAAGCTCGGCATGCGCGCCAGCAAGCTGCTGGTGGACATGGCCGCCACCGGCCGCAACGCGCCTCCGGTGGAAGCGAAGCTGCTGCCCGAAGACAACACCGCGCTGCAAGGAACGGTGATGTCGCTGATGCGCGATCCACAGGTCGCCGGCCTGCTGCAGATGTCGGCCCAGGGCTTCGGCAATGGCGGCAAGACCTTCGCCTTCGGTCCCGGCGGCGCCAATCCGGGCAATCTCGACGTCTGCAAGCTCGGCCACGTCGCCATCGGCAAGCTCAAGTCGCTGCCGCAGGGCACCAAATCGCGGCTGTGGGCGGTGGCGTTCTCGAACGTCAACGCGCAGACCATTGCGCAGATGCAGAAGCTGGCCGCGATGCAGGGCGGCGCCTGATCTGATCTCTAGGGGTTCGAACCACCGCCGGCCGGCGCCAGCGAGGACTGCACGATCGCGTTGGATGACGCAGCCGGTTGCTTCGAGTTCTCGACCAGCTGGCCGTTCTCCCAGCGCCCCGCCATCAGCATCTGCCCGTCGGCGCTCCACACCACGCCAAACCCGTTGCGGGCGCCGTTGCGCACTTCGCCTTCATAGCGCTGGCCGTTGGTGAAGCTCAGCACGCCGCGCGCCGATCCATTGGCCGCCTCCTGGCCCGAGAACGTGTCGCCGTTCTTCCAGTAGGTGACGCCATAGCCCGACGCCGCATCGCCGACATGCTCGCCCTCATAGCGCAGCGCGCCGGCCTGCGCGTTGTTCGGGTTGTCGCCGAAGTCATAGACACCAAGGCCCACGCTTTGGCCGTTGCGCAGCTCGCCGCGATAGCGGTCGCCGGCGCTCGCGGCCTTGCCGGATACTCGCACGCCCAACCCGTTCGGTGCGCCGTTTGAGATCTGCGAGTCATAACGATCGCCATTGGCGGCGGTGATGCTGCTGCGGCCCGGAGCATTCGTCGCCGAGTCTGCGGCCTCACGGGCGGCGGACGCGCGCGATGTCGCCGTCGTCTGCGCCCGGCGGGCGGCTTCTGCGGCGACCTTCACCTCCGCCGGAAGTTGGTCGAGGCTATAGGCTGGCGGGCGGTTCAGCTTGATGATGGCAGCTCGCGCTGCCGCAACCTGTGCGCCTGCCGGATAGCTGGCGAGATAGGACTGATAGCTCGCAACCGTGCCCGCCTTCTCGGCGTCGGACCATGCATTGGCGTCGGCAGTTTTCTGCGCGTCGGCCAGCTTGGCTGCATCTGTCTTCTGCTTTTCGAGGGCGGCCTGGGCGGCAGCGGCCTGATTGGCAGCCGCCTGCGCCTGCGCAATGCGCTGGCGATCGGCAGCCGCAGCCGTATTGGCAGGCGTCGGGGTCGCAGCCGGCTTCGTCGTCGCCGTTGCAACTATTGGGGCAGGCGGCGCTGCTGCCGTCGGCGCCGGAGCGGGCTTCGCCGCGGCTGAAACCGTCGCATCCGCCGGAAGCGCATTGCGGATCACATCGGCGAACGCGCGCAGGTCACGCGGCGCTGCGCTGGAAAGGACCGGCGCAAACCGTTTTCTGGAAGCTGCAAACTGCTTGGCGGCGGCGTAGGTCCCATCCCCGCCCTTGCCGTCGATCTTGCCTTTGTAGAAGTTCAGCGCCGTCAGGCCGCGCTGGATGTCTTCGATGGCCTGTGTGCGCTCGGCTGTCAGCGACACGAGGCGCTCGCGCGCGCTCGACGCCATGGCGCCGGAGATCGCTGCGTCGGCCGGGAATTGCTTGAGATAGCTGTTGTAGCCGGCCTCGTTGTCGGAGGTCACGGCCTCGACCCATGACTGCGCGTCCAGCACGCGCAGCAGCGAGCGCGCAGTCTCCGCGCCGGTCGCCTTGGGATAGGCGGCCACGAACGCGCGCAAGGCTTCGGGCTGGTCGCGCTTCACGCTCGCCCAGGCCTTGTCGGATTCAGCCGTGTCTTCCATCGACGCTGTGCTGACGGGATCGATCGCCGCCACAGGAACATTCGCTGCGGATTCCGTCGTCGCAACTGCTTCGGTCGGCACAGGCGCGCCGCCGCCGGAGCGCCACTTGAACGGATCGGCAAACCACAGGCCGCCGGCCGCGACGGCCAGGAACGCCGCCGCGATGATCGGCGCCCAGGCGATCGACTTGCCAGGCTCGAGATAGGCGGGCGCGCCTCCGCCCAAACCAGTTGGCGACCGGCGCATGACCTGCGGACGCGTGCTTCCCGGTTCGCCGGCGTAAAGGCGCACAGCAGCAAGGATGCGGCGCCAGTGCGGATCATCGCGCTCACCCGACCAGTGATTGACGTCAATGACTTCCACCTGGTCGAACGGACGTGGCGGCGCCGCGCTATCGATGCGCGCCTGGATCAGCTTGTTCTTGTAGAGACCAGTGGCGGCTTCCGAACGGACATACTCCGACGCGCGCGAATAGGCGGACCACACGACCAGAATCGCGCCCGCCGAACCGAGCTTGAAATCGATCGCGGCGCTGCCGTCGATGGTGGGCTCCGACGGATCCCACCAGACATCCCAGCCTTCGAATTGAAGCATCTCGGCCAGGGGCCGGATGCGTTCGCGGTCCTCCCGCGCGTAGGAGATATAAACGTCGGTCATGGCCGCCCCTCCGGGCCGCCCCCGCCACGTCGGGTTCTATCAGTCCCGTCCGGGATTGTGGAGATGCCTTCAGACGCCACAAACCGCGCTCGCCGGAAAGCTGAACAGCCCTCCGCCGGCGTCGCTTGGCGCGCGACTCGACCCAAACCTGTGTTCAGACCCGACACGTCTACTTCCCCTGCATCCCCGTCTTCCCGGGCCCCGGGTTTCCGGGAAAGAAAACGGAAATCGTCGTTCCCCCGCCTTCCCGGCTTTCGATATCCAGCCGGCCGCCGTGAAGTTCCGCGAACGCCCGAACCACCGAAAGTCCCAGTCCCGCCCCCTTCTGCCGCTTGCCCGCCTCGCCCTGCTCGAAGGCGCGCGACAACCGGTTTAGCTCTTCCGGACTGATTCCCACCCCGGAGTCCGACACGGCCAGGATCGCGCCCCCCGGCGCATCCAGCGCCGCAACCATCACATTGCCGCCGGAAGGTGTGAATTTCAGGCCGTTTGAGATCAGGTTCAGCGCGATCTGCCGCACCGCCTTGGAATCGGCGAAAGCCTCGACATCGCCGTGATCGGCAAGCTCCAGCGTAACGCCCTTGCGGTCGGCCTCATCGCTCATGAAGTGCACCGCTTCAGCGGCCAGGTCGGTCAGGCTGATCTCATCGGCGAAGATGTCGTAGCGGCCGGCCTCCAGCCGCGAGAGATCCAGCACGTCGTCGACAATCAGCGACAGGTTCCGCCCTCCCTCGTGAATCAAGCCGGCATATTCCTGATAGCGCTCGGGCAGCGGGCCATAGACTTCCTTGGCCATCATCTCCGCGAATCCAACGATGGCGTTCAGCGGCGTGCGGAGTTCGTGGCTGGTCTGGGCGAAAAAGGTGGTGCGCGCCTCGAGGCGTGCATTTGCCGCATCGGTCTCTCGTTTCGCCTCCGCAATGCCGGCCTCGGCTTCGCGCGCCCGCATCTCGAGTTGCTTAAGTTTAAGAGAGACCGCCGGATCGGCGTTGCCGGCCGCGACTGGTTTCAGCGGCGTAATGACCGGCGCGGCTTTCCTGCGCTCGCTCGCCGCGACCGCCGCGATCACACCCAGCAGGGCAAGACCAAGCGCGCCATAGGACGAGCTGATCGTTGCGGCGTCGTGCGAGTCCATCCACGAACCGCCCGCCGCTCCCGCGATCGCAGCGAACACCAGCCCGACCAGCGAAAAGCCCGCGATTTCGGCTGTCAGCCTTGCTTGCCCCGACGTCCAAGCAATGGCGATCGCGACCGCAAACAGAACGATTAACGAAGTCATTCCGCCTGTGCTGGCCGCGCCTGCGGTCGCCAGCGCGACCCAGAGCGTCGATTCAAGCTCGGCGACGCGCACGTCGACCGCGGTTCCGCGCATGAACGTTCCAACCAGGGGCGGCAGAACAGCGCAGAGGAAGACCCAGAAGCTGAGCCAGATTGGCACGCCAACGGCCAAACCCCAGCCTGCGGCGAGGGTTGCCAGGACGAGCCATATCGCCCGCGGCGCCGTCATTTGCGGCCGCCGCGCTGCGGTACGAGGCTTGAAGCTCTGGATTGCATCGAGCATCCTAACCGCGCGTAAATGAGTTCCAGCGCAACCTGAATTTGGAAGCACATTGCGGGCCGCGTCTGTTAAGGTCTCGGACCCCAGCGACCATCACGAGTCCAGTCGGAGGTTTCAATGCGTTCCGAGAAACTGCTCTGCGCCGCTGCGCTAACCATTGCCCTTGCCGTTCCCGCCTTGGCCCAGGCCCCGGCCCCCGCGGACAGGCTCCTGCCGTCCACCGCCGCCGCCTACGCCCAATACCAGGGTGAAGTGTCGAACATCATGGCCAAGCCGATGGCGAACGCCGCCGACGTCGACAAGGCCCTTAACACCTTCGGCTCGCCCAACCCGGACCAGCTGTCCTCGGCCTGGATCTCCTACTCGGCCATCGTCGCCGCCCAGAACAAGGACTTCGCCGACGCCGTCCGCGACATCGACAGCTATTACGGCCGCGACCGCGTGATGACCGGCATGCGCAACGACGTTGGCTACGCCCGCACGCTGAAAGGCGGCGAGAAAGCCCTGCAGGACGCCCTGGTCGTCAACGCCAAGGACTCGAGCCGCATCTCGGCTGCCGGCGCCTTCGTCAGGGAACAGGCCGGCAAGCTCAACACCATCGCGTGGGGCAAATCCCGCGTGAAGGACCCGCAAGCCAACGCGGTGAAGCTGAAGACCGACGCGCTTCTTGTTCGCCCGGTCACCGACGCGGCCAAGAAACTCTTCACCGGCCCCGACCTCAACACGATGCTCGCCAGCGTCTCGCCGCAGTCCGACAAGTCCATCTGGGACAAGATCTCGGTGTTCACCGCCTCGGCGCCGGCCACCGCGCTCTCGACCCTGTCGCCGGTCGTGGTCGCACAGCCGACCATGAAGGTTGATCCCAAGCACGTCGGCACCGCCAACCGCATCGTCACGCTCGCCGCCTTCCACGTCATCGAGGCCGAGAAGAGCAACCAGGACGATGTGAAAGCCGCCATGAGCGACAAGACCACCACGGGCTGCATCGACTGGGCGCAGATGCAGCTGCAGGCGTGCGTCTCGGCCGCCTTCACCCGCTCGGAGATTTCCTACTGCCTCGCGCGCCACGGCCTGCAACTCGCCGGCGAGACCCAGCCCTCCATCGGCGCCTGCTTCTCCGACCTCGCGAAGTAAGCAACCGCCTCATCTGATCCGAACCGCCCCGGCCCCAAGCCGGGGCGGTTTGCTTTTGGAGGGCACGACGCTTCAGCACGACAGAGACGCACCGGCGCCGCTCCCATCAGAACGCTCGCACTCCTCTGACATCGCCCCTACCGCCCGGCACGTCCGCTCACCACCGCCCGCCTCACGCCCGAAGGTCGCAAGGCCTTCCGCCGTTATCTCGAAGCCCTCGGCAAGCTCACGGGACTTGGCGACTGACGACGGGTCAGCCTCGCCGCGCCGCCTCGATCACGGCGACGTCGATCTTGCGCATCGTCATCATCGCCTCGAACGCCCTTCGCGCCTCGTCCCCGCCGGCCGCCATCGCCTCGGTCAGCACGCGCGGCGTGATCTGCCAGTTGAGCCCCCACCTGTCCTTGCACCAGCCGCAGGCGCTTTCGGCCCCGCCATTGCCGACGATGGCGTTCCAGTAGCGGTCGGTTTCCTCCTGGTCCTCGGTCGCGATCTGGAACGAGAAGGCCTCGCTCTGCCTGAACGCCGGCCCGCCGTTCAGCCCGATGCACGGAATGCCGACCACCGTGAACTCGACGGTCAGCACGTCGCCCTTCTTGCCGGACGGAAAGTCGCTCGGCGCGCGATGCACCGCACCCACGGAGGTGTCGGGAAAAGTCCTGGCATAGAAGCGGGCGGCGGCCTCTGCGTCGTTGTCATACCAGATGCAGATAGTGTTCTTGTTCATGGCGGCTCCTCTTCCCCTGGTCTTTAGCACGCGCGGCGGCAATCCGGCGGCGCTTCGGAACTAACTTTTCGCGCCAGGCGCGGTTCCCGAAAACAATGTTCGCCGTCTGCGCCACCTCGGGTTCAGATTTCCAGACGCCGCCTTGCAACACTGCTGACGTGACCTGTCAGCAAGGCGTGCTAATCATTCCGCCATGGTGAAGCCGCTTCCGCCATTGAACGCCGTGCGCGCCTTCGAGGCCGCCGCGCGGCATTTGAACCTGTCGCGCGCCGCCGAAGAGCTGGGCGTGACCCAGGGCGCTATCTCCAAACAGGTGATCGGGCTGGAGGATTTCATCGGCGTCCAGCTCTTCATCCGCGATCCAGGCGGCCTCCAGCTCACCTCCGAAGGCGGCAACCTGAAGGAAGCCATCACGCCCGCCTTCACCTCGCTGTCGGAAGCGTTTGCGCGTTATTCGCGCCGCCCGCCTCGGTCGAACACGGTGCGCATCGCGACGGTCGCCTCGTTCGCCTCGCAATTCCTTGTGCCGAAGCTGTCGGCTTTCTCAAAAACCTTCCCGGGCATCGATCTCGAATTCGTCACATCGACCCGGCTGGTTGATCTGGCGCGGGAAGAATTCGATCTCGCCGTGCGCTACGGCCCCGGAACCTGGGAAGGCGTAATCGCCGTTCCGCTCACCGAAGGCCATCTCCTGCCGGTATGCAGCACGGAAGTTTTCAACCGCGCCGGCGGCGATCTCGATGCGCTGCTCGCCGGCAATCGCAGAATCCAGTGCTCGGCCTACAACGAATGGCGAGATTTCTGCGAAGTGGGCAACGTCGATCTCGCAAAGACCTCGCCCACCTACATGATCGAGGAATTCACCGTCGCCCTGACGGCCGCCGTGCTGGGTGAAGGCCTGACGCTGCTTCCCGACGTGCTCTGCCAACATCGCATCAAGCGTGGCGATCTCGTGCAGTTCGCTCCCGTCCGTGTGAAGACGGACTATGCATTTTACCTTGTCTATTCTCCCAACGCGACGCGACGCGCGATCGTTAACGACGTGATCGCCTGGCTCAAGGACGAAGCCGCCGACGCCGACCACAGCGGCTGAGCGCCTGCCTCGCCCCGCTCAATGTTTCACCAGCATTGACTCAATCGCCTCTGCGCATGGTCGATAGCGCCAAGAAACCATGGGCGCTGGTCGGCTGAATCATCACTGCTTCCTGTCCGATTCAACGCCTGCTGCAACCCTCCGAAACACCTAACTGGATGCCGTCGCGGTCCTTCAAGATTCGGCGCGCCGCCAGCCTCATGAGTTTTGCTCATGCCCGCTCCGCGCCCTTCTCGATTCCGCGACGCACGATGTTCTGGTTCTGTAGTGACGAGCCCGCTTCAGACGGGCCTGCACAAAAAGAGAAAGAGAAGGATCTACTCCCATGATCACGCCGAAACTCCTCCCCGTCGCCCTGCTGATGATGGCCGGTGCGACGGGCGCCCCCTCCGCCCTCGCCGAAGCTCCCGCAACCACCGAACTCAAGGTGGAATTCACCTATCAGACCGGCGCGCCGGCCAGCGTCATCTACGCCGACCTGGAACGCACCGCGCGCGATGCCTGCCGCGCCTCCGGCACCCGCTCGCTGCGCCAGCAGCTGCAGGAAAAGGCCTGCGCCAGGGACCTCCTCAATTCGGCGGTCACGCGCGTCGGCCGGGCGGATGTCGCCCAGCTGCACCAGAACCAGCTGTCGGGCCCCTACGCCTCGGCCGGCTGACCTTATCCGGGCTTGTTGACGACCAGGCCCGGTCAACCGGGCCGGAGGCGCCTCCCGACCCCTCGGGCGCCGCTTCCGGCCTGCCACGACTTGCGAAGCCGGACGCCTTCACGCGGAACACCGCGGAGCGGCGAGACCAGAGACCACCGGCGCCGCGATACCTTTGCGAGCAGGGGGACCTCACTCCTCCCCTTGAGTGCATAGCCCGATGTTCTGCCTAGGCTGGACCACCTGACCCAGCCCAACGCAGGACATCGGGCGCGGGTTTTTGTGAGACCGCAAACCCTTGCCAGCAACCGCGCGGCGGGCCATGTGCCAGTCGCATGAGCGTGACCGAACAGGCCGAAAAGCTGCGCGAGGACTTCGCCTTCCTCGACGATTGGGAAGCGCGCTTCACCCACCTCATCGACCTCGGCAAGGCGCTGCCGCAACTCGCGCCCGATGAATACACCGACGTCAACAAGGTGCGCGGCTGCTCCAGCCAGGTATGGCTCGTTTCCGAGGCGTCGCCGACGCCCGGCGCGATCCGCTTCCGCGGCGCCTCAGACGCGATGATCGTCTCCGGCCTCGTCGCGATGCTGCTGCAGCTCTTCTCCGACCAGACGCCCGCCGACATCCTCGCTTTCGACGCCGAAGGCTTCTTCAAGCAGGTCGGCGTCGCCGACGCCCTCACCCCCCAACGCTCCAACGGCCTCAAATCGATGCTGGCAAGAATCCGTTCCGTGGCTCAGGCGTCTCCCACGCCTTGAGGCGGGATTGAAGACTAGCCCCTAAACCCGATCGTACGCATCCGCCAGCGTGCGCAGCGTGGCCGCCAGTTGCCGGCCCAGCTCCCGCCGTCCCAGGTCGAATCGAGCGCGCAACGCCGCCAGCGGCAGGCCCTCCACGCACGCACTCCACGCCAGAACGAACGACCGGCCCATCGCCAGCCGCAGCCGGTTGATCCTGCGTTCGGCCTCGCGCGCCGATACAGCCATTCCGCCGTCGCGGCCGCGCCGTCTCTGCTTGTCCTGGGGAACGCCGTCCCAGTTCATCGTGGTCTGCTCGCCGCGCCGCGCCTGCTCGGCGTCCGACGCAAGCCGCAGCCCCGCCGTCGCCTCGCGCACGCTCAGCGGCCCTCGCCCCGCCCGCGCCTGCCGCACCATGCCGAGGAAACCCGCGCCCGTCCGTATCTTCCGCATGTGCGCGGCCAGAACCGCGATCGGCAGGCGATCCTCGCGCGGCGCCGGCTCCGCCCCGGCGAGCACATGGAAGCCTCCTTCCTGCAGGCTCAGCTTGTCGCGGCTGACCAGCGCGCGCACCTCCTCTTCGGTCGCATGCAACAGCGGACGCCGCCGCCGGTCGTGCCCGTTCAGCACCGCCCAGCCCGGCTCGCACGGAACCAGCCGGCGCCCGGTGAACCCCAGCGTGCGGATGATCCGGTCCAGCCGCTGCTCGAACGGATCGGCCTCGCCGCCGGCGCTCATGGCATCCGCGCTCATGCGGCCACCGGCGTCAGGGCGATCGCCGTCTCCAGCGTCGTGACCCAGCGGTCGAACTGGTCGTCCTCGCGCTTGTCCTCGATCAGGTTGCAGGCATGGCCAACCGTCGACCGGTCGCGCCCCATCGCCGCCGCGACCCGCCCCAGGCTCATGCCGAATGCGACATGCGCCAGGTACATCGCCACCTGCCGCGCAAACACTGCGTCGGCGTCGCGCGCCCCGCCCTCGATCGCCGCCATCGGCACATTCAGCGCCGCCGCCGTCATCGCCGCCGCCACCTGACCGCGGGCGATGTCGCCCTGCACCCGGCCTATCCGGTTCATCATCCAACCTCCTGAACTCGATGCCCGCACTATCGAGCCGTTTCGGAGTATAGGATAACTTTCCTATTAATAGGATGGAAGTCCTATGCCTAGGCGCTTGAGTCTTTTGGATTTGAGTGGGGGAAAGCCGCGGCCAGAACGGCGGAATGGCGCCCTCGGGTCTCTCTTCCTGAAGGCTCGGTCAGGCGGGAGTCGATCATCGCGTCCGCTCTATCCGCCGGGCATGCAACCTCATCTGCACCACCCCGTAGATGGTCGAAACAACCCCATCGAGATTCTCGTCGATCTCCTGAACCGAAAAGCGCAACACTTCAAACCCAAGCTCACCGAGGTTCGCGTCTCGAATAGAATCCCGCGCCGCATCATGCAGTGGCCCATCCACCTCCACCACCAGCTTCAGCGGCACACAGCAATAGTCGACGAAAACACCATCAATGACGTGCTGGCGGCGGAACGCTGCTCCAAGTTGGCTATTGCGTAAGTGCGGCCACAGCCGACGTTCAGTCTTCGATGCGCCACGGCGAAGCTTCTGAGCAAAGATCGTTTCGGAACGTGATCGGCCAGGCTTCGGCTTCGGACCGATCCGCACAACGCGCGTACGTGCAATCGCTGGCGACCGTTCCCGCATCTGCGACCCCCCACCTGTCCTCCCCCCTTCGGGGAGAGGAACCCTGTTGAGTCAGCTTACAAGACATCGCCTAGCGTTCAATTCTCACCACGCGGTCCCTCTCCCCGAAGGGGGGAGGACAGGTGGGGGGTCGATCAGCGAGTTCGATCTCTCTTCGAAATCGGCGCCCTACTCCGCCGCCACCAGCACCGGCGCGTTCTGGTTCGCCGCTTGCGGCAACGGATCGGCAACAACCGGCGGCAGGTACGCCCGCACGCGTTGCAGCAGTTCGGCCGGCGGTTTCCGCGGCCTGCCCTCCAGCGTCACGCAGACATTCTCCACCTCGGCTTCGAGGATCAGCTCATTGCCCCGCGTTACGGCTTGGCGGCACACCACGCGCGCCCCGCGCACGGCCTCCATCAGGGTGCGCACCTCCAGCCGGTCATCGATCCGGGCGGGCCGCACAAAGCGCAGGTTCAGCGCCGAGACCATGAAGGTGGCCGGCTGGGCCAGCCGCAGCAGGCTGGTATGGCTGGCGCCGATGGCGCGGATGAACTCCGACCGCCCGCGCTCGAGATAGCGCACATAGTTGGCGTGATAGACCACGCCGGAAAAGTCGGTGTCTTCATAGTAGATACGCAGCGGCAGGATGTGTTCGCGCCCGCAAAAGCGCCCTGCCGGAAGATCGTGCTCCACGCCCGGTCCTCCCCTTGGTTTCCGTCCCTCGCTGTCCCGGGTTTCCCGGTGACCCTGTGCCATGTGCAAGGAGCTTGCCTGTCGTTAACGGCTCTCTTGACGCCGCAAGCGCCGGAACGGCACATGCCGCACAGCAGCATCAGTGACGGAGCGTTCCATGCCGCAGAAGGACATGCGCATCATCCCGGATCCGGGCCCGGACGCGGTCGTGCTGAAGCCCGAGGCCGGCACGTCAGCCATCGAAGGCGATGGCGACACCACCTATCGTTGCGGGGCGTGCAAGACCCGCCTGCTCACCGACGTCAGCCACAACGATGTCTTCCATGGCGAACATTTCGATGCCGTGAAGTGCCCGAAGTGCGGGAAGTTCAACGCCATCCCGCCCGAAGACCATCACCACCATCACCACTGAAACATCCACAGGGCGGCCTGGGCGCGGGTTCGCGCTCCGATTCCGTTCTGTTCGCATCCCGATTCCGAACCGTTTGCCCGCTCTGTTGATAAAACGGGCCATGAGAACATCGGAACCCGCCAGCGCAGGGCGCTCCGTTCCGCAAGCCCGCCCCATGGTTCGACGGATGCGCGACTAGCGTCGCGCTGCTCACCATGAGGCTCTCTCCTTATCCGCGTCTGCCGACAAGCCCTCATGGTGAGCAGCCGCGAAGCGGCGTCCAGTTTATCCTGAGCCTGTCGAAGGATCGAACCACGAGGGCGGGCTTGCCGGCCTCTCACCTTGCCGGCCAGCGCCGTCTCACCCGCCGGGGTCGGAAAAAATCTTTCACCCTCATCCGCAATCCAGCCGTTTGAGCCGCAGTCTTTCCCCCACTCATCTCCAGCAGGTTCAACGGCTTGGGCTTCTCAGTTCGGCCGGTTTCCGGCGATCTTCTCCTACCCCACAAAACCCATGCGAGAGTGTCTGGTCACTCTGCGGGAGGGCGGCTGGCCAGTTCCCCGGCGCGGAGGACCGTATCGTGTGCGTGGAGCCTGAAGGTCGAAGTGGC
>DASZSI010000094.1:0-8736 GCA_035548775.1 Hyphomonadaceae bacterium
AAGCCATTGACGAAGGCGGCAGCTTCTATCTGCCCTACCAGATCCACGCGACGCGCCAACAATTCCTCGCCGCCTATCCTCGCGCTCAGGAATATTTCGCAATCAAGCGCCGGGTCGACCCGACGTACAAATTCCGCAATAAGCTTTGGGAAGCCTACTTCCAATAGCGAGACGCACCATGCCCACACTCGAACGCCTGAAGGCCTTTATCGCCATGGTCGAGGCCGGCGATCATGTCGAAGCGATCGAGCAGTTCTATCATCGCGACGCAACCATGCAGGAGAACCTGGGGCAAAAGCGGGAGGGGATCGAGGCGCTGGTGGCGGGCGAGAAGGCGGCGCTTGTCCGCATGGGCGGCGTGCCCGCCAGCAAATGCATCCGCTACGCCATCACCGGCGACACGGTGATGATCAACTGGACGTTCGCGATGGGCGGCCAGTTCGCCACGCCGGACGGCAAGCCCAAGCTGCTGGACGAAGTCGCGGTGCAGGTCTGGCGCGGCGACAGGATCGCCAGCGAGCGGTTTTACTACGACCCCTCGACGCTGCGCTGACCTACTTCCACGCGACCAGCACCGCGCCGAGGCCAAGTACGCCGAGCCCGACCAACCGCCGCAGGCCGAGCGTCGATTGCGCCATGCCAAACAATCCGAACTGATCGATCAACGACGACGTCACCAGCTGCGCCACCACCACGCAGATCACGAAATTGCCGACGCCAAATCGCGGCGCCAGGAAAGTCGCCGATAGCGCATAGCAGGCCATGCCGACTCCACCGAGCCAGGCATACCACGGCACACTGGTCCATGACGCGGCGGGCGGCATCGCCGGCCGGAACGCAAGCCATGTCAAAGCCACACCCAGCGTCCCGGCGACGCACAGCACGAATGCGGCGTGGATGGGTGATCCCACGGCGCGCCCCAGCGTCCCGTTCATTGCCGCCATGACAGGGATCAGACCGCCCGCGACTGCCGACCACGCTACGAATAGCGTCAGCGTTGCAGAGTTCATGTTGCGGGCTCCGGTGCTCATGCGTGGAAGCATGTGGACGCCCGCCGCTGCCGAAGCAACGCAAACAATCTGGATAATTCGAGTAGATATCCTGCACTTGCCGCCGGAAACACCGGCCTATGCCGCTGTATCCGCCCCGGTCCTATCCTCAAGAGCGAGACCCAATCCTCCCGCGCCTTAAGGCATCCGCTTCTGAGGACGCCGGCGCATGCCGAAAACCTTCCCTCCCATCACCACACAGGCTAACTTCTGGTTCGGGAGACACCGATGCTCAGGCACCTGCCGAACGCCCTGACCCTTCTGCGCCTTATCCTGGCGCCGGTTGTCGGTTTTGCCGTGTGGCAGTCCTATTCCATTCCGCTCGACGCAGCCCTCTCCGCCCCACGCTCCTTCGCCGCCCAGCTGGTGGGGGCGCAGGGCTGGTCGCTGGCGGCGGCTGTCCTTTTCATCCTCGCCGCTCTTACCGACCTGTTCGACGGCATGGCCGCACGCGCCCTCAAGGCCGAATCCAAGTTCGGGCGACTGATCGACCCCATCGCTGACAAGGCGCTGGTCGGCCTGCCCCTGATCGCTATCTCGATCGCCGCCCTTCGCGGCGGATGGATGTTGTGGCCGGTCATCACAGCCTGCGCCGTCATCATCGTCGGCCGCGATATCGCGATCACCACGTTGCGCATGACGGCGAAGGACGGAGAAGGCGCCCGCGTCTCGCAGCTGGCCAAATGGAAGACGGCGGTTGAACTGGTCGCCGTCGCCATGCCGATCCTGATTTCCGCCTCGCCCTCGATCGTGCAGATGCTAGGCTTGGGGGATGCCTTCGCTGTGTCGAACGAGGTGACCTATGCCTGGATCGTCCTGCTTGGCCTCGCCGCCGCGCTCTCGCTGGTGACTGCGTTGCAATACCTCATGGCGAAACCCGCGACGCCCGCGAGCCCCTGAAACGCGAAAGGCCGCGCCTGCGGGGGAACAGGCGCGGCCGGATCGCGGCAAGCGGCGCGGGAGGGGACGTCGCAGCGCTTACCTCTAGGCGACGGAGACGGCAGGAGAAGCAGCAAAGTCCGTCGCTCAGGTGCTACTAAAACATAGCTCCATAAACGAATGGTTAAAATTCGGGGCTTTGCGGGAAACCAATACGGAATTTTCCACTAGCACGGTTAACCAGTTTCCACTGGAAACTGCTGCTTTAGCGGTCCTTCTTGCCCAGCTGGTTTTCCTGATCGCGTAACCGGTCGCGGATCGATTTCTTGGAATCATCAAGCGTGCCCTGCAGTTCCTCGCGAACGTCGGCGCGAAGCTTGGCCAGCGCCTCATCCATCTGTCGGACGCCGTTTTCCTGAACGTCGCGAACGATTTCGGGGACCGTTCCGTTGATCAGCCGTCGGTCGCCTGCCTTCTCCAGTTGTCCGATCGCCCAGATCTCATCGTCCCAGACGTAGCGGCCGGCGAGTTCATATGGAATCCGCACATAGCCCTTCTCCCCATAGTCCGGTCCCCAGCTATTCCGCGCCAGCCAGGTCTTGTCGTTATCGTCATAGCCGACGATCAGCATCGAATGTCCGTCCGTCTTGTCGGTCGGAAACGCTCCGAGGTCCGGGCAGCGCCCGGTTGTCTCCGCCGCATAGTAATAGTTCGCTGGAATATCGAAGCCGATCACCACGGGAATGCCGCGACTCAAGGAAACCTTGGCCTCTTCCTCCGAAGCGATGCGGCCATACTGCACAGCCTCGAAAGAATGCGCATTGTCATAGCATTGCTTCGTCGGCTCCTGCTTCATCTTGTCGGCCTTGTACGGCCACAGCTTGTCCTCGCAGACGCCATACGCCATCACCGCCGCCACGCCGTGAGACGAAATCAGGCCAGCGTCCTTATCGATCGTCCCACCCAGCTTGCGGCCGTTGTAGTAGAGAAAGAGAATCGAGAGATCGATCAGCGGCTCGCCGCCCTTGATCATCAGGTATTCGAGCGCGCCGACGAAGGCGCAGGCGCAACAAGATCCCAACGGGGATTGCGTCTCCACGGGCGAGCACCATTGCCGAAGGTCCACTTTCGGCTCGCGCCCCGCGCCGCGAAATTCCACCATCGGCGCCTTGATCGGCGTGGCCGATCGAACCGCGCCGAACTTTCCCTTTTTCTTGTCCCCGAACATCGCCTGTCCCTCACCTGTCCTGATTGCCGCCGCCGTCCCGTCCCCCGCCGCCGGCATTGCGCTTCTGAGCCAATTGATCTTCCTGCGCCCGCATCCGATCGCGGATCGATTGCCGCGACGTATCAAGGCTGCCCTGCAACTCAGTGCGCAAATCCTGCCGCTTCTGTTTCAGCGCTTCGAGATGCGGATCGGGCGATTCAGCAGATGGCGCGGGCGAATCCGTTTTCCGCGCCGCGGCGCCCTGCGCTCCGCCGACAATTCTCAGGCTATGGAGATGACCTGCGTTTACGGTGAGATACCCGAGCGTCACCAGCGCGTCCTTCAGTGGAAAGCCTGTCAGGACCGCCGGAAGGATCTGCTTCTCCAGACCCATGCGAGCATCGCCCATGAACCAGAACTCGTTCCTGTCGAGGCAGAGATCGACCGCGTCGTAGGCGATCGTCAGATGACCGTTGTCGCCGAACTCCTTGCCCCAGCAATTGCGTGCGATCACATGCTTCTTGGCGTTGTCATACCCCACCAGCGACAGGGCGTGAGAAACTCCAGCCGGACCCACCTTGATCCCTGCCGCTTCGATCTTCCCTGTCTTGGCCGCAGCCCGAAATGCATCCTCGGGCCCGACATAGCGGACCAGCACCGGCCAGCCCTGCGAGATCACGAACTTCACCATTTCCAGCCCGTCGATCAGTCCGCAGTCGAAGGCGACTGTTGGCGCGGCGCGGTCGAAGAACTCGCTTGGGGCGTTCTTGTATGTGTTGTCGTCGAGCGAGACGAAACGATAGTGAATGTGTCCCTTCATCATCTCGGTCACGAAGACATCGAGATAGCCGACGCCGGAGTCCTCGTTCTCTTTGCCAACCCTTTGACGCGCGTTGTAATAGGAGAACAGAGCCGACGGCGCTTCGGCGTTGTCCGGGCTGTAGTGCTTGTCCGACAAGTTGACGTTCGGCAGCAACGCCATCGAAACGCACCCGCGCGTGTGATGCACATCCTCGACCGGCAGCAGCTTCGGCCGTAGATCCACCTGCGGGGGGACGGGCGGCGCCGGACCACGCATCCACGTCAACACCCTGGCCGCCTCCGGCGGCGCGGGCCAGCACCCGTCGAGCCGGTACTTCGAGAAATCCTTGCCAAAGCCGAACACGAGCGTCCCCTCAGTCCGTTAGTTGTTCTGGTTGCCGCCACCGTCCCGGTTGCGCTTTTGCGCCATCTGGTCTTCCTGCGCCCGCAGCCGGTCGCGGATCGACTGTTTCGAACTGTCGAGCGAGTCCTGCAGATCCTTTCGCAGATCAGCGCCGAGCTGTTTCAGCGAATCCATCGCCTGCTCCTTGCCGTTGGCGATTGTGTGCTCGACGGCCTGGCGCACGGAACCGCCAACGCCCACCGCCATGGGCAGCAGTTTCTCGCCGATCACGCCCATCATCCAGTATTCCATCGCCTGTGTGGCGTTCTCCATGACGTCGTAGGGCATGTAGAAATAGCCCTTGTCGCCAAAGTCGGCGCCCCAGCTGTTGCGAACGATCGCGCAGCGTTGATCGTCGTCATAGCCAACCATCATCATGGTATGTCCCATGCCTTGCGGCGCAGGCGCCCCTTGCCACGGCGCCATACGGCCGTCGCCACGCACAGCCCGGATCAGGTCAACTGGACCGTAATATCGGAAGATCACCGGAAAACCGCTTGCCAATGCGGCGCGAGCGGGTTCGCCGCGCGGCGTCTGCGCATAAGCCACGCCGCCGACCGATTGCGCCGCCTGATAGACTGTTTGCGGCGGCTCTTCACGGAAGCGCTGGATGTCATACGGCCATGTAGGTTCCGGCGCGATACCATAGGCCAGTGCGGCGGCGATAGCGTGCGGAGTAGCGAGACCGGAATCCTGGTTGGTCTCCCCCGCTATCTTGCGGCCGTTATAGTAGACAAAGAGCCGTGAATATTCGTGTATCCGGCCGTCCGCCTTTCCGATGAGATACTCCATCGCGCCTACGACTGCGCAGGCGGCGCAGGACATGAGCGTGCCCTGGTCATCGATCGGAGAGCACTGCGCGCGGAAATCCACCTTCGACGGCAGCTTGCCGTCTGGCGATTGAATCTTCATCGCAGGCGCCGCAGTCGACCGGGCATCCGGCGGCGCGCCCATATGATAGCGTTCCCATCGGGCGGAGGTCATGGGCACGGCGCTCCGGGCGGGTGGTTGATATGAAGCTGCGCCGAGCCGACAGGATTTCCGTAGGCATCGGTGGTTGCATAGCGGATGTGGCATCCGCCATCGAACATGCCGACGGAGCCGCCGACCGCGCCAAACTGCGTGCCGATCTGAAACTGGAAGTTCGGACCGTTGAACTGCCCGGCAAGCAGATAGCCGAGCATGGGACCGGAGCTTACCTGTCCCTGCACCTGCCCGCTGCGGCTCACCCGAACCTGGATCGTGTTGGAGAAATCATCAGTCCAGTATCCCGACATAGCCGCATAGTTGATCCCCGCCGGCTTGGGCGGAGGGGGCGGCGGCGGCGAAGGAGGCAACGGTGTTGGCGTAGGCGCGGGCTGGACTCGTCCCCCACCATTGTTCAACGGGCCGCCATGGTCGTCGTTGCTGGCTTCCTTGTGCGAACCGCCCTTGTCGCCGCCCGTCATCTCCATGATGCCGCCGATAACTGCAGCCAGTCCGATAGCCCCGACGCCGATCGAAATGATCCGGCGCATCGCAGGGCTCATGCGGGGTTTGGGCGAAGGCGGCAGCGCGGGGCCTTTGATATCGGCGACCACCGGTTGTGGCTGAGCTGGTTGTGGCGCGGGCGCCGGTTTTACGTCTGGCTTGGGCGCGGCCTTCACAGCTTCGTCCAGCGCACTGAGAAATTCGGCCGCCGTCTGCGGCCGGTTGCGCGGATTGTTGGACAAGCCCCTCTCGATCAGCAGATCGATTCCGACCGGCGATTCCAGCCGTGATTGGCTTGGCGGCTGCCAGTGTCCGGCAGGGACGACGTTGACTAGCAGTTCGTAGAAAATAGCCGACAGCGAATAGAAATCTGCAGACGCATGAGCCGCATCCGGCGCGGTGAGCAATTCCGGGGCGCGATACGGCGTGGTTGCCGGACTGGTCGCGCCGGTTTCCATGACACCGGACGCGCTGGTGATGCCGAAGTCGTTGACCTTCACGACCGGCATGCCGCCATCTGGCTGGCTTACCACTTCCACGCTCGACGGCTTGAGGTCGCGATGCACTATGCCGGCCGCATGCGCCGTTCCAAGGGCGCCAGCGATCTGGCGAACGATGGCGACGGCCTGATCGAACGGCCAGGCGTTCGATTTCATGAGCAGCTTTTTGTTGACCACGTTCAGCGACGGGCCCTCAATCAGCTCCATTGCGATAAAAGGCACACCTTGCGACTCGCCGGCGTCGTAGATGGTGACGATATTGGGATGGCGAATGTCGCGCATCTTGAGGCTTTCACGGATCACGCGACGCGCGGCGTCCTTACCCGCCAGCCGATCCGCCCGGATCAGCTTGAGCGCCACGGGGCGGTCGGACAGCTTGTCCGTCGCCCTATAGACAGAGCCCATCAGGCCGGAACCGATCTCCGATTCGATGGCATAGCGATCAGCGAAAACGCCGCCGGGCGCGAGTTCATTTTGCGCAGGCTTCGGCGCGCTTGCTTGCGACGGATCGACCGTCTCTTGCCCGCGAAAATTTCCAGTCCTCGGCGCGTCGGAAGGCTGCGCCGCCGCAAGCGGCGTCCCGCAGCTGCCGCAGAACTTCGCGTTATCGGCGTTCTGCGTCTGGCATTGCGGGCAGATCATCCGGCCGCCCCGGGGAACGGGTCGGGTCCGTACTGGTTGTCGCCGACCGTGCCGCGATTGAGTCCCAGCCAGATATTGCCCACAAAGGTGAGGCACACCAGGACGGCGACGACACCGCTCATATTCTGGTCGTGGCCGCGCCGGCTCGCCAAGGCCAGGGCGGGCGCGAGCAGGCCGATCAGACAGATGCTGGTCGCGGGCGGCGAATAGACCCCCGCAGCAATGGCGTCCATCATGGCCTCTGCCGGCACTCCCATCATGGATTCGAACAGGGATCCGTCGATGACCAGCGCAACGAACAGCAGCAGCACTGCGAAGAGCTGGAAGCTCCAATATTCCTTTCTGTTGGCGCGGCCCTTCCCATCAATAAATCGCTTGGTCAGCGAGTACATGAACCACTGCCAGTAGTTCTTGTCGCCCGTCGGCGATGGCGCGCTGGCCGAAGCATTGCTCGCCGGCTGCTGGTTGTTGCCAGGACAGCCAGTCGGGATCTTCAGCTTGTCGAGATTGCCCTTGATGTTGCTGATCAACGGCTTGAGGTCCGTCTTCTCGAGCTTCTCCAGCCATTGCGCGCCGGTCGTCGACCCGGCATGCCCCGCCCTCATCGCTTCAGCCAGCGCCTTGCCATACTCGGCTACAACCTGCGGACGCACGCGCGGGTTGTTGGAAAGACCGCGTTCGATCAGCTTGTCGATCGCCGGAGGCACATCGCTCCTGCCCGCGCTCGGCGGTTGCCAGTGGCCCTGCGGCACGACACCCACGAGCAATTCGTAGAACATCACGGACAGGGAATAGAGATCAGCAGAAGGCTGGGCGGCATCCGGAGCGGTGATCTGCTCGGGCGCCATATAGCCCCGCGTGCCAAGGCTGGTCGCGCCGGTGTCGCCGGTGCCCGCCGCGCGCGCCACGCCGAAGTCGAGGATCTTCAATGACACGGACTGATCGCTGGGCTCGCCCAGCAGCATCACGTTTTCCGGCTTGAGGTCGCGGTGCACGACACCGACCTTGTGCGCAGCTTCAAGACCAGAAAGGATTTCGGAGATGATGTTGGCTGCGGTCTTCATGGAGCAGTCGGTTCCCGACTGCAGGCGCGCACGGTTCCAAGAGCGAAGGCTGCGCCCGGCGATGAACTCCATCGACATGTAAGGTTGGCCGTCGCTCTCGCCCACGTCGTAGACCGCGACGACGTTGGGGTGCCGGATGTCGCGCGAGGTGACACCCTCGCGGATCAATCGTTTCACCGCGTCCTTGCCAGCCAACCGGTCGGCTCGAATCAGCTTCAGCGCCACATCCTTGTCGACCAGCTTGTCATGAGCGCGATAGACGACGCCCATGCCGCCTTCGCCGATCAACTGCGTCACCTGATAGCGGCCAGCAAACACCTCGCCAGGCTGCATCACGCGGGATTCGGACGACGAGCCGAGCGGCTTGGTATCCATGTCGTCCGTGGTTCGTAGGCCCGAGAGATCCACTTCCTGCTGGGGCTCGGGCTGGGCCAGGCTTTTGCCCAGCTGTTTCATCGCCTGCCCGCATTCGCCGCAGAACCGCGCATCAGCCGCTACTTCGCTTTCGCAGTTCGGACACTTCATCGCGAAGCCTCGGGCATGGATGGAACACGGGTGATGGTGATTTCCTCGATGCGTGGGCCATAGGCCTGCATCCGGACGCGAAGCGCCAGAGCATCGCCGTACTTCGGCAGAACCTTGATGACGTCGCCGGACGAAACAAAGCTGATCTGGGTTTCCTCGGCTTCCTGGCCGTCCTTTCCGACCTGGACGCCCTTGC
>DASZSI010000095.1:0-7673 GCA_035548775.1 Hyphomonadaceae bacterium
GAGAACTTGGCGAGCGGGATAACATGCGGCGCGAAACCGAGATTGCCGGCGTGATCGTCGCTGCCCTGGCGTTCCCCGCTATCGAGAAATTTGCTCCCGGATCATTTGACCATCACAACATAGAGCTGATCCTCACTCTCCTTGCGGCGCTGTGTCTGATGCGAATGCACGAGAAGCCGAGAGCAGGCGCCATTGCAGGTCTTGCGCTTGGCGCGGCGACAGCGACGGCCGCTGAAAGCGCGCCCATGCTTGCGGCAGGTCTTCTGATAGCCGGCCTGCTTTGGCTGGTCCGTCCAAAGGACTACGCGCCGGGACTGGCATGGTTTGGTAGCGGACTTGCCTTTTCCTCACTGATCTCATTCTTCGTGCTGGTATCTCCCGCGGACTGGGGTCGACCGGTATGCGACGCGATGTCGACGCCTTTCCTTGGGTTGGGTCTGATTGGCGGTGGAATTGCAGTCGCGCTCGGCCTTGCGCCTGAATCTTTGACCTCGACATTCGCCAGGCGCGTTGGGGCCTCGGCAGTTCTCTCCGGCATCGGGGGAGTCTCGCTCGCCTTGCTGTTTCCGGAATGCCGCGGCGGCGGTTACGCCGCGCTGAACGCCGACATGGAGACGCTGTGGATGTCGCAGATTTCCGAAACGCGTTCGTTGTTCTCGCTCGTCGGAGACAACATTGCGCTTGCCTGCGCCACCGGCGGCGCGGCGCTGGCTGGATTGGTTGCCGCTGGACTCTATCTCTGGCGCAGGTGGAAAAAGCCAGAAGGCTGGATCGTATTTGGGTTCCTGCTTGCGGCCTGGGCGATCCTGGCCTGGCAGATACGAGGCGCGACGTTTGCGACGACTCTCGCCATCCCCTTTGGCGCCTGGGCGATCGCCAGGGCGCGACGTAACTATCAGATCAAGACGTCGGCGCTTCGCCTGGTCGTTTTTGCAGGCGTGGCGGCATCATCTGCGGCAGCCGCTTGGGCGAGCGCCGGACAGGTGCTCCAGAACCAGATAATGCCCCGAAAAACAATGGTGAGCTTCAAGACGCGATCGGAGGATGCAAAAGACTGCACGAGCCCCGCCGCCTTCGCGCCGCTGAACAGCTTGCCCGCGGGTGTGGTGTTGAACCAGTTCTCGCTGGGCGCCGACGTTCTTTTGTGGACGAAGCATTCGGTGCTGGCCGGGCCTTACCATCGCGACGTGACCGGGACGATGACCGCCATCAACGCGCTGCGATCTTCTTCGCAGCAAGCGAGGGAAATCATCGCCGGTTCGGTTGCCGACTACGTGCTCGTGTGCCCGGCTCTTTCCGAAACGATGTTCTACGCTCACCACGCGACAGCAGGCGTGGTGCCGGAGGCGACACTCTCAATGAAATTGGCCGAGGACGAACCGCCGGACTGGCTCAAGGCCGTACCGCTCAAGGATACGCCGCTGAAGCTCTATCGCGTGAAGCGCTAGCGATCAGCCGCCGGCTTTCGAGCCTGCGATAGACACATCCGAAGTGATCGGCGCGCCCGGGGCGACGTCTTCGACCGCCTTCTCCGCTTTTTCCACCGCTGTTTGCGGTCCGCGGCCGCGTAGTGTGATCTGCGGAATGAATAGGATGGCGACAAAGGCGATGGCGATGATGAACAGGCTGCCCACGAAGATGTAGCTCATGGCCTCGCCGAAGGCGTCGATCATCATCGGCGGCATTTTGGGGGGCGCGCCGGACGATTGAGTGGTTACCGCCATTGCTTGAAGCTTGTTGATGTTCAGGCCCGGCATGACCGCGCCAAGCTTCTCGTTAAGCTTGGCGGTCATCAGTGCTCCGAAAATCGAAACACCAATCAACCCTCCGGTCTGTCGCAAGAACATGCCGGTCGAGGTCGCGACCCCGATCTGGCGCATCGGCGCGGCGCTTTGAGCGATAAGGTTGACCCGGCTCTGCGATGGGCCGAGGCCGAGGCCTAACACGAACAGGCGCCAGACCACCTCCCACGGCGGCAGCGTGAAATCGATGAAAGCCCATTTGAGGTGAATTAGCGGTTCGGCCGTGTGGTTCATTAGCGCCATCAATCCGAGGCCGGCGAATTGGAGCCCCGCGCCGATCAACAGAAATGGCCTGTATTTCCCAGTTCTGGTGACCAGTCTCCCCGATATAGTTGCGCCGGCGATGAGGCCGAACATCATCGGGATCATCGTCAGGCCGCTCGCGGTCGCCGGCACGCCTTTGGCGACCTGCAGGTACAGCGGCAAGAAGATGATTGTGCCCATGAATGCCATCGAGATGACGAACGATGCCGTCATGGATGTCGTGAAGGCTTTGATTTTGAACAGGCTCAGCGGTAGAATCGGATCCGGCGCCTTGCTTTCGACATAGAGGAAGATGGCGCCGGTGATGAGAGCCAGCGCCGCGGTGCTCAGCACGCTTGGGTTGCCCCAGCCATCGCGCGGACCGAACGTGAGCGCCAGCATCAACGCGCCGATCGAGACGACGACCAATCCGCCGCCGGCCCAGTCAATCTTACCGCCCTGACGAATGCTGAGGTCAGGCATCTTCACGGTGATCATGAAGAGTGCGAGCACGGAGGTAGGCAGGTTGATGTAGAACACCCAGCGCCAGCCGGCCACGTGCAGGCCTAAAATGTCTGTTGTCCCATGGTCGGTGAAGAAGCCGCCGATGATCGGGCCGATCGCGCTGGCGAGACCGAACACTGCGCCGAACAGACCTGCGTACTTGCCGCGCTCGCGCGGCGGGAAGAGGTCGGCAATTGTTGCGAATGCAGTCGTGAACAGTGCGCCGCCGCCGATGCCCTGAATGCCTCGAAAGACGATCAGCTGCATCATGCCACCGCCAACGATTGGCATGTCGCCGAACTCGCCGGAGAGACCGCACAGCCACGAGCCTGCGACGAAGATCAGGATGCCGGATAGCAATATGATCTTGCGGCCGAACATGTCCCCCAGCTTGCCCCAGATGGGCACCATCACCGTCGAGGTAAGAAGGTAGGTGGTCGTGACCCACGAATAGACGTCGAGACCCTTTAGTTCGGCGACGATGCGCGGCATGGCGGTGGAGACGATTGTCTGGTCCAGCGCTGACAACAGAAAGACGATCATCAAGGCGATGAAGGTCAGGCGCTTTTCCTGATCCGTGGGTTCACGGCGATGAGGCGCGTCATGGGGCGCGGCAGCTGCGTCCATGGGTCAGGCTCCCGTAGGGTCTAGGGCTAAATTCCGACGAAACTCGCGAGTTTCCACTGTCAATACACGACCTCGCCACGAGTCGCCAGTGGAATGTAATGCCGCTTATAATCAGGTGGGTAACCGGGGCTGGCGTAAAATCTATGAAGCGGGCGCCGACACGGCGCACGCTGCGAGCCGGAGTAGAGGTCGATGCTAGCGCTGGTCGCACGGGTGAAGAACCTGCTGCTGTCGCCGGGTGCCGAATGGGAGGTCATCGACCGCGAGGAGGCTGAGCCCAGGAAGCTGGCCCTCGGTTATGTTGCTCCGTTGGCGGCCATTCCCACAATCGCAATCGTCATCGGACTGTCCGTGCTGGGTGTTCAGGCCGGTGGGCAATGGCAGCGGGCGCCCATCGTCGGTGTGTTGATTTCGGCAGGGCTGTTTTTCCTGCTAGCCGTTGGCGGAGTGTTTGTGTTCGCCTTCGTCATCAATTGGCTGGCGCCGCGCTTCAAGGCGACACGAAACTATCGGCAGGCTTTCAAGGTTGCGGCTTATTCTATTACCGCGGCCATGGTGGCGGGCGTGTTGACGGTGGCCCCGGCGCTGGGCGTGGTCGCGCTGCTGGGGGCAACCTACAGCCTCTATCTGCTGTTCGTTGGTGCGCCGAAGGTGATGCATGCGCCGCCGGAGTCGGCGATCAACTATTCGATTGTAGTGACTTTCACCGCGATCCTGCTCGCGCTGGTTGTCGGGTTAGCAACGATGCTGACGGCCGCGCCGAATGGGAGCCTGTTTCCGCAGCTTGCGAGGTTCCAGCCATTTGGTGCGCCGCCGCCGGCTTCTGCCGTCGCAGTTGTCGGGCCTGCCTTGATGCCCGCCTCGGCAGGGGAACTCGCAGATGGGAATCCGCCGGGGATCGCGACGGGTGATTTGCGAGACGCGGCGCCGCCGAAGCTTGCGGGACTGGACCGGGTCGCGGTCAGCGTCGAACGCCGGGGGCTCGCCGGCGCGCGCACGATCGATCTGGGGGCTGAGTATCGCAATGGCCAGCGGTTCGTCACGTTGCAGATCGTGCTGTCCAAGTCGATCGCAGACACAATCGGTTTCGGCGGGCCGGCAACATCCGAATATGACCGGCAGACAGCCGATGGCTATTCTCGACGACAGCGCGCTGGCGAAGCCATTATTTCGGAAGATTGGGACAATGCCTCGCGCACAGGCAGCTATGGCCGTCTAGTCGATGACAGCTTTTATGTGCGCGCTTCCGGCGGTGGCGGGATTCTGCCCGCGGACCTGAGGCAGGTAGTGGAGCTGTTCGGGCGCCAAACACTGGCGCAATTCGAGGCGGAGCGTTAGGGCGTAGCTGGTCTCGCAGAAAGTTACGACGTTCATGACTGCAACGGTTCGTCCAGCAACCCGCAACGATCTTGATCGACTCGAAGCGATGATCGCGCATGTCGACCCCGGCATGCTGACCATGCCTTCAAGCCGCGAGGCCATGGCGGCGCGGATCGAACGATCGCTGGCGGCATTTTCTCGTCCGTCCGAAGCGCCGCAGAATGAATGCTATTTCTTGGTCATGGAGGAAGACGGCGAATTGCTGGGGACAGCCAGCATCTTCACCAATCTTGGATACGAGCGGCCATTCTATTCCTACCGTATCTCGCGCGACTCCAAGGTATCGCCAGAGACGGGGGCCAAGGTGGAGCTCGACCTGCTTCAGCTCGTGAACGACTATCACGGCGACACCGAACTCGGCACGCTGTTTATCGAACGGAAGGCGCGCGGCGGCGGGCGTGGTCGGTTGCTGTCGTTTGCACGGCTGATGCTGATTGCGGTCGATCCGGCGAGGTTCGGACCAAAGGCGATGGCGGAGATCCGAGGCTTTACCGACGACCAGGGCAAATCGCCGTTCTGGGATGCGGTCGGCTCCAAATTCTTCCAGATGGAATACCGCAAGGCCGACATGATGAGCGCCCGCGAGTATCGTTTCATCGCCGACCTTATGCCACGCTATCCGATCTATGTCGCGCTGCTGCCGGACGCGGCGCGTGCCGTTATCGCCAAGCCGCATCCGGATGCCGAGCCGGCGCTGGCGATGCTGAAGTCGCAGGGTTTCCACTACAACAATGTGGTCGACATTTTCGATGCCGGCCCTGCAATCGAGGCATTCGTCGACCATATCGATATCGTGCGAAGTGCGATCCGGATGACAGCAGCCGAGTTTCTCGGCGGAGACTTGAGAGGCCCGAGCGGGCTGATCGCGCATGCGAGCCTGGAGAAGTTCGCTGTAACACAATTCGCGCGTGGTGATGACGCGGCCGCCGTCCTGAAGCGCATCAACGCCGGGGGCGCCGATCCAGTGCTGGTCTATCGCCTTCCGGAGAAGCGGGCATGAGCCTTCCGGGCTTTACCGGCGAATGCTTCATCGGCGGAAGCTGGCGGCCGGCTGACGGGGCTGAGTTTGCATCGATCGCGCCTGCGGATGGCGCCGAGATCTGGCGCGGCCACGAGGCGACGCACGCGGATGTTGATGCTGCTGTAGCTGCAGCTCGTGCCGCATTCCCGGCATGGAAGCGAACTCCGCTGGAAGCGCGCATTGATCTGATCCGCCGCTTCGCGAAACGGGTTGAGGCGCGCAAGGCCGACATGGCCGCCGTGATTTCTCGCTCGACCGGCAAGCCGCTGTGGGACGCCGCCACCGAAGCCGCAGCGATGGTCGGCAAAGCAGAGCTTTCGGTGAAAGCCTACAACGAACGCACGCCAACCAAGGAGGCGCCCGCAGGCGCCTTTACCGCGCGCATCAGCCATCACCCGCATGGCGTCATGGCCGTGCTTGGCCCGTTCAACTTCCCCGGCCACCTGCCCAACGGCCACATCATGCCGTCGCTGATCGCGGGCAACACCATCATCCTCAAGCCATCGGAACAGGCGCCCGAAGTGGCGGAGTTCACGATGCGGCTGTGGCAGGAGGCGGGCGCGCCGGGGGGCGTCGTGAACCTCGTGCAGGGTGCGCGTGCGCCGGCCGAGGCGCTGGTCGCGCACGACGGCGTCGATGGCGTGCTGTTCACGGGCGGCGTTCCGGCAGGCCGCGCGATCCACAAGGCGCTGGCGGGCAGGCCGGAGAAGCTCGTCGCGCTGGAGCTGGGTGGCAACAATCCGTTGGTGGTGTGGGATGCCGCCGATCTCGATGCCGCTGCCAAACTGATCGTGAAGTCCGCTTACATCACCGCAGGGCAGCGCTGCACCTGTGCTCGGCGGCTGATCGTGAAGTCTGGCGCGGAAGGCGAGGCGACGCTGATGGCGCTGGAGCGCCTGATCGATCGGCTTGTGGTCGGACAACCTGATCGCCAGCCACAACCTTTCATCGGGCCCGTCATCTCCGCCAAGGCCGCGGACGCTGTGCTGGCCGCGCAGGACCAGTGGCTGCATGCGGGCGGCGTCGCGCTACGCCAAAGCCAAAAGCTGGATCTCGGGCCCGCCTTCCTCTCGCCGGGACTGATCGATGTCACGGCGGTGAATGCGCGTAAGGACGAGGAAGTGTTTGGACCGTTGCTGCAGGCAATCCGTGTGCCCGATTTCGATGCGGCGCTCGATGAGGCGAACAACACGCGTTTCGGGCTGGCCGCCGGCCTGATCTCCGACGACGCGAAACTGTTCGAACGGTTCGAAGCGGAAGTTCGCGCCGGCGTGCTCAACTGGAATCGACAGACGACAGGCGCATCCGGCGCTGCGCCGTTTGGCGGTGTGGGACAGTCCGGCAATCACCGTCCCGCTGGCTATTACGCCGCAGACTATTCCGCTTGGCCGATGGCGAGCCTGATCGCCCCCGGCGCGGTGAAAGACGATGAACCGATTACGGGGCTGAAGCCGTGACGTCCACGGCCAAGGCAGTCGAAGTCAATTTCGACGGGCTGGTCGGCCCCACGCACAATTATGGCGGCCTGGCGCGCGGCAACCTCGCGTCGGCGAGCAATGAAGGGCAGATTTCCAACCCGCGCGAAGCAGCGCTGCAGGGCCTCGCGAAGATGCGTGCGCTGATGGGGATGGGGTTGGTGCAGGGCATCCTGCCGCCTCACGAACGCCCGCATGTGACCAGCCTGCGCAAGATGGGCTTCGGCGGCAGCGACCATGATGTAATCCGCAACGCCGCCCGAGCCTCGCCAGTCGTGTTGGAGAACGCCTCCTCCGCCTCCGCCATGTGGACCGCTAACGCCGCGACCGTCTCGCCCTCCGCCGACACCGGCGACGGCCGCGTGCATCTCACCCCCGCCAACCTCTCCTCACATTTCCACCGAGCCCTCGAAACCGAGACGACCTCGCGCGTGCTAAAGTCGATTTTTGCAAACGAAGCCAAGTTCGCGGTGCATTCGCCCGTGCCTTTTGCGACTTTCGGAGATGAAGGCGCGGCAAATCACATGCGGCTGGCGACATCGCACGGCGAGCGCGGCATCGAAGTCTTCGTCTACGGCCGCTCCGCTTTCGACAAATCCGCCGCGGGGCGCTTCAATGCGC
>DASZSI010000096.1:0-2405 GCA_035548775.1 Hyphomonadaceae bacterium
CGGCGGCACGCAGCGCACCGCATTGGAGATGATCGCGTCTTTCAGCTTGAGGCCATCGTCGGGCCGGGCCTGGTATTTGCCGGTTGAGAACCCGAACTTGTCGAGCGTCGAGTAGAGCAGGTCGCCGGCATAATCGCCGGTGAAGGGGCGGCCGGTCTTGTTGGCGCCCTGCAGTCCAGGCGCCAGGCCCACGATCAGCAAGCGGCCAGAGGCGTCGCCAAAGGATTCGACGGGCGCATTGTGCCAGCCAGGATGCGCTTTTGCATTGGCGGTCCGGAAGTCGAACAGGCGAGGGCAGAGGGGGCAGTTGAGAGGGGCCTCTGGCGGCGCGTTGCTTGCCGCTGTGGTCCCCTTCCGCACTTAGTCCTCCTCTTCGTCGTCCTCGTCTGCCATGGCCGAAGAACTCGCCGCGGCCGTCTGCGGCTGTCTCGGCGGACGTCCCACCAGCTCGGCGAGGTCCGCCAGCTCGATGAAGGTGTCGGCCGCCCGCCGCAGCTCGTCCGAAATCATCGGAGGCGACGTCTTCACCGTCGACACCACCGAAACCCGGACGCCTCTTTCCTGCACCGCCTCGACCAGCCGGGTCAAATCCCCATCGCCCGAGAACAGCACCACATGGTCGACGTGCTTGGATAGATTGAGCATGTCCACAGTGATTTCGACGTCCATGTCGCCCTTCACCCGCCGCCGGCCCGCCGAGTCTGTGAATTCCTTGGCCGGTTTGGTCACGACCTTGAAGCCGTTGTACTGCAGCCAGTCGACCAGCGGGCGGATCGGGGAGTAGTCCTCGTTCTCGACCAGCGCGGTGTAGTAATAGGCGCGCACCAGCTGGCCCCGGCGGCGGAACTCTTCCAGCAGTTTGCGGTAATCGACCTCCACTCCTAGCGTCTTGCCGGCGGAATAGAGGTTTGCCCCATCGATAAACAGCGCCAGCCTTTCGGTCTTGTAGAAGGCCATGGTCCGCACCCCTCGGAAAACACACACGGCCGGCAGGAAAATGCCCCGGCCAGCCCACGTCCTTCAGGGTCGATATTGAGCGGGATTCACCTGCGGCAATGGTTCCTGGTCTCAACGGCCCGTGAAGGTTCCGATCGTGATCTGAAGAGCTTGGATGGAACCCTGCGGACGCGATAAGGTGGGCACGTTGGGGATGCAGCGGATGCTTCGATTCCTTTATTTTGTTCCCTACGCAAGCTTGGCAGCCGTGCTTGGCTTGGCACTCTATGGGCTTGCGATCTCCGTGCAGGCAGACCCGGAAGAGATATTGCATCCGTTCGCGAGGTTCTGTCCGGACGCTGTCAGCGAACTTGAAACGAAATGCACGCTTGCACTCTACGAAGATCTGAGCGGACTCAAACCGCTGCAGGCTTCAGGCGAGGATTCGATCCGGGTTTGGTACGTCGGGACATCGATCCTTTCATGGTCTGCTTACTGGTCGGCAGACACGATTACGAGTTCGGAAATATCAAGGCGATCCCTGCACAGACCTCAAAGCGGCTGGTTTCGTAGCGATGAAACTATAAGAACAGCTCGAGGGGCCGAACTTATCGCGCTTCTTCCGGCACTTAAGATACTTAGCCAAGACCCCGCCAGTGAATGCGATCCGGCCTTTGATGGCGGTAAAATGATCGTCGAGGGCGTCTATCGAGGTGCATATTTCTATTCGGAGCCGACCGATTCCGCAGGATGTACCGACCCGCGCCTTGAGCCGATACGCAAGCTCAGGGCGCTCCTTTCCGAAATCCAAAGCTAGACGGTTTCAAGCTTCGCATCCGCCAGTTTCAGCATCGCAGGTGAAGCGAGTTCCAGAAGTTCCCGTTCTTCGGTGTTCAGCACATCCGCCATCGCGCGTTCCAGCCAGGCGCGGCGAGCCGACATGTCATGGCGCACGGCGGTGCGGCCTGATTGCGTGATTTCCAGAAGGATAGTGCGACGGTCGACCTCGCCCGGGCTGCGCGTAATGAGGCCGTCATCCTCCAGTGCAACGATCAGGCGCGAGAGCGACTGCGGTTGCAGCCGCATGATCTCCGCCAGCCGCGCCGCCGGCATCGCGCCGTGGCGGGCGAGGGAAGTCAGCGCCGACAGCTGGGACAATGGAACCGTGCTCTGCGGGCGTTCGGCGCGCAGGCGGCGGCCCAGCCGCAACACGGCCGACATGATCATGTCGCTCGATGACGCATACGTGCGATTTTTCATTTAATACGCATAGCGTACTATTCCGATCTCTGCTACATCGGCTTCGTTAACGGCGGAGTTGGCGATGAAAACGCTCGCAATTGGGCTTCTGGCGGCGGCGTTGCTGGGCGCGCCAGCATCTGCTCAGACCGCCGGTCCGCGTGTCATGACTGCCTCCGGCCCGGTTGTCGGCGTCACGAACAATGGCGTGTCGCGGTTCCTCGGCATTC
>DASZSI010000097.1:0-16710 GCA_035548775.1 Hyphomonadaceae bacterium
CGACGACGGCAGCCAGGACCACGACCTGCTTGCTCGCATGCAGTCCGACGCAGGCCATGTCCGCGCCGCCGTGCGCATTGTATCCTGCTGGCAGAACCGGGGCCGCTCCGCCGCCCGCAACGCCGCCATCGCCCACGCTCGCGCCGACTGGGTCCTGCTGCTCGACGCCGACATGACGCCGGACTCAACCGAATTCTTCGAGGCCTATCTCAACGCCAGCGAATATGTCCGCAAACCCGCTGTGATCGTTGGCGGCTACTCCTTGCGTTCGGCTTCTCATGATCGCCGGTTCGCGCTGCATCGCTGGCAGGCCAGCGCTTCGGAGTGTGTACCTGCGCGTCATCGCAACCAGGCGCCAGGCCGTTACGTGTTCTCTTCGAACGTCCTGGTCCACCGCTCCGTGCTTGAAGCGTGTCCATTCGACGAAGGCTTCTCCGGCTGGGGCTGGGAGGACACCGACTGGGGACTTTCACTGCAGGATCGCTTTCCCATAATCCACATCGACAACACGGCAACACATCTTGGCCTCGACGCTGATGCCGCACTGATGGGCAAGTACGCCCGCTCGGGATACAACTTCGCGCGGAGGGCCCATCGCCACCCGGCCGACGCGGCTGCAATGCCCCTTTATCGCATGGCCCGTCTCGGAAGGCGTCTTCCGTTTCGCCGGGCGCTGAAGGCGTTCGCCGGCGATGTCGCTCGATCCACCAGCTTCCCGGTCGCTTTGCGCGGTCGCGCGCTCAAGGCGTGGCGCGCGCTCGTCTATGCGGAGGCCCTATGATGCGCGGCCCCAATGCGATGCGCGCTCCCTCGACGAACTGGAGCTATGTCCCCTCTCGCTCCCCTCACGCGAAGGTTCAACGAAGGGTTACCCAGTGGCTGCGCGCCGCGCGCGCCGAGGTGGCGCCCGATCGCCCGGTGGTCAGCTTCACCTTTGACGATTTTCCGAAGGCAGCGCTCAACGGCGCGGATATCGTGGAACGCCATGGCGGCCGCGCCGGCTTCTATGCCTGCACCTCGCTGATGGACCTGCGTAGCCCCGTGATGGGTGAGATGTTCGACAGTGCAACGCTGGCCGAGCTGAGCCAGCGCGGCCACGAAATTGGCGCCCATACCCATACCCATCTCGATTGCGCCCGTGCGCCCCTGAGCCAGGTCGAGCGCGATATCGGTGAAAACCTGGTCGCCCTGTCGGAGGCCGGGGTTGGCGACAACGTCACGTCATTTGCGTTTCCCTACGGCGAAACGACCTATGCCGCGAAGCGTTGGGTCAGCGATGTATTCGTCACCGGGCGCGGCATCCTTCCAGGCGTCAACATCGGCGACACCGACCGCAGCCAGATGCGCGCCGTTGAACTCGGTTCGTCGGTCATGCATCGCCGTCGCGCGCTCGCCGCGCTGAAAACCTGCATCGATGCAAAGGGCTGGCTGTTCTTCTTCACACACGATGTGGGCTCCTCGCCCTCGGTCTACGGCACGCCGTCGGACGTCATCGAGGAACTTGCGCAACGCGCGGTCGAAGCCGGCGCCGTGCTCGCAACGCCGTCGCTCGGCGCGGTGCTGTGCGGCGTAATGGACTAGCGAGGCCGCTAGGCGGTCTGCCCTGCCGCGAACGGGGGCGGAACATTGGCGCTCCTCCGCGCCTCCATCGCCAGCTTGGCTGACACCATCACATAGGTCGCCCACAGGATACTGTTCTGCGCCAGGATGATGCTCTCCGACATCGAGAACAGCAGGAATTGCGCGAGGAAACCGATGGCGAATACTCCCGTCGGTGAAACCATCGACAGACGCGCCGCCCTCCATCCAGCCAGCACGACATCCAACGCGTAGATCGCAAAGCCAACAAAACCCAGCGAAATGGCCAAGTCGATCCAGCCATTGTGACCATTGGGCGCCAGCCACTCCACCGCCTGCTGCAACCAGTAGCGCGGCTCGCTCTCCGGGCCCCAGAACGCAAGATAGCCATAGCCCAGCACCGGCTTCCGGCTGATCGCCTGGAACAACTGGTCCCAAATGTCGGTGCGTCCCGTCAGCGTCGGATCCTTGCCGATCACGCTTAGCAGTATCTCCGGCTTCACCATCGCGACGATCACGCCAAGCCCCAGCATGGTCACGCCGCCCCACACCAGCGCCAGCGACCACACGCGGCCCCTCAACATCCACCACGCAGCGCCCAGCACGCCTACGCCGAGCCCAACCCCCAGCAGCGATGTGGCTGACTTCGACAACACGGCCAGAGCCACCGAGATCAGGAAGCCCAAGCCCCATGCCTTCCGGAACGCCGCATCGCGCCACGCCAGGAAGGCAAACAGGAATGACGCCCGCGCGGCATGCCCTCCCAGCTGGTTCTTTTCCCACCAGCCGCCCGACCACGCTCCGGGATGCACCTCGCCCATCCGCGCCCATCCCGGCGCGACGATTCCCGCGGCCATGCTCGCCGCCATGAGCGCAAGCCAGACGATCGCTAGCAATCTCAACGCCGTCAGCCAGTCGAACCGCACCGCCAGGTAGACACCCAGCATTGTCGTCGCCAGCAACGCGATGCCGCGCCGGAACGACAGGTCTGGATCGATCGACCACAACGCCGACGCCATCGCCATCACGGCCAGCAACACCGTCCACGGCGAGCGCCAGATTGCGCCCCACACCTTTGATCCGGCCATGAAAAGTCCAATGGCGATCAGGCCATAGAACGGCAACCACAGGTAACGCAGCAACGTGCTTTCAGGAATCTCGCCCGTCACATCGCTGACGCCGGGCGACAACAGGCGCGGCACGAACGCTTCGGCGAACATGAACAAGGTCACGCCCGCCGCCGCGAACTCCCAGCGACCCGCGGAGCGTTCCGCATTCATTGCGCCAGCCGGTCGATGAAACGCGCATCGCGTTTTTCCCGATTGAGGACGACGCCGCCGACGCGTCCCCCGTGTCCCTCGATCTCGCGCCGCAGGTTGTCGACATCAGTCGGCGTGGTCTCATCCGCCCGCACGACGATCACGGTCCGATCGATCTGCGAGCAGATCGCCAGCCCCGCGCCCGCCCGCTCCAGCGCCGGCGCGTCAACCACGGCCCAGTCCGTCGCCGCCCGCACAGTCTGCCAGTAGGCCGGCTGCGTGCGAATACGCACGGCATGCCCCTGCTTCAGGCGCTGGCTATCGAACTGCGTCACCATCAGCCGGGTCTCCCCTACGCGGTGAGCGGTAAACAGGCCAAGCCCCTCCGTGGCCTCCGGATCATCCGGTTCGATCGAGAAGAAAGGCTGCGTTTTCAACGATGCAGAGTACGGGGGACCCACTCCCCCGAACGCTTCCGCGAAAGAACCGACAGCGAACGTGTTAAACAGGTGATTGCGCTTGAGATCGAGATCGACCAGCCACACCGCCTTGCGCGCTTGTTCCGCCGCCAGCAACGCGAACGCCGTTGCTACCGACGACACGCCCTCTCCAGCCCGCGCCGACATGAACATCACGCTGCGCCCGCCTTCGGTCGCCGGCGTCTGCGCAAGGGCGCGGTAGAGATCGTGAAGATCGGCACGTAGATCCTTCATGGCCAGCGGTCCCGCGCCGTTGCCAGCACGCGCAGCGCCAGCGTCCGCTCGACCGAGCTCGCCGTCGCGAAGCTCTTCACCGACCAGGCCCGCAGCAGGCCCGCCGCCAGCGCCGACAGAAGGCCGAAGATCGCCGCCGCGATCGCGATCAACCGCTTCTGCGAGTCCCCATGCAAGGGTGCGCGGGCGGCCTCGTAGACCGAAATATTGCCCGCGCTGCGCGAAGCCAGCTCGTTGCGCGCCCGCTCGGTCTGCTCACGTGTGGCAAAGGCGCCCGCCGAAGCTTCCAGGGCATCGCGGTCGCGCTTCAAGCGGCGGTATTCCGGCTCCAGCGACGCCAGCTTGCTCATGCGCGCCTCGGCCTGCGTCTTCTGCTGGCCCAGTGCGGCCAGCCTTCCGGTCAACGCCGTGATGTTCGCAGTCTGCACGGCTTCATCCGACTCCAGCGCCGTGTAGACCGGGTTCGGCCCGATCCTGCGCAGCCCCGCCGGCGGCGCGGACTTCAGATAGGCTTCCATCTGGTCTATGCGCTTATCGATATCCTGCACCGCCCGACTGTCGGGCCGATAGCGCGTCAGAAAATCCTCGCGCTGCAGGCGCAACTTGGCGAGGTCCTGCTCGGACGTGCTTTCCACATAAAGATCAGCCTCTTTGGGCGTCGACTTCATCTGCTGCTTCAAGCCGACGACCTTGGCCTGCGCCTCGTGCAGCGAGGCCTCCACCTTCGAGGCTTCATCCGAAACATCCGCGAATGCCTTCGTCGCGGCGGCTGTCTCCGCGTCGAAATCCGACAGGCCATTTTTCGATAGGTAAGACAGCAGCGCCTGGTCGGCCGCTTTCAACCTGCCTTCGATCACGCCGCGCTGATCGGTGAGGCCCTCAACTCCTTTGCCTTCAAGCACTTCGCGGCGATAAGCGAGGTACTCGGTGACGAACTCGTTGAGCGTGTCCGCCGCCAGCTGCGGCTCGGGATGCGCATAGGCCAGCTTGAGGATGGAAGACTTTGGCGCCGTCGAAACGGTGAGGTCCTTGCCGAACGCCTCGAGCGCTTCCTGCTCCACCTGGTAGGCCTTGCCATTGCGCGCCCTGGCCTTCTCAGCCGCCAGGTCCGGATAGAGCCGGTTGAGTCCGATGTGATCGATCACTCGCTCTGCGATCACGGGCGAGCGTGCGAGTTCCGTTTCAGCCTGCAGTACTTCTTCCGGCTGCGGGAAGGCGCCCTTGGCTGCATCGCCGATCACCGGATCGAACACATATTCCTGCCCCAACCTCACCAGCAGCCGCGTCGTCGCGGGATACTTGGTCGGGACCAGCACGGTCACAGTCAACCCGATCAGGGCGATTGGAAGAAAGACAAGGAACATCAGCCATTTGGCCCGCCACAGTTGAAGCAGCAGATCAGCCGCTCCCAGCCTTGGCCGCAGCCGCGCGACACGTCCTGGATTGGTTGAAGCTGGCGCAGCCGGATGCGCGCTCGGCGGCGCGGCGCCGGCGGAGTTGCGCTCGTTCCAGGTCTCTACGCTCAAAAGGCACACCAGGCGGGTGGTTAACGGTTAAGCCTTGGTCCGCGCCGCTTAAGAACCGGTTATCCATTCCGGGCCAGACAGGCATCATGTTGCGCGCGTGTCTTTCACGCCCCAGCGCCCTTCTGGGCGTCGTTCTGGCGTCGGCCGCCCTTGCGGGCTGCATGGGCGATCCATTGCCCAAACCATCGAAGGATTTTGCGGTCGCCACCTACCCCAGCTGGAAGGCGGAGGATCAGTCCTACCGCTTCTATCCTGGCGACAAGCTTCGCATTGATATCCGCACGGCGCCTGAACTTTCCGGCGAACTCACCATCGCACCGGACGGCCGCGTGTCGCTTGCCAATATCGGCCCGGTCATGGCCGCGGGTAGAACCGTCAAGGAACTGCAGGACGCGATCGAGGACATCTACGGCAATGAGCTTATCGATCCCTCGCTCGTGATCACACCCACTGGCTTCGGCTCGCAGAAGATATTTGTCGGCGGCGAGGTGAAACAGCCGGGCGTATTCGAGCTTCCGGGGGAGATCGACCCCCTCCAGGCCATCCTCCTCGCCGGCGGCTGGACCGAGAACGGCAAGTCCACCCACGTCATCGTCATGCGACGCGCGCCCGGCGGCCAGATGATGACACGCGTAGTCGATGTGCGCGCCGGCCTGGCGAAGCAACAGCTCTACGACATCGGCCCGATGAAGCGCTTCGACGTCGTCTACGTCACGCGTAAGGCGATTTCGGACGAGAACCTGTTCGTGAAACAGTTCATCCGCGACGCCCTGCCGATCGATTTCTCCCTCTTCTACGACGTCGCGCGGTTCTAGCCTTTAGCCGACGACGTAAGAGCCGTTGTCGACCCGGATCGTCGGCGGCACATGGGTGGCCTCGAAGCTGTCATATCCCGGCTTGAGCATCCGCCAGAAATCGATCCAGCGATCCCCCTGCCTTTTTGCAAGCGCGGCGGGTGTCATGCGAAACGGAAAGGCGTGAACCTCGAATCGGGTCTGCCCGCCTTTCAAGGCCTCATCCGCAATCAACCAGATTTCTTCGATGCCATCATTCGTCATGGCGTAGCAACCAACCGATACGCAGGCGCCATGGATCATCAGGAAGGAGCCCGTCCGGCCCTGCGCTTGATCGTAGGCGTTGGGGAAACCGAGATTGAACGCCAGGTGAAACTGGCTGTCGGGCTTCATCTGGTCGCGCGAAACACTGTAAAATCCTTCCGGCGACTGCCAGTCGCCCTCACGCTGTTTTGGCCCCAGCGCGCCAGACCAGCTACAGATCGGAAAGGTCTTGTAGAGTTCGAAGCGCTCGCCGGATTTCACCCACAATTCCAGCGCGTGTTCTTCCTTGAAGACGCGGATGAATATTGGATCGCCAAGCCTCAAACCCTTGGCGGCAAGGCCCGCCCTTATCCCGTCGAGCCGATGGTGGCGGATCTCGACCAGGCTAGCGGGCCCAGGCGGGGCAAGGATCAGGAAAGCTGCAACCAGCGCGCCACCAAGAGCGATTCCGCCAGCAACGATCAACCGCCAGCGGCGCCCGATTATCTTGAGCACAGCTCCCCTCCAACGCCATCTGGTGTCTAGAAGACGTCGTAAATCATGGCGGGTTGATGAGCCGGTTTCGGCTTTCTTCGGGCGGCATGCGCCACTAAGCTCGCGCCCATGAAAATCGAAGCCCTGCCCCGTCGTCGTTACACGCCCCACGCCACACCGCTCCAGAAGCTGGAGAAGCTGTCCAAACACCTCGGCGGGCCCGAGATATGGATCAAACGAGACGACCTCACGGGCCTTGCGGGCGGCGGCAACAAGACACGCAAGCTGGAATTCCTGGTTGCGGATGCCCTTGCACAGGGCGCGGATACGCTGATCACCGTGGGCGCGGTGCAGTCCAACCATTGCCGCCTCACGCTCGCCGCCGCCGCTCATGAAGGCCTCAAATGCCACCTCGTGCTCGAGCAGCGTGTGAAAGGCAGCTACAACCCCAACGCTTCCGGCAACAACTTCCTGTTCGACCTTCTGGGCGCCGAAGACCGCACCGTGGTGGACGCCGGAACTGACCTCGCGGCCACAATGCGAGGCGTTGCAGAAAAGCTTGGCCACAACCGCAAGGCTTACATCATCCCTGGCGGCGGCTCGAACGCCCTGGGCTCGATGGGCTATGTCGTCTGCGCGCGAGAGATCATGGCGCAATGCCTCGACATGAACATTGCGTTCGACGAAATCGTCGTCGCGTCGGGAAGCGCGGGCACACATTCGGGGCTGCTCGTCGGCTTCACCGGCATGAATGTGAAGACGCCGCTGACTGGCATCAACGTTCGTCGCCCCCGCGCCGAACAAGAGGGCAACGTCCACAAGCTCGCGCTGGAAGCCGCCGCCTTCGCCAACCTGCCCGCGCCTTCGCGTGAGAGCGTGGTCTGCCTCGATGAATGGGTCGGTCCCGGCTATTCGCTGCCGACCGACGAGATGGTGGAAGCCGTGCGCCTATTCGCGCGCTTCGAAGGCGTGCTACTCGATCCCGTCTACACCGGCAAAGCCGCTGCGGGCTTGATCGGCCTTATCCGCCGCAAACACTTCAAGCAGAACGCGAAGGTGTTGTTCGTCCACACTGGCGGCGCGCCATCGCTCTATGCCTACCAGAACGTGCTGCAGTCCAGATGAGCGCGAGCACCAAGACGGTTGGAGTCATCGGCGGCCTCGGCCCTGCCGCGACGCTCGATTTCTTCGACCGGATTCTGAAAAGAACCAAGGCGGTGCGCGACCAAGATCATTTGCGTCTCATCATCGACAACAACACCAAGATCCCGGATCGCAATGCGGCCGCGCACGGCAATGGGCCGTCGCCGGGTCAGGCCCTCGCCGCCACCGCTCACGGGCTTGAAGTCGCCGGCGCCGAATTCGTGGTGATGGCCTGCAACGCGGCACATGCCTACGAGGCGGACATCCGCGCCGCCCTCAAGGTCCCGTTCATCAGCATGATCGCGGAGACGGCCGCGGCTGCGCAAAAACTGGGCCACAAGCGCGCTGGATTACTGGCGGCCGACGCCTGCCTCGCCGCCAATCTCTATCAAGACGCGCTGAAAAAGGCCGGGATCGAAACCATCGTGCTGGGCCAGAGCGCGCAGGCCGACTTCATGAAGTTGATCTATCGCATCAAGTCCGGCGACACGGGATCGGAAGTGCGCGGGAAGATGCATGCCCTCGCCGAGGGCCTGGCAGACCTGGGCGCCAACATTATCGTCGCCGGCTGCACTGAAGTTCCGATCGTCCTCACCCAGGACGACATAGACGTTCCGTTAGTGTCTTCGACCGACGTCCTCGTCGAGAAGACGATCCTCTTCGCTGGCGCGGAGCTGCGTTGAGCATTCGCTAGTGAATGCCAACAACAAAAAAACCCTAGTTGGCTTTCTTCATCCACTCGCGCGCGGCACGTTGCGCTTTCAGGATTTCGTCCTGGTTCATCATGTCGGCCATTTCCTGGCGGCAGAGCTTGGCGCCCCGATGTCCGCGCGAGGCCGCGATGTTGAACCATTTATGGGCTGCTACGAGATCGACGGCGACATCCATTCCTTCGGAATAGATGAGACCGATGCGGTAGAGCTCATCCGGAGCAGCGTCCTTCGTGAGCAGCGCTTCCGGCGCTTCGATCTGGATATCTGCGTACGCCATACTGGCATCCCTTCGACTTCGGGAAGTTCGCCTCGCCTCTTCGGGCTTCAGCTGCTTCCACCCACCCGCCGCACAAGTCTCGGCGTTGAGGACATTCAATCGAACAAGATTTGCGGCGTAGTTAATACTGGACGGATTTTGCAGATACCTGAGAATTATTTCGTTTACGACGATTCACTTGGCTGAATCGAAGATTAGCGTTTCGACTGCCGAGTCTTCGATTCAGAAATGATTCAGCCGCGCTCGCGCGCGATCACGCGCATGCCCAGCTCTTTGTAGAGAGCCTGCGCGCCAGGATTTTCTTCGCGCACTTTCAACTCGACGAACTCCGCGCCGCGCATTTTGAACGCGGCAAACGCTGTCAACATCAGTGCGCGTCCAATGCCAAAGCGCCGCGCGCGTGGATGCACTGCGAGATCCTTGATGAAATTGCTGGTCCAGCACTGACAGATGCCGCAGACGCCCTCGATATCCGTCGCAAGAAAGCAAAGCTCCGGATCGAAATGGCGATCCTTCGAAAGCTTCGACCACCATTGCCGGAATTTCGGCGCGCCGCCTCCGCCCTCCCAATAACCAGCCTCCAGCACGGCGTGGGCCGCCTTCGCATCGTGCTCGTTGATCGTCCGGCGCGAAATGCCGCGCGGCCAGGTCGCTTGCGGTATCGCCTCGCCCAGGTCGCGCCGCATCCGCAGCACGAAGGGCTTCGGCGCCATCAGGTGCGCGCCTTTTGCCCGAACAGGATCTTCCGGGCTTCCTCGGCTTCCTTGCTGTTCTCGGTCAGCGCCGTGCCGCGCAGGTCCTCGCCGACCTTGCGGCCTTTTTCAAAGCCCGGCCGCACGCGGCACTGGCCAAACCAGCGATTGAGCGCTGGAAAATCCTCCAGATTCTGGCCCTGGCTCTTGTATGTCGCGACCCATGGCCAGCTGGCGAAATCGGCAATCGACACATCCCCTGCAATATATTCCCGGTCGCGCAGCCTAACCTCCAGCACGCCGAACAGGCGGTTGGTCTCGTTGAAGAAGCGATCCTGGCCGTATTTCAGCTTTTCCGGATCCGGCTCGATCTTGGGGGCATAGTTCCGGAAGTGATTGTGGTGCCCCATCACCGGCCCAAGATTGGCCGCCTGCCAATAGACCCAGCTTTCGACTTCGGCCTGCTCACGCGGAGTGGCGCCGCCGAACTTGCCGCTCTTGCGCGCGAGGTATTGCAGGATCGCTCCGCCCTCGAACACCGAGATCGGTTCGCCTCCCGGCCCTTGGGGGTCAACGATGGCCGGCATCCGGTTGTTGGGGCTGATAGCCAGGAACTCGGGCTTGAACTGGTCGCCCTTGCCGATGTTCACGGGAACCAGCCGATAGGGCAGCTCCATTTCCTCAAGCGCGATCGTTATTTTTCGCCCGTTGGGGGTGGGCCAGAAATGCAGGTCAATCGGCTGGGCGTTCTGCGGCATCTGCTCACTCTGGACATTATGTATTGGGGGATGTAGCCGCCGGGCCCGGCTGGCGCCAGACTGCCGCCGCGATACGTGACTTCAGAATAACTGGACCAATCCAAATGACCGCAACCACTACCAGCATATTCGAGCCTATTCCGTGGTCGCTCTGGAAAAAAGACCCGAAGGCGTTCTCCGATCGCCTCGGCGCAAGTTTCCGTGAAACCGGCTTTGCCGTGATCAACCAGCTGCCGATCGACCAAGCCGTGATCGACCGCGGCATCGACGCCGGAAAGAAGTTCTTCGCCCTGCCGGACGAGATCAAGCGCAAGTACTTCATTCCCGGCGGCGGCGGCCAGCGCGCCTATACACCCTTCGCCACTGAAGTCGCCAAAGGGGCCAAGGCCAAAGACCTGAAAGAATTCTGGCACGTCGCGCGCGAACTGCCGAAGGACCACAAGTACGCCGAGATCATGGGCCAGAACCTCTACGTCGCCGAGGTGCCGGGCTGGAAGGAAGCCACCAACGGCATGTTCAACGCGCTCGACGCCTTCGGCCTTGAAGTGCTGTCAGCGATCGCGATGAACCTGAAACTGCCGCCGCGCTTCTTCGACGACACCGTGAAGGACGGCAACTCGATCCTGCGCCTGTTGCACTATCCACCGCAGATGGAACCGCCCCCGGAAGGTTCGGTCCGCGCAGGCGCGCACGAGGACATCAACGTCATCACGCTGCTACTGGGCGCGGAAGAAGGCGGGCTGGAAGTCCTGCACCGCAACGGGTCGTGGATTCCGGTGAACCCGCCGCCGGGCTCGCTGGTCGTCAATGTCGGCGACATGCTGCAGCGCCTGACCAACCATGTCCTGCCATCGACGACGCACCGCGTGGTGAACCCCAAGCCGGAACGCTCGCGCTTCCCGCGCTACTCGACGCCGTACTTCCTGCACTTCCGCCCGGACTACGAGATCGAGACGCTCGCGTCCTGCATTACATCGGACCGGCCGAACCGGTATCCTGAGCCGCTGGGCGCGCAGGATTTCCTTGAGATCCGCCTCAAGGAAATCGGCCTGCGAATGTAGGCCTCAGCCGGCCTTCGCCAGCGCCTCGGCGGCTTTCACGGCAACGCTGGCAACCACCGGTTTGATGTCCGGAGCGGTCGCCGGCGCTTGGCTCACGGCGCTGGCTTCCTTCGCCATCCCATAAAGCTCGCCCTGTCCGATCTGGCAGCCGAGTTCGCCGAGCGCCTTGGCCTGCGCTTCGGTTTCGACGCCTTCGGCCACAACCGTCAGGCCCAGGCTCTGCGCCAGCGTCGCAATCGTGCGAACCATCACGCTCGCTTCGCGATGCACCAGCATCGCCTGCACGAAGGTGCGATCCACCTTCAGCTTGTCGACCGGCAGGCCCCACAGCTGGCCGAGGCTGGAATGACCCGTGCCGAAATTGTCGAGCGCGATTTTCACGCCCTGATTCTTCAGTGAAGCAAGGATGGCGTGCGCTTCCGCGAAATCGGTCACCAACGCCGTCTCGGTCACTTCCAGTTCCAGCCGCGCCGGTGGGAAGCCGGCCTCGCGAAGCGTCTTCAGCACCTTCAGCGGCAGTCGCTCATCCTTGAGCAGCAGCGGCGACAGGTTGAACGACAGGCTAGGCTGGCCCGGCCAGTTCGCCGCTTCACGGCAGGCCCGGCGCAGGACGTTCAGCGTCAGCCCCTCAATCAGCTCGACGGCCTCGGCGGCCGGAATGAACACATCCGGCGGCACCTGGCCACGCTCGGCATGGCTCCATCGTGCGAGCACTTCATATCCGACAACGTCGCCCGATTCCAATTTCACGATGGGCTGGAAGTGCGGCTCGATCTGATCATCCGTGACGGCGCGCCACAGATCGTGCTCGAACTGCGCACGCTCATGGGCGCGCTCCTCCATGCCGGAGCGGAAGAAGGCGAACCAGCCGCGCGTCTTCTCCTTTGCGCGGCGAAGCGCCATGTCGGCGCGGTGCAACAGCGTCTCGGCGTCCTGGCCGTCCGCCGGCGCCATGGCGATACCGACCGTCGCGCCGATTTCCACCTCGTGGGCGGTCAACTGCACCGGCTGTTCGATCGCCGTCAGGAAGGCCGACAACCAGTCCATCAACTGCTCGTCGGTCTTGTTCTGGAACATGACAACAAACTCGTTGCCCTCCAGGCGCGCCGCCAGCCCATCGACGCCCGCGCGCAGGTTGAGGATTTCCGCCACGCGGACCAGCAGTTCATCGCCCACGGTCCGGCCATGCAGGTCGTTCACCTGACCCAGGCCATCGATGCTGATGGCGACCGCAGCCACCTTCCGTGCATCACCCTGCTGGCTAAGATGCCAGTTGATGACGCCTTTGAGATGGCGCCGGTTGGGCAAACCGGTCAGCTGGTCGTGCATCGCAACCTTGGTGGCGCGATCTTCGGCCTCGACCCGCTTGCGAAGCTCCTTGGTCCTCCAGCTCAGGCGCGTGAAGCAGTAAAGCGCAAGGCCCAGCCCGGCCACGAAGGCCGTACCGAACACCTGGTCGAGCGGCAGGTCGGAATGCTCTTTCACCAGTGCTTCCAGCTGGCTGAACACGTTCAATTGGCGCGACAGCACGTAACCGGCCGCCAGAAATGCGGAGAGCAGCAGCAGGTCGCGCACTATCTGGCTTCTCAATCCGACCGCCGACCCCAGACGGCCCAGGAACGCACGCATGGCTCACCCGCTCTTTATCTTGCTGCGGGTTCAGCTTGATCCTCTCGAATTGAGGATGCCTCGACGCCGATATCGTAAATTTCCCGATCCGGGTCATAAACTTTAAACTTGCGCGGTTCGGGATTTACCCAGCTTTCCGGCCTGCTTTCGCGGTTTCCCAGTCCGCCCGGGCCATCTCCCAATACAAAGAGGGGCGCGTGCCGCCATCGGGCTTAACCGAAATAACCTCGCCCATCGCCGCGAAGCCGAGACGCGACAGCAGGCGGATCGACCTGTCATTATCGCGGGCGGTCGTTTCGCAGATACGGTTTACGCCCAGCTGGTCGAAGCACCACTCCACCGCCGCCAGCCCACAGGCGCCGCCGAAGCCGCGGCCCTGGCGCTCAGCCTTGACCGCTCCGCCGAACTTGCAGATCGACCATTGCGGCCACAGCTCGACGTCGAAATAGGCGGTCGCCTCGCCCTGGGCGTTGAACGATGCGAACAGGATGCCCTCGCCTCTCGCCCGCTGCATCAGATGGTCCTCGATGAAGGCGGACATGGTGTCGGCATTGATCGGGCTCGGCATGGTGTAGATGCGCGGGCCTATGCTTTCGTGGCCCAGCAACCCGGCCAGCGCCTCGGCATCCTCAAGCCGAGCCACGCGTGCGCCTGCGATCCGGCCGTTCATCAGCTCGGCATTGCGCACCACATTGCGAAGCCGTTCAGCTTCCTCGTTACAAACAACCGTCCGCGTCTTCGGAATGTCCAAAGCCATGCCTTCCTCCGACCCATCATCGTCCCGACGCAACCCTAGGGTGTGGCGATGAATGCGGGACTGGGGGAATCCCCGAATGCGCAAAGGTACCCGGGAAAGCGGGTCAGTCTTGGTCGATGCGGCCGCGATTGCGCTTCACGTCGGAGCGCCTTGCCTTGCTGTCGAGACGCCGTTGCTTTGCGGCTTTGCTCGGCTTGGTCTTCACCCGCTTCTTCGGCTTGACCAGCGCCTTCTCCAGCATCTCGACCAGTCTCGCCCGCGCCTCTTCCCGGTTGCGCGGTTGGGAGCGATGGGTCTGCACGAACAAAACGATCTCGCCATCCTCGGTGATGCGCGAGGCAAGCGCCCGGCGGATCATCCATTTTTCTTCGTCAGAAAAAGCGTGCGACGTCTTCACGTTGAAGCGAAGCTGCACGGCCGACGCCACCTTGTTGACGTTCTGGCCGCCCGGACCGCCGGCAGTGACGAACTTCTCCTCCAGCTCGTGTTCGAAATTGTGCAGGAAGACAGGCACGTGTCAGCGCTTCTTGTTCAACCGCGAGATCAGGCTGGAGGTATCCCATCGATTGCCGCCCTCGGCCTGCACATCGGCATAGAACTGGTCGACCAGCGCCGTCAGCGGCGTCGACGCGCCGGTCTGCCGCGCGGCATCCAGCGCGATACGAAGGTCCTTGCGCATCCAGTCGACCGCGAAGCCGAAATCGAACTTGTCGGCCACCATGGTCTTCCAGCGGATCTCCATCTGCCAGCTCTGCGCCGCGCCCCTGGAGATCGCCTCGATCACCTTGCCTTCGTCCAGCCCAGCCTTGCGCGCGAAGTGCAGCCCCTCGGCCAGGCCCTGCACGACGCCCGCGATGCAAATCTGGTTTACTGACTTCGCCAGCTGGCCCGAACCGCTCGGCCCGATTAGCACGATCTGCTTGGAATAGGCTTGCATCACGGGCTCAGCCTTGCCGAACGCAATTGCCTCGCCGCCGACCATCACGGTCAGCTGACCGTTCTCGGCGCCCGCCTGCCCGCCCGACACCGGGGCATCTAGGAAGCTGGCGCCCTGAGCGCCGCAACGCTCCGCCAGTTCTCGCGCAAGGCCGGCCGATCCGGTCGAGTGATCGATCACGACCATCCCCGCCCGAATGGTGGACTCGATACGACGGAACACAGCTTCAACGTCCGGATCATCGCCCAGGCACAGGAAGACGAAGTCCGCGCCTTCGACAGCAGACTCAGGCGCGAGTGCGCCCTTGCCCTTTCCGGTCTTCAGCCACGCGGCGATCTTTTCCTGCGAGCGGTTCCACACCGTGACCTGATGGCCCTTGGCGCCGAGGTGACGCGCCATCGGGCCACCCATCACGCCAAGTCCGAGATATGCGCAGACTGCCATGGCCTCACCCCTGTTACCTGTTGCGACAGATAGTGGGGTGGGCCCGGCTTGTCATCCCGCAACGGCGTGAAGCGGATTACAGCGTCTTTACAAGCTCGTTGAACTTCTCGCAGCCCTGGGTCAGCGTGTTGGTATAGCCCATGGACTTCGCAAAATCGCGTTCGGCCAGCGACTGGAAGGTCGCTACCATCCGCCACCTTGTCTTGTCGCCCTGGGCCGCCAGCGTCACCTCGGTTCGGTTGGCCGGCGGGCCCGCCTTCCGGTGGCCGAAGTCGGACGTCTGCCACACCAGGCGCGTGGGCTTCTTCACCTCCACATACACGAAGTCGAGCTGATACTCCTGCCCACTGGGTGGTATCATCACCTGCCGCCACTTGCCGCCTGGGCGTACATCCATTTCCTGGATGCGGTTCGTGAATCCCACCCCGCCGAACCAGACGGCGACATGTTCCGGCCTGGTGAAACATTCCCAAACCTTCTCGATCGGCGCATCGAACATGCGGGTCATGATGATGGTCGCTTCATCGGCGCGTTCGGCCTCGATGACCATCTTGCCAGTGTCGGATTTCATTTCTTGAGCTTTCTGCTGCTGGATTTCGGGGAGCGTCGTGAGGGCTTTGGGTTCGTCGTCTTCATCGTCTTGAGGTAGTCAGCGAGACTGTCGAGGCTGCGATCCCAGAACCGCCGATAGTCCTCCAGCCATTCGGACACAGCCGCGAGGGGCTCTGCCTCAAGATGGCAGGGCCGCCACTGGGACTCGCGAGAGCGCGAGATCAGCCCTGCCCCTTCCAGCACCTTGAGATGCTTTGACACCGCCGCGAGGCTCATGTCGTAGGGCTCAGCGAGTTCGGAGACGGTCGCATCGCCGATCGAAAGCCGAGCAAGGATGCTACGCCGCGTTGGATCGGCAAGCGCCGACAGTGTTTGCGAGAGCTGATCGGGCGGCATTATTCAACCGATTAGTTATCAACCTATGAGTTAAATAATGGAGCCGATTTTGCAGGTCAACCCATCCGCCCGCAAAATTCAGGAATTCACTCGCCCGCCTTCAGCGTCACATACTGCCCACGGAAGAAACCCAGCGCATCGCCCACTTCCGCACGATAGGCGGCGACGTCGCCATAGATCACTTCGTGATCGCCCATAGGCTGACGAAGGCGGATGCGGCAGTCGAGACTCGCAATCGCAGCCGCCAGCACGGGCGCGCCGGTCTCCATCCGGCAGATCTGGTCCGGCGACAGGATGCGGTCGCCACGGCGGGAAAACTGCTGGGCCACGCCTTCGTCTTCGGACCGGAGGATGTTGAGCGAAAAGGCCGCACACCGGGTAAACACCGGGAAGGCGTTGGAGGCGTTCGCTAGGCACCACAGCACGATGGGAGGGTGGAGCGAGACCGACGTCAGGCTGTTAATGATCAGGCCATGCGAGCGGCCCTGCTCGTCGTCGGCGGCAACCAGCGCCACGCCAGTGCCAAAACCGCCAAGCGCCCGGCGATAGGCCAGGGAATCGAAGCTTTCGAGGGGGTCTTCCCCAGTTTCGCCGGCTTCCGCCATGCACCTGACCTTAACCGTATCCTGCCTAGAACGGGCGGAAATGAGCGGAAATAATAGACCCATCGTAATCAAGAAAGTGAAGAAGGTCATCGGCGGCGGCCATCATGGCGGCGCCTGGAAGGTGGCCTACGCCGACTT
>DASZSI010000098.1:0-23463 GCA_035548775.1 Hyphomonadaceae bacterium
CGTCATCCTGCGCCGCGAGGCCATCGGCGGCTTGCGCTTTAACCCTGCTTTCGGCCGGACGGGCGGGGAAGACACGAACTTCTTCGGACAGCTGGCGCGCAATGGCGTGGTGATGGCCTATGCGGCCGATGCGGTGGTGGACGAGCCGGTTCCGCCCGCCCGATCCACGCTGAAATGGTTGACGGCGCGGGCGTTCCGGTCGGGCCAGAGCCACGCGGTTGTCCTGCTTAACAGCGGCAGGAAGCGGCCGGTGCTGGCGACCATGTCGATGCTGAAAGTGCTGTTCTGCATGGGGGTCGCGGTCGTGACGCTGTGGTCGCCGACCGGGTGGCGCAAGGCGACGGTGCGTGGCGCGCTGCATGCAGGCGTGCTGGGAGCGGTTTTGGGGAAATCGCCCCTGGAACTCTACTGACGGGCGAAAACGTGATCGTCGGAGTGGGGTGTCTCTGCCCCGGTCAGGCGAGCCGCGATGCACGCCGCAGGCGAGACCGGGTGAAGCGTGGCAAATTTGCCGACTAGGTTTTGGCGGGGAAAAGGCTGGGCATGGCCGACACGACTAACATAACGCAACCCGACATCGCGGCTGCCCTTGGCAAGTCGACGCGAAAGCCGAAGGCGTCGAAGCTTCCCAAGCCGCCGAAACCGCCCAAGGCGATCAAGGTCGAGAGCAACAAGCGTTCGGCGACGACGATCGCGGGACAAGCTGTCGTGTGGCTGGTCTGCCTTGCTGTGGGTGGCGGCAGCCTGGTGCCGCTGTCCCAGCTGGTGCAGCAGGAAGTGAACACGCTGATGCTCGTGCAGGCCGATGATGCAGGGGTCACCGATGCGCTGGAGAAGGATTGGTTAAAGGCCGCGCCGCCGAGCTATCTTGAAGCGCTGTCGGAGCTGAGCCTTGGCTTGCCGAAGCCGGACGTCAACTCCGCCTACAGCGCCGTGCAGCGCGCGACCAAGGAAGATCCCAGCCGCGCGCATGCGTGGGCCAACCTGGCCTATCTCGAATACCAGAAGGCGAAGACGGTTAATCCGACCGTGCTCGACGCCCTGACCAAGTCCATGGACGCGTGCCCGCTGTGCAGCGACGAGCTGATCCGTTGGCGGTTCAACTTCGTGCTGGCGAACTGGAATGCGATGCCCGAGCAGCTACGACGCCGGGCTTTCGAGCAGGCGGACCTGTTGCGGTGGTACGGATCGAACGGCGAGTTCCTGGCCGACATGCGGGCGAGGGCGACGGCGGCCGGCATTCCCTTCGATGCCTATCGGACGGCGGTTAACACGCCGGTGAGGTCGTGGGATCTGGGACCGGCGCCGCAGGCGCAACTGGCTTCGCCCGCCGCGCCGCGCGCGCCGAACAGCTGAGGCCTCCCGGCAAAAGACTTGCTGGGGCGACGCCATGGACACGGCTTCCCTTCCGATGGGCGGTAATCAATCCGCAGCCGACAGCCAACCGGCCGTCGCCGGCGGCGACGTCCTGGTCGCGATTCCGGTTCTTAACGAAGAAGCCCACATCGAAGCCTGCATCCGGTCGCTGATGAGCGGCGATAGCAGGCTGGCGGCCGCGGATTTCGTTGTCGTCGATGGCGGCAGCAGTGATGCGACCCGGGCCATTGTCGAAAGGCTGGGCCGGGAGTTCTCCAATCTCCGGCTGATGGTCAATCCCAGGAAACTTCAGTCCGCAGCGGTTAACCTTGCCTCCGAAGGCGCCAAGGACAAACAACGCATCCTGGTGCGGTGTGACGCGCACGCGGTCTACCCGCCGGGCTATGTGATGAAGGTCGCGGACTCGCTGGTCCAGCGCGGCTGCGCGTCGGTTGTCGTACCCATGGACGCGATGGGCGAAGGTTGTTTCCAGCGCGCCAACGCCTGGGTGGTGGACACCCCGTTCGGATCGGGCGGGTCGCAGCATCGCGGCGGGCGCAAGTCAGGCTATGTCGATCACGGGCATCATGCCGGCTTCGACCTCAAAATATTCGCCACGGCGGGCGGCTATGATGAGACCTTCTCGCACAACGAGGATGCGGAGTTCGATGCGCGGCTGCGCAAGATTGGAGGCAAGATCTTTCTCGATGCCGACATCCGCCTTGGTTACTTTCCGCGCGCGAGCCTGCGTGCGCTGGCGAAGCAGTATTTCAACTACGGCAAGGGCAGGGCGCGCACGCTGATGAAACATGGCGAGCGCCCGCGCCTTCGCCAGATGATACCGCCGGCGACGCTGGTTGCATGTCTTGCCGGATTAGCGATCGCGCCGCTCAATCCGGTCGCGCTGGTCCTGCCGGGAGGCTATGTCGCGGCGCTGGCGCTGGTTTCGGCGGGCATGGCGGTGAAGCACAAGTCGGCGTGCGGTCTGCTGGCCGGTCTTGCCTCAGCGGGCATGCACATGCCGTGGTCGGCCGGCTTCTTCTGGCAGATGGCCAAGGGCCAGCGGCCCTAGGGACCCTAGAACATCGAGCTCTTGCGCTCGGCCACTTTCGAGGCGGCGCGATCGTACATCATCTCGACCAGTTGCTCCGGGCTTTTGCCGTTCATGTCGACGCGCGTGGCGAGATTGTTGTCCTTCAGGATTTTCTTGATCTCGCCCAGCTTCATCGAGCCGAACACGGCCGCGAATTTCGCGCGCGTACCGGTGGCCAGCGCATAAGGATTTGCAACCTCGGCTTTCGCTTCGCCGTCGAACACCACATCGCCGCCGAGCGCTTTCACGAGTCGCGCGGCCAGCTTGGGGTTGGATCGCACTTCGGACCGGATTTCATCGAAAAACCGGTCGATATAGTCGACCGCGCTCAGTCCCGGATTCTCTGCCATGTCCTGCCTGTTCGCTGGCTCATGAAGTCCGTGAAGCGTTCGGCGAGGCGCCTGACGTCGGTGGTCACGCCGGCGTATTTTCCTCGGAACGTGTTGTAGCTGTCGGGCGCCGCGCGATCCATCGCGTTAAGCACGTGGATGGACTCCGGGATCGTCGGTCCGAACCAGCGATCCTTGAGATAGATTTCACGCAGGTCCGAGGCAACCTGGCGCGCATAGCGCGTGTCGCGGAAGCGCGTGATGAGCACGAAGTTGCGCTGTGGCAAGTCGGAGGCGATGTATTTGCCGACCCAGTCGGAAAACTGCTTGGTTCCCCAGGTCGACACGGAGTCGGCGATGGTCGGCGTGATGAAGGTGTCGGCCAGCGAAAGCCCCGCGCGCGCCAGCGGCGACAGATGCGGTGGGCAATCGAACAGGATCACATCGTAGATCGGCAGCAGCGGCTCGAACGCCGTGCGGAAATATTCGGCAAGCGCCTCGGACAGCGTGCTCGGCGTGCCTGCGCGCGAATACCACTGCTCCTCGAGGCCGAGCTCCTGCAGCCGCAATTGCGGATGCGAGGGAAGGCTGGCGATCCAGCCCTTGCGTTCGTCATTTTCCTCTGCGAGGCGCAGCTCCTCCAGCGTCACGGCGTTGGGCATGATGAAGGGCGCCGCGGCAGCCGGTTTTCCAGCAACAAAGTCGGCGAGCAGGTGTTGCGCGCCCTTGCCCTGGTCGAGCGCCGCCTGGACGCCCCGCTCTGTCAACAGCATCTGGCTGGAATTGGCCTGGGGATCGAGATCGATCACCAGAACATCCATGCCGTAATAGTGCGCCAGCCCATCGGCGAGCATCACGGTGGTCGTCGATTTGCCGACTCCGCCCTTGAGGTTCGCGATGGCTGTCGTCAGTGCTGTCATCTACATTCCTGAGGACATTTCGGAGAGCGGGTTCGAGCGCCTGCCGCCGACGCTGGCGGTGGCGAGGCCGCAGGCCGAGCCGAGAAGAAGTGCGTAGATCCAGACCACGGTAGGCAGGTCGATCGAGGAATCCGACACGCCGTGCAGCAGGAGCAGCAGGCCCGCGACGACCGCCAGGCGGATGAAGGTCCGCGGCACGCGGCGCGAGCCGAGGGCGGAGAAGATCCGGGCGTGCATCGCCAGCAGGCAAAGCGCGAGCGCGACAAAGCCGACGATGCCTGCTTCGACCAACCAGGTCACGAAGACGTTCTGCGCATGGCCGGGGGCGAGCATCGCCTTGGCGTTCCACAACGTCGTCATCTGGTTGGAGACGGTGTCGATCGAGCCGATGCCGTATCCGAATGCGGGTTTCTGCATCCACGCCTGCATGAAAGCTTCGAAGCGCTGGACGTGCGGCAGCACGGGACCGACGCCCGCGCCGGGAACCACGTTCTCGTCGTGCGTCCAGGCGAGGCCGACGCCGAGAGCGGCGAGCGCAAGCGCGGCGATCGGCGCGAGGATCGCGGCGAAGCGAACCAGGATGCCGCGATGTTCGCGCATCGTGATCGACAGCGAGTCCCACCAGGTATGGAAGATCAGGACGCTCGCCGCGAGGGCCAGGCCGACAACCGAACCGGTGAGGGCAAGGCAGCTGAGAGAGAGGCCGACCAGCAGAAGCGAGCCTAGGCCGTCGCGCAGCAGCCGCTCCACCATGCGCGAGCGGGGCAGCGCTTCGGCGTCCATCTGCTTCACGATGTGGAGCAGGCGGCCCCATCCGATGATGGCGAGGAGGCTGAAGAGCAGGGCGCCCTGGCCGGGTGTTTCGAAGGATTGGGAAATGTTGGCGGGGCCGCCGGCCGACATCGTCGCGGCGACATCGAGGAAGAACATCCAGGTGCAGAAGACTGCGGACGACCAGATGAGTCCGGACCAGACAAGGTCGAGCATGCCGCGATGGCGGGCGGCGATATACCCCATCGACCACAGCGCGCCGGCCGAGAACAGCACGGCGAGATTGGGTCCGGCGCGATCAAGCGGGCCGGCGAGGCCGGTGAGCCCGAAGGCCCCGATGGCGAGGGCGCCGACCAGCATTCCGACCGTCACATGACGGGGGCCGGCAAGAAGCAAGCTGACCAAGGCGATGCCGACCAGCAGTGTCGAACCCGACAGCGCCACGATGGGCTGAGCGCCGCCATACATGAGGTTGGCGAGGGTGAGCACCCCGATCGCGGCCATCATGGGAGCAACGTCGCGCAAGCGCAGGCCGCGCCGCGACGGGGTCGGGTCGGTTCTCCAGCCAAGCGATGCGTTTGCGGTATTCGGGGTCATGGTTAATCACACGTCCTTGATCGAGGTAGGAGAGAACGCAAGGTCGAGTCCATTTTCTGCCCAACTAATCGACAGAACTATTCGCTTCGCACGCCTCCTGAGGGAGGTGACACGGGATCGATTCCCGTCTTGCGTGTGCTGGATTGATGCAGGCTAACGGACGGCGTGGCGCCTTTGTCCCTCAACGCGTCCGAGATCAGGCCAGCCAGTTCGCCGCGAGGCGCCACGAAGGTTTCATCGGGCAGGTCAAGCAATCTCGATCGCCGGACGGCGATGAAATCGCGATGATGGTCGAGGCGTTCGACGAGTTCGGGGAGGGTGCGGGCGAGGTCTTCCTCGACGATGAAGCCCACGCCGCGATCACGAATCCAGCGCGCGGTTTCGGTGGCAGCCGGGGCGATCGGCGGCACGGCGTAGTAACCACCTTCGTAAAGCCGGTTGGGAAGCAGCCAGGACGAGTTATAGCCCGCTTCCATGAAGTCGCCGGCCCACACGACATCGAGGCCGGAGTAGATTTTCGCGAGATCTTCCGGGGCCCTGTAGCGGCCGTGCAGGACTACGTTGGTGAGGCCCTGGATGCGCGCGTGAAAATCGGGGATTTCGGTGAGCGCGGGCGCGCCGTGCATCACGATGTGCACGTGTTTACCGTATTGGCGTGCGATTTCGAGCAGCAGTCCGAAACTCCGCCAGCAGCGCAGGTTTCCAACCCAGCCGATGCGCAGAGGGCGGCCATCGGTCGACGATGTTTCGCGCGCTGGCCGGGAACCATAATCGGCGCCAGCGGCGAGCCTGTTTTCAATCAGGGCGGCGCGATAGCGACCGCGGTGGCGAACCTCAAAGTAATTTTCGAGAAACCCGGGTGAAGAAACGACTAACCGGCGGCAGCGCGAGAGCAACGCGCCTTCGATCCGCCGAAGCGTCAGTCCGACCAGATCTTTTCTGGTCAACAGGCGGTGAACGTCGAGCGCTTCGTAGATAACCGGCGTCTTCAGGCGCGCGAAGCGCTTGGCCAGGAAAGCCGTCGCCAGCATGTCGAGATTGCGGGCGTAGATGACATCGGCTTTCGCCAGCTCGTCCCGCGCCTCGGCAGCGATGCGTGCGCCGCGCCAGATCGAGGCGAGACGCTGTCGGAATTTACCATCAAATGTCCTGCCAAGATCGACGTTTTTCCAGTCGACGCCGACATTGCCCTGCCGGCGCATCATGAAGCCGATGACGTCCAGGCCATCGTCACGAAAGCCCTGCACCCGGCGCCGCACGGCGGCGTCGGCGGCGTCGTGACCGAAAAAGGCGACACACGTCATGCGGGAAAAGGCTGCAAGGGACGGGCCTCGCAATGCCCTGCCAAAGGCCTACCTTGCAACTGCGTAAACCATACACGCGAGGGTTGAAGGCTTTTCCAATGAAAGGGGCAAAGCCGCAGGATGGAAGGCGTGTGCCCGGGGGGCTGCGCATCGAGGTTCGCCTGGATGGCGTCGTCATTGCTTTAGCCTTGACCAGCCGCGATGGCTCGCCAGTTGCGTGCGGGCGGCAGCGCCGTCCGTCGCGCCGGACGGGAAGAGGAGTGTTGGGTTGAGTTTGCCGGGCCTGGGGATCCTTAAGGGCCTTTTTGGGCTTGGCCGCGCCACAGGAGGTGCGGTGGGCGGCGGATTCACGCGAATGTTCGGCGCAAAAGACCCGTCAGGCGGCCATAAACCTGTGATAAATCAAGGCCCGCCAGCCCAGGTGCCCTCGGGCCGACGAGTCTATGCGATTGGCGACGTTCATGGCCGGGCCGACCTTCTGGTGAAGCTGCTGCGGGAGCTTCACGAGGACATCCTGAAGGGCGAATTCGTCGGACGGCCGATCCTGGTTTTTCTCGGCGACTATGTCGACCGCGGGTTCCAGTCGCGCGATGTGATCGACGTCCTGCTAGGCGATATGTTGTCTCCTTTCGAGACATATTTCCTCAAAGGGAACCACGAAGCGGCAATGCTTCAATTCCTGGGCGATCCGGGGATCGGTCCGCGCTGGGCCGAGTTCGGCGGCGCTGAGACACTGGTTTCCTATGGCGTACGACCGCCGCGCACGCGCACCAGCCTGGAGGAATGGTCCAAGGCTTCCGAAGAGCTGCAAGCCAAGCTTCCGGCCGACCATCTTCAATTCCTCAATAACCTCGATCTCAGCGTCCGCATCGGCGATTACGTGTTCGTCCACGCGGGCGTGCGCCCCGGCGTGCCGCTGGACCAGCAGACCGAATACGACCTGCTGTGGATCCGCGAGGAATTCCTGGGCGATCGGCGTCCGCTGGGCGCTGTGATTGTCCACGGTCATACGCCTGCCTCGAAACCTTATCGCGACGGACGCCGGGTTGGCCTCGACACCGGCGCCTATTTGAGCGGCCGCCTGACCGCGGCCCGATTTGAGCATGACAGCGTCGAATTCATTACGACCGGTTCGCGATTGGAAGCGGCGCCAGTCGCAGCCCATGGTTAAGGGAGTGCCAGATGAAAATCCTTAGCGCAGCAGCGGCTGCCCTGATCGGCCTGGTCGCGCTGTCGGCATGCGCCAGCGGACCGCAACAGTCTGCCGCGGGGCCGCTGCAGACCGCTTCCGTTGATGGATACACGCTCGGCTCCGGCGACGAGATCAAGGTTACAGTGTTTGGCGAACCTGACCTTTCCGGCCCGTTCGTTGTCGACGGGCAGGGCAATATCTCGATGTCGCTTATCGGCCAGGTCCAGGTGCAGAAGCTCACTTTCACGGGCGCTGAAAAAGCTATCGCCGACAAGCTGAAGGACGGCTACCTGAAGGATCCCAAGGTCTCGGTCGAAATGACCAAGGGGCGTCCCTACTATATCTCGGGCGAGGTTAACCGCGCGGGCGAGTATCCGTTTACGGCGGGCCTGACCGTCATGAAGGCGATCGCCGCCGCCGGCGACTTCACCTATCGCGCCGACAAATCAAAAATCATGGTCAAGTCGGCCGAGGGTACGGTTGAGCAGGAAGTCGTGCTGACGCCGACAACTCCGGTGCATCCGGGCGACGCCATTCGTATTCGCGAGCGCTTCTTCTAGTTGGCGAACTGATAGCCAACGGCGCCCGACGTCAGGGGAATTCTCTTGACCAGACGGCTGCTGTCTGACGGTGAAATTCGCGTGTCAGGGCGCATGGAGCAAAATGTGCGCGTCCTCTTCCTCATCACGGCCGGTTTAATCCTGGCCAGTCCAGCACTCGCCCAAGGCGCCGGCGATCTCGGGAAGACTTTGGTTAAAGGCGCCAGTTGCGCGTCGGCGGCAAACGCCAAAGCCGACCTTGGAAGCAATGTGACCGCGGCCAAGGCTGCTTCCGAAGATGTCATCGCCAGCCTAGGAGAAATCGCCTCGGACGCGAGCATCTGCCAGCCGCTGCGCGATGCAGCCCGTGACAAGGCCACGGAACTGTCTGCCAACGCGGCTGCCCAGCACGATGACGAGGTTACAGCTGCCTCTCGGGCCGTGGTCGATGCGGCCCTGGCCGAGGCCGAGCAAAGGGTCGCCAACCTGAAATTCGAAGTGGGGCCGCCGCCCCGTAACCTTACCCGCGCGAGGGAGTTGCCGTCCAAACCATGACTGTTTGAGCCTCCGGGGTGACCTTTTCGTAGGTCATTTGTTTCATGATTGAACTAGCGGGACTCCCGAATTGCTTCGGCCCCGTTCTTGCTACCCGCGAGTGACGCAGCCACGGCTAAAGGGTGAATTTTCATGAAGATCGGTCTTAAACACCTCGTTCTGACGACTGCCCTGGCAGGCGTGACGGCGCCGGCGGCCCTGGCGCAGGACAACCCGTTCATCCGCGGCCGCTACACTGCCGTGACCGATCGGACCCAGCCGGAATACGATCCGCTGCCGATCGTGATGGGCGGGTTTGACGTGTCCGCCGCACTCGGCGTCTCGGCCGAGTACAACGACAACGTCCTGGCCACCCAGAACAACCAGACCAGCGACACGGTCATCCGCATCCAGCCGAGCGTGGAAGCCCATTCGCACTGGTCTTCGCACCAGCTCAACGCCGGCGTCTCGGTCGACCACCACCAGTTCCTCAACGAGGAAAGCGAGACCACGACCGACTACAACGCGTTCGTCGGCGGCCGCCTCGATATGACGCGCGAAGTTCAGTTCACCGGCCGCGCAAGCGTCGGCCATGTCACCGAGCCGCGTTACGAGCCTGCTGCCTCGGGCGCCCCCGAGCCGGCCGAGTACGATGTCTATGGCGCTGACCTCGGCACCGTGCTGCGCCGCGACCGCCTGCAGCTCAACGTCAACGTCGGCTCCGAAGAATTCAATTTCAACAACTTCTATAGCTATCGCGACGTGACGAACACCTATGTCGCCGCTCGTGGCTCCTACGCGATCTCGCCGGACGTCGCCGTCTTCGTGCAGGGCAGATCGACGGACGAGAACTACGACACCCCGGGAACGGCGCTGGTCCCCAGCCGCGACGGCACGCTGACATCATTTCAGGTTGGTACGAGTTTCGAGCTCGCTGCTCCCTTCCGGGGCGAAATCGCGATCGGCACCAACAAGGAAGACAAGAAATCGCCGCTTCTGCGCGACATCGACGGCTTCAGCGCCGACGCCAACGTGACGTGGTTCGCGACCCAGCTTTCCACGATCACCTTCCGCGCCAACCGTTCGGTGTTCGACCCCGGCATCACGCAGGTTGCGTCCGCCACCGCCACGCGCCTTGGCGTGCGGGTCGACCACGAATTGCTGCGCAACCTGCTGCTGTTCGGCGACCTCGGTTACACCAAGTACGAGTACGACGGCACGGGCTATGATCGTCAGGACAAGTTCACGGACGTGTCCGTGGGTCTCGGCTACAAGCTCAACCGCCACGCGCGCATCGAAGCCAGCTATCAACTGCACGACCAGGACTCGACCGGCGTCAACGCCGACCCTGGCCGCCAGAACGTCGACCAGAACGTGTTCAGTATCGGCCTCAGAGTCTTCCCCTAAGCTGCAACGCGACGATGCGTGAGACAGCGAGTATTCGGAGTTAGCCTTTGAACAAGGTATATCCCCTCGACGTCACATCGGGTTATCCCCGTGGCGCCGCGCCGTTGCCCTCAACGGCGCCGGAGGGCGAGAATATCTTCTCGATCCAGCGGGTGATCCGTGCGGTTCGCCGACGGCTGCCCGTGATGATCGCTGTCTTCGTCCTGACTTACGCGGCCGTCGCCGCCTATACGTTCCATCTCAAGCCGCTCTACACCGCCACCTCGCGCGTGATCGTCAACACGCGCGACCAGAAGGTCATCGATATCGGCGCGGTCATCTCCGGCATGCCGGCGAACTCCGCCGCGGTCGACACCGAAGCCGAGATCCTGCACAGCCGCACGCTGATCGAGGACGTGGTGAAGCGCCTCGACCTGATGAACAGCCCGGAGTTCAACTGGAGCAAGGCCGAACCGTCCGAAATGGACAAGCGGATTGCTGCGGTGAAGGGCTTCATCAAGGGCCTGGTGCCGTTCCAGAAGAAGGAACCGGCGGCCGCTCCGCCGCCGCCGACGCCGGAAGAGGCGGCCGAGCAGGAACAGGCGTTGCTCGACAGCGTGATCGACTCTGTCCGCGGCTCGATCTCGGTCAACCGCCTCGGTTCGACTTACATCATTGAAATCTCGGCCACGAGCCCGACCGCCAAGATGGCGGCCAAGCTGACCAACACGCTGGCTGACGCCTATCTCGACTATCAGCGCAACACCAAGCTCAAGGCGACCAAGCGCGCCCGTGAGTGGCTGGACGAGCGCGTCGCCGACCTGCGCAACGAGGTGCAGGTCGCCGAAAGCAAGGCCGAGGCGCACCGCAGCTCCAGCGGCCTGTTGTCCGCCGGCGGCGCGACGCTGACCGAAAAAGCGGTCACCGACCTTCAAACGACCCTGGCCGCGGCCCAGGCCGACTATAACCAGAAGAGCGCCCGCAAGCGGAACCTTGACCAGCAGATCGCGGCCGGCGCCGGGATCGACACCATCGCGGAAGCGCTGAGCTCGGCCAACATCTCAAGCTTGCGCGCCAAGCAGGCGGATATCGCCGCCCGCAAGGCCGAGGCGATCCGCGTCTATGGCGAGAAACACCCGACCTATCAGCGCGTGCTTGTCGAGGAAGCCGACAACAACCGCCTGATCGAGGCCGAGCTGCGCCGCATCTCGTCGAACCTCGACCAGGAAGTCCTGATCGCGCGCGAGAACGTCAATTCGCTGCAGACCAGCCTCAACAAGATGAAGGCGGAGCTGGCGAGCAACAACCACAGCGGCGTCGAACAGGCGGCCCTGGAGCGCGAAGCGGCGGCGAGCCGCCAGCTCTATGAGGAATTCAACAACCGCTTCAAGGAAACCAACGAGCTTGTCGGGCTGGATGACTCCGACGCCGTGGTCGACAGCTATGCCCCGGTTCCGGGCTGGCCGAGCTATCCCAAGAAGTCGCTGAACCTGATGCTGGGCTTCATGCTGGGCGGCGCGCTGGCTGCGATGGTTGGCCTGATCCTGGAGCTGCTCGACAGCTTCATGTCCTCGCCGGAGGAAGTGGAGCAGGTCGCCGGCGTGCCTTTCATTGGCCAGATCCCGCTGTTGCCGGCGGCAGGCAATTTCACCAAGTCCCGCGTGAAACCAGCCGAATACCTGATCGACAAGCCGCACTCAGGCTTTGCCGAGGCGTACCGACACTTGCGTGCATCGATCATGTTCGCCGACATCGACAAGGCTGCGAAGACGGTCGCCATCGTCTCCTCGCTGCCGAGTGAGGGCAAGACGAGCATGACCTATTGCCTGGGCCGCATGTCGGCCATGTCAGGCACCAAGACGATCGTGATCGACGGCGACATCCGGCTGCGCCAGCTGACCGAGGTTTCGGGCGTGAAGGCGGAAGCCGGCTTGCTGGAATACCTCTTCGGCGAGGCTCGCCTGGCCGACGCGGTGCACACCGACGAGAAGACCGGCCTGCACATCCTGCCGCTGTCGGAGCGCAAGCATACGCCGCGCGACGTGTTCGGCAGCCGCGCGTTCGATGCGCTGCTCAACATGCTGCAGCAGACCTATGACCTGATCATCATCGACACGGGCCCGATCCTGCTGATGGCCGAGACCCGCGTGGTGACGTCCAAGGTCGACCAGGTGGTGGTGGCGACGCGCTGGCGGAAAACCAACCGGCGCACGCTGCGCGACACCATGAAGATCCTGCGCGACTTCCGCGCGAACGTGACCGGCGTCGTCCTGACTTTCGTGGACCTGCGCAAACGCGCGCATCACGCCTACGCTTCGGCCAACTACAAGGCCTACGCGAAGTACTATCACGAGCACTAAGCTCGCGGGGAGACCGAGGGAAGGGCGGGCCGCAAGGACCCGCCCTTTCTCTTTGACCGGATCGTTGGTTCAGGCGGCTGTCGCGGCGAACCCTCGCTCGAGATCGGCGATGAGGTCGGCAGGGTCTTCGAGTCCGATGGAGATACGGATCAAGGGACCGCCGAGGTTCGGCTTCGTCGCGGTGCGCTTGAGCTGCGGGTCGCAGTGGATGGCCAGGCTTTCGAACCCGCCATAGGAAAAGCCGAGACCGAACAGTTCGAGCGCGTCGAGGAAGGCGTGCAGCTTTTTGGTCGGCATGGGTTGGAGCGTGAAACTGAACAGGCCGGACGCTCCGGAGAAGTCGCGTTTCCAGATCGCATGACCGGGATCGGTCTCAAGACCGGGATGAAGCACGCGGCCCACTGCCGGATGAGCCGCCAGCCAGCGCGCGACCTCGAACGCAGAGGCCTGGTGCTTTTCCATACGCGTGGTGAGCGTGCGCAGGCCCCGCAGTGTGGCGTAGGCGTCGTCTGGCGCGACGTTCACGCCGAGATCCGCGATCGTCTCCTTGAGGCGTGACAGGAGATCGTCGCGGTTGGTGAGGATCGCACCGTTGATCACGTCGGCGCCGCCGCTGATGTATTTGGTGCAGGCCTGCACCGACAGGTCGAAGCCCAGCGCCAGCGGTTTCAGATAGACGCCGCCGCTCCAGGTGTTGTCCATCACGGTGGGAACATTCGCGGCCTTCGCGACTGCCGCGATCGCGGCGGCGTCGGCAACCTCGAACGTCATCGAGCCGGGGCTTTCGACGAAGATGAGTTTCGTTTCCGGCCGGATCAGCTTTGCGATATCGCCGCCGACCAGCGGATCGAAATATTCCGTCGTACAGCCCCAGCGTTTCAGCATGCGGTCGCAGAAGCGCCGCGTGGGTCCGTAGACATTATCGCCGACCAGCACATGGCCGCCATCGCCGGCCAGCGCCATGAACGGGATGATGCAGGCCATCAGCCCGGACGGGGCGAGCGCGCAATGTTGCGCATCTTCCAGCTCCATGAGCCCTTGCTTGAGCGCCTCGTGGGTGGCGGTGCCGTGCCGGCCATAGGTCCAGCCGCCGGGCTCGAAGAGTTTGCTCGCGCTGTCGAGGATCACGGTGGACGCGCGCTGAACGACCGGATTGACCCCGCCCTGGGTCAGCGAGCGGTCGCGGCCGGCATGGGCGATGCGGGTGGAAGGCGCCCCGGCGCCCGGTTTGCGCGGCTTTTTCGGCCCGCTCATGGACCCGTCGCCACCGGCGTGCCGGTTGCGGGCGCGCCCCATTCACACCACGAGCCGTCGTAGATGGCGGCGTCGTCATGGCCGGCCACCGACTGCGCGAGCGCGAGGATCGCAGCCGTTACGCCCGATCCGCAGCTATTGATGATGGGCTTGCCGAGGTCGACGCCGGCCTTGGCGAAAAGGTCACGCAGGTCCGCCTCGGACTTCATCCGGCCGTCCGGCGCGATGACTTCGGTAAACGGCACGCTCAACGCGCCGGGGATATGGCCGCGGCGAAGGTTGGGCCGCGGTTCATCGACTTCGCCCTTGAACCTGGCGGCCGCACGCGCATCGACCAGCTGGGCCGCACCGGTTTCGGCGACCTGTTTCATCTGGTCGACATCCCGGACCAGGTCTCGGCGGGGGCGAACCGTGAAGTGCCGGTCGGCCTGAAAGTGGGGCGGTAGATCCTCGACCGCGCCGCCGACCGATTTCCATGCGTCGAACCCACCATCGAGCACGGCGACGTCCTCGTGGCCCATGACGCGAAACATCCACCAGACGCGGGCGGACGCCATGAAGGCATTCTGGTCGTAGCAGATGATGCGGTGGCCATCGCCCAAGCCGAGCTTGCGCACGCGCGAGGAAAACTTCTCGGGCGGCGGCAGCATGTGAGGGAAGGGGCTGTCCGAGTCGACGATATCCTCGATGTCGAAGAACCGCGCGCCGGTGATGTGATGGGCGTCATAGGCCTGCCGGCCGGTGCGCGGAGAGCCTGGCATGTAAGAGGTGCAATCGAGCACGCGCACATCCGGCGCGTGCAGATGCGACTTGAGCCAGGCGGCGCTGACGATCGGCTTTTCGGGAGTGAATCGCGCGACCATCGAGTCTCGAATCTCCAGTTGCGCGCCGGTTTTCGGCGAGGGTCCAACTAGCCAGAGCTTCCCTCGCGCGCAAGGCGAACGTGTCACTGGACCTTGACACTCGAATTGGGCGCCGAGTCGGTAGGCAGCAAGCCCGAGAGCCTTGCTGTACCTTGTTAGCACACGACAAGAATCGCCTTGTGCACTGCAATAGTTCTGAGCAGAAACGTGACAGGCGAGCGACGCCAAAAACCACTGAAAAGAATAGACAGTTAACCACTCGCGTGCCGGGCGAACGTCCTTGTTTGCGGTGCAATAACCTAGTTTGAGTGCGTTAACGGGCTGTCATTTCCCGCACACGGGGAGTCGGCGTTCAGGAGTTCGCGCGTCGGGGACGTGACGGGCGAATTCCAGGGGCAAGGCTTACCAGAAAAACCTCCTCGTGGAGGCAGGAAAGACCGCTCGCGGACCGTCGGAATCTGGTCCGGGGCTTGCGTAGGTGGTGTCCGGCTCCCTTTCCCGGACTGGGGTGTGGTTATGAAGAATGGCAGCGGCGTAGAAGCCGGCCGTTTCGGCGCGTGGGCAACCTCGAGGCCGTCGGACGAGGAATTGAAGGTTCATTCGAGCGGCTTGAAGCGCGCGATGGACCTGACGCTGGCGCTGCCTGCTGTGATCTTCATCGCTCCGCTGCTGATCCTGATCTATGCCCTTCTCAAGATATTCGATCCAGGGCCGGCCTTGTTCAGCCAGCTTCGGGTTGGCCGCGATGGCAAGACATTCCTGGTCTACAAATTCCGCACGATGCGGGTCGATTCCCAGCAGCGCCTCGATCAGCTGCTGGCGTCGGATCCCAAAGCCGCTGCGGAGTGGGCCCAGTACCAGAAGCTTCGCAACGACCCGCGCGTGACGCTGCTTGGCCGCTTCCTTCGCAAGTCGAGCCTGGATGAGCTGCCCCAACTGCTAAACATCGTTCGCGGCGAGATGTCGGTCATCGGTCCGCGTCCAGTGACGTCGGGCGAGATTCACCGCTACGGACCCGACTACGCATATTACGTCGCGGTTCGTCCGGGCGTGCTGGGCCTCTGGCAGGTTTCCGGCAGGAACGCTCTGACCTATCCCGAGCGGGTGGCCCTGGACGTCCAGTATGTGAAGACCTGGTCCATCTGGGCTGACGTCATGATCCTGGTCCGCGCGGTCCCGGTGGTTCTGTTCGGCATCGGCGCTTACTAGCCGCCTCCGCCGACGAGACCGGCGATCCTTACAAGCGATTTATCCACAGGCAGGGGAACCGGTTTCCACCGGCACGCGTTAGCTTGTGTTGATGGCGCAGCCTGGAAGGGCCCTCCGGACCCGGACGTGAACTCTTCGTCACGGTGACGCAGCGGGCCCGTCCGGTTGACCGATTGTTAAGGCGCGGGCCGAACACTCGCTGTTACTTTGGAGGTCGCTGTGGGCCTTTCATACGTTCGTCCTGCCGGAGGCAGTTTGACCAAGACACGCAGCATTCTGGAGGCCTCGCTCGCCTTCTTTGGCGATCCCGGCCAGCCCGTTCGCGAGGAAGCCTCGACCGGCGTGCGCTTTGATCCAGGCGATCCGCTGACGCCCGATCCCTACGCCGACGAGCCGAAATGGCCGGCGTGGAAGGTGACCGTGTTTGTGATCGTGTTCTGCGCGGCCTTCTGGGCCGGTATCGCCTATCTCGCCATGCGATTGATGGGCTGAGGTTTCGGGCAGCTAGCCTTCGTACCAATCCGGCGTCGGCAGGCCTTTTTCCTTGAGGAAGGCGCCGTTGTAGAGCTTGGACAGGTAGCGGTTGCCGTAGTCGCACAGCATCGTCACCACCGTCGATCCAGGGCCCAGCTTCTTCGCCAGCTCGATTGCGCCGCCGACATTGATGCCCGAGGAGCCGCCGAGGCACATGCCTTCGTGTCGCGTGAGATCGAACAGGATCCTCACCGCGTCGGCATCCGAAATCCGCCAGGCGTCATCGACCTCGACGCCTTCGAGGTTCGCGGTGATGCGCGACTGACCGATGCCTTCGGTGATGGACGAACCTTCGGACTTCAGCTCACCCGTCTTGTAGTAGGAGAACAGGGATGCACCGCCGGGATCAGCAAGGCCGACCTGGATCTTCTTGTTGCGCTCCTTCAGCGCCATCGACACCCCGCCCAGCGTGCCGCCGGAGCCGACCGAGCAGATAAAGCCATCGATCTTGCCGTTGGTCTGTTCCCAGATCTCGGGGCCGGTAGTGTCGTAGTGCGCGCGGCGGTTGGCGACGTTGTCGAACTGGTTGGCCCAGATGGCGCCGTTGGGTTCCGTCTTCGCCATCTCTTCCGCCAGGCGCTGGGAGTATTTCACGTAGTGGTTGGGGTTGGCGTAGGGGACCGCATCCACCTCGACCAGCCTGGCGCCGAGAGAGCGGACGGCGTCCTTCTTCTCCTGGCTCTGGGTGCGCGGCATGACGATCACGGTGCGATAGCCCAGGGCGTTGCCGACGACGGCGAGGCCGATACCGGTATTGCCCGCCGTTCCTTCGACGATCACGCCGCCGGGCTGGAGTCGCCCCGATTTTTCGGCGTCGCGGATCATGCCGAGCGCGGCGCGGTCCTTCACCGACTGGCCGGGATTGAGGAATTCCGCCTTGCCGTAGATGTTGGCGCCGGTGATTTCCGAGGCCTTCCTCAGGCGGATCAGTGGCGTGTGGCCGATGGCCTCGATCACATTCCCATAAATCTTCATGAGCTTCGCCCTGAACCAACGCGCCTATTCACCTAGGGAGATTGCGTCAATGGATCAACCTTGAAGGCGTGATCCGCCACGCCTCCGCGCGCGTACTCTTGGATATTCGCGCAAAAAGGGCCGGCAATGACCCTTCACGACAACGCCTATGCCGCCTTTATGCTGGACTATGCGGCGGGCGCCTTGTCGCCGGCCGAAACGCTGGCCGCCGATCTTCATCGGGCGCTGTCGGCCAGGGGCGCCCGCAACGCCCGGATGGCGGATGCGGTCGGCGGCGCGATGCTGGAAAAAGCCAAGCCAGCTCTAACAGGCCATTTCGATGGGATCAGGTTGGGCGACGGCGCTGACAAGGTGAAGCGCGATGCGCGGCTGGATCCCTACCTTCGCGCCGACCTGCTGGCGCTGCCCTGGCGAAAGAACATCTTTGGTCTCCAGACGCTCGGCACCTCGACGCCGATGGCCAGCTTGCTGCGGCTCGATCCGGGCGAGCGAGCGCCGGGGCACGGCCACGGCCGTCGCGATGTGGCGGTCGTGCTGTGCGGATCGTTCGCAGACGAGTTTGGCGTGTACGAGACGGGCGACCTCGCCTTTGCCGAGCCAGGCATGAAGCATCAGCCTCGCGCGGTTGGCGATCGCAGCTGCGTCTGCCTGCTGGCGGCCGAGCCGGGAAAGCCGGTCAGCGGATTCCTCGGCATGTTCGGCATCGGGCCCGGCGCCGCGCCGAGGAGGAGGGCATGACCTGCGCCAGCCGGCTAGCTGCGGTGGTCGTCCTGCTGACGTTTGCGATGTCGCCGGCAGAGGCGCAGGCCTGGAAGCCTTCCGATGGCGAGCAGCTAGCGTTCGACGTCTATCGCGACGGGTCCAGGTTCGGCACGCATATCGTGAAATTCAAGAAGTCGGGCGATGACCTGACTGTCACCTCGAACGTCCATCTCAACGTCTCGTTCGGTCCCATCACGTTCTTCGACTATGTAATGGAATCCACGGAGCACTGGAAAAACGACCAGCTGGTCTCGATGTCGGCTCGCACAAAGAGCGACAACACGTGGAAGCCGCTGTCGGTCGAGGCGGTTGAGGGCGGATACAGGATCACGGGAGCGAAGTTCAAAGGCATCGTTCCCTCGCTCGTCCCTTCCTCGCACTGGAACATCGCGGAGATGAGCCAGCATGCGATGCTTGAGCCGGAGACCGGCGTGATGCAGCCGATGACCGTGACTGACATTGGCCTCGAACAGGTGAAGACCGGACAGGGCATGATCGAGGCGCGCCACTACCGCATGAAATCGCAACTCGATGCAGATTTCTGGTACGACGCTTTAGGTCGCTGGGTGAAAACTGCTTTCGTCACGCAGGGGTCGAGGATCGACTACGTGCTGCGCGCGGTTCCCCGCTGAGCGGTTTTATTAGCGGCTCGCGACGCGCGGGAATCGCCGTTTTTCCGCCCGATTCCGTTCGTGGCGCATCTGCATGACATTGCGGGTTACTCTACCGTTAGTTCGGAACGCCTTCGTGATCCCGGGCGTTGCCTCCCCGAGCGACTGAACCTGGGTCAAGCCGGTTCAGCGTGTTTCTGGAATGCGCGCGCAAGTGCGGCGCTGAAAGCAAGGAGGCCACTATGGTCAAGAAGCTTGGCATGATGATTGGCGCCGCTGCTCTGGCGGCAGGACTGATGGCTGCGCCTGCGAGCGCGGGCGGAGTGAAGGTAGGCGTGCTTACCTGCGATATCGAAGGCGGCTGGGGCCTGATCCTCGGTTCGCAGAAAGACCTGAACTGCGCATTCAAGGCCACCAACGGCCAAGTCTCCCACTATACCGGCGACATCACCAAGTTGGGCGTCGACGTCGGCTATACCAAGGGCGGCGTGATGATCTGGGACGTGCTGGCGCCTTCGTCGGACATGCACATGGACGCGCTTGAAGGCAAATACGCTGGCGTGACCGCCGGCGCGACCGCTGTGGTCGGCGGCAACCTCAACGTCCTGGTGGGCGGCCTCGACAAGTCGTTCACGCTTCAGCCGGTCTCGGTTGAAGGAAACACCGGGCTGAGCATCACCGCCGCTGTCGGCGCGATGAAGCTGAAATACGAGAAGGCCTAACGGCCTTTTTCTGGTAAGCGTAGAGTTAGAGCGTGGAGTCCTCGGATGCGGCGGGAGAAATCCTGCCGCATTCACGACTCGGATGTCAGCTTCAATCCCACAATGCCGGCCAGAATCAGCAGCGCGGACGCGATCCGCATCGGCGTTGCGGCTTCGCCCAGCACCGCGAGCCCCAGCACGAATGCGCCGACGGCGCCGATGCCGGTCCAGATGGTGTAGGCCGTGCCCAGCGGCAGCGACTTCATGGCGAACGACAGCAACACGAAGCTGCCGACATAGGCGGCGATCGCCACGCCGGTTTCGACCGGCTTCGAGAATCCTGACGATTGCTTGAGGGCGTAGGCCCAGATGATCTCGAGTCCTCCTGCAACGCCGAGCCAGATCCAGGCCATGGGCCCCTCCAGAAAAGTCGGGCCGTCCCGAATGCTGCCCATGATGGGGGAGGTCGTCCTCGCCATCGCGATTTGGGACAACCGCTTTGCGTGGTCAACAGCGATGTGATTGCGGAAATGGCGCGAGAGGGTCTAGCGTTGGCCACGCCATTTGGGAGGCGGACATGAAACGCATTCTGGGCATGGCGGGCGCCCTGGCCCTGGCGGCGTGTTCGACGCAGGCGCCTGAAACGCCTCAGGCTTCGGCGAGCGTGGTTTCAGATCAGACAGCTGCGGGGGAGGCGCGGCCTGGTCCGGCGGCGCAGTCCTGTCCCGAAAGGACGGACATACTTTTTCGTCCGCCGCTGCCTGAGGAGGGCTTCGTGCCGGCGCCGGCGCCTGGCTCGACGCTGGCCAAGCCCCAGCGCCTGCACAGCGCGGCGCCGGATTATCCAGCGGCATCGCGCCGCTGTCGCGAAGCCGGAACAGTGACGATCACCTACTGTGTCGGCGCCGACGGCAAGGTGGAGAATGTTCAGGTGACGGAGTCTTCCGGCTTTGCGCGGCTCGACAATGCCGTGCTGGCCTGGGCCGCGCGCGACCGCCATGTCGCCGGCACGGTCAACGGCAAGCCGACGCGCTATTGCGGATTGCATATCGAACAGACGTTCGACGCGCCGGCCCCGGCGGACGCCGCGCATACCTAGGGCGCGACGATTTCGAACCAGAAATCGAAGCGGTCGAGCAGGGTGATCAAGGTTGCGAGCCCTGAGCGGTCGCCATCGATGGCGGCGTCGGCTGGCGAGAGCTCGCCGGTGACCAGCTTTGCGAGCGTCAGCCGGTCCAGCGTTGCGTCGGGCCTCGCATCGCGGCGTCGGTGATGCAGGACGGCGTTGGCGATCTCGACCTCGAATGACTCTCCCGTATCGCGGACGGCGAGCGTGAATTTCAGCGCGACGGCGGCGGCTTTTTCCGCGTTGAGGCGCACCGTGCAGGAATCGAGGAGTTGCTCTGCGGGCAGGGCGCGGATCTGGCCGACAGGCCCGGGCCGAGGCTTGTCGCTTTTCGGCCGAGGCTTGCGCAATTCCTGCGCGCCAGTGAGATAGAAAGAGCGCCACGGCCCGCTTTCGGCCTGGTAGCCGAGCTGTTCGAGGGCGTCGGCCTGCAGCGCTCTTGCAGCTTCGTTTGCAGGGTCGGCGAAGACCAGGTGGTTCACGACTTCGGCCACCCAGCGGAAATCGCCCGCGTCGAACGCCTTGCGCGTCTTGGCCAGCAGCGCGTCGGCGCCCCCCGCCAGGTCGACATAGCGCTTTCCCGACTCCACGGGCGTATGCGGATGAAGGTGCGCCGGATTGCCGTCGAACCAGCCAAGGTAGCGCTGGTAGATCGCCTTGGCATTGTGGTTCAGCGTGCCGTAGTAGTCGCGCGTGTGCCATTCGGCGGCGAGGCTGGGCGGCAGCTTCATCTGTTCCGCGATTTCGATCGGCGTCAGGCCGTGATTGGCGTGGCGCAGTGTCTGGTCGTGGATGAACTTGTAGAGGTCACGCTGCTTGGTCAGGTAGCCCGCGATGCGCGCCGGGCCCCATTTGGGCCAGTGATGGCTGGCGAACACGACGTCGCTGGCCCCGGTAAACATGTCGTTCGCCTGGTCGATGTAGCGGCTCCATGACTTTGCATCGCGCACCAGCGCGCCGCGCGGCGTGAGGATATTGTGCAGGTGGCAGGTGCAGTTCTCGGCCATGCACAACGCCTTGAACTGCGGGAAGTGGAAATTCATCTCTGCCGGCGCTTCGGAATCCGGCGTCATCTGGAAGACGATCTCGACGCCGTCGATGGTGCGGGTCTCGCCGGTACGCGTGATCGAGTCGGTTGGCGGCACGAGACTGACGGCGCCCATCGATGTCGTCTTGCCTAGCCCAGCGTCGACGTGACCTTTCTGACCGCGCGGCAGCAGGGCGCCGTACATGTAGGTCGCGCGCCGGCCCATGGCATTGCCGGCCAGCACGTTCTCGCTGACCGCCTCTTTTAGAAAGCCCTCCGGCGCAAGGATGTGCAGGCCGCTTGCGATGTCGGCATCCGACAGGACGCCGCGTATGCCGCCATAATGATCGACGTGGGAGTGGGTGTAGATCACCGCCTTCACTGGCCGTGGCCCGCGATGCTGGCGATAGAGCGCGAGCGCGGCTGCGGCCGGCTCGGCCGAGATCAGCGGGTCGATGATGATGACGCCGGTTTTTCCTTCGATGAAGGTGATGTTGGAAAGGTCGAAGCCGCGCACCTGGTAGAGGCCGGGCGCGACCTCGAACAGGCCATGGATGCGATTGAGCTGCGCCTGGCGCCACAGGCTGGGGTTTACGCTCGACGGCGCATCGCCTTCCTCGAAGGCGAACGGCGCCATCGACCAGACCACGCGGCCGTTTGCGTCGGTCACGGTCGCGTCGGGCGTCGTGCCGATGAAGCCGCGTTGCGCGTCCTCGAAGTCCTTGCCGTCGTCCTTCGGCAGGCGTTTGACGAATTCCGCATTGTAGCGGCGGGTCGCTTCGGTTGCTTCTTTTGGCTCGCTCATGCCTCACCCCGTCATCGACAGATATGCCCCGTAGAGGATCAGGGGCAGAGTAGCGCCCAGCAGGGTGAACTTGCACACGGCCAGCCCAACCCGCATCGCGCCGGCCCATTCGGCCTCGCCCGGCGGCCCCCATACGATCTCGACGGCCGCCACCACGGCTGCGATGGCGATGACCGTCCTGCCCGGATTGTAGAACTGGGGCGGCGCGAACCGTTCGATCGCCAGCAACAGGGCCGCGGAGTAAAGCGCCACGAAGACCAGCATGCGGGCAATGACCAGCACGCGGGCGCCGATGGCAGCGTCGCGCTGGGTTGCCGTGTCCTTCAGATAGGGCCGGACCACGAACAGGAAGTATCCCACGCACAGCGCAACCAGGATCAGAAGTTCGAAGGCGTCGTTCAACGCGTCCTCTCGCCAAAACCCCAGGCCGTTTCAGGCAGCATCGTCCGCCAGTGGGCGCAGGTGTCAATCGCTCCAGCTTTCCCTTTGCGCAGCCGCCGATCCGCCCTATGCCATCGGACATGGCGGAATGGAGCGACAAGGGGATATCGCTGGGTCTCCGGCGTCTTGGAGAGAGCGGCGCGATCCTGGACGTCTTCACCCGCACCAACGGGTTGCGGCGCGGCATGGTCTATGGCGGCGCCTCGCGGACCAAGCGCGCGCCGATGCAGCCTGGCAACACGCTCTCGCTGACCTGGAAGGCCCGAACGGATGATCGGCTTGGCTTCTTCTCGCTAGCCGAAACGGACGTGGAGCGGGCGGCGATCCACATGGCGGACGCCGAGGCGCTCGCAGCTCTTTCGGCCCTGGCGGAGCTGATGGCGGCTTCTCTTCCGGAGGGCGACGCCAAGCCGCAACTCTATGATGCAGCGGAGACGCTGCTCGACATGCTGGGGCACGACGAGGTGTGGCCGGCGCTGTTCGTTCGCTGGGAACTGGGTCTTCTGTCCATGCTTGGCTATGGCCTCGATCTGGCTTCGTGCGCGATATCCGGCGCCAATGACGGGCTCACACATGTCAGCCCGAGGTCCGGCAGGGCGGTGCGGGGATCGGAAGCCGGAGATTACCTGTCGCGACTCTTGCCGTTGCCGCGATTCCTGATCGATGCGAGCGCTCCGGCGACCCCGCAGGATATTCACAGCGGGTTTCGCCTGACCGGATATTTCCTGGCCGAGAGGTTGTTCGCCGACCTCAACAAGCCCGTGCCAGAGGCTC
>DASZSI010000099.1:0-2687 GCA_035548775.1 Hyphomonadaceae bacterium
GCTCTGCCGAGGGGCCGACGGCCAGGTTCGCAACTCATATGTTCGACCTACGCTGCCGAGAAAATGGCATCGAACATCGCTTCACCAAGATCAATCATCCCTGGACCAATGGCCAGGTCGAGCGGATGAATCGGACCATCACAGAAGCAACCGTGCAGCGCTACCACTATGAGAGCCACGACCAGCTCAGGCGCCACCTCGACGACTTTGTCTCTGCCTACAACTTTGGACGACGCTTGAAGACACTCAACGGTCTGACGCCCGTAAGCGTTCGGCCTCGGCCGCATTGCGCTGACGGCAATCTTTCCTGAAGTCTGCTCGTCTGGACTGTCCTTCTGGAGTCCAGAAGGAGGAGCTATGGACAGGGTTGAGGTCATCACGCGGGTGGAGCGTCGCCGGAAGTGGACGGATGCTGAGAAAGCGGCCGTGCTGGCGGAGACCGATGCTCCCAGCACGAATGTCGCCGCGGTGGCGCGGAAGCACGGGATCGCCCGGAGCGTCGTCTACAACTGGCGTTCTGCTCGGCGAGCGCAGGCAATAGCAGCCATTCCCGGCGCCGGGCCGGTCGAGTTTATCCCGATCGGTGTGATCGGCCAGGACCAAGGCGTAACGCCCTCTGAGTCTGTATCGGCGCCAACGCCGAGTGCCGATCCCGGTGGAATGATCGAAGTCGAGCTCGCGAATGGCGCGCGTCTGCGTGTCGATGGCCAGGTCAACGAGCGAGCACTGTGCCGGGTCCTGCGAGCGCTGAAGAGCCTCGGATGATCAGCCTGGCGCCTGGTACACAGGTCTATCTGGTCAGCCGTCCGGTCGATCTCAGGAATGGCTTCGACGGTCTGGCGGCAAAGGCTCAGCAGATCGTCGGCGCCGACCCATTCTCCGGCCACCTGTTCCTCTTCCGGGGCAAGCGCGGTGATTATCTGAAGGCGCTCTATTGGGACGGGTCCGGCCTGTGCTTGTTCGCCAAGCGGCTGGAGAAGGGCCGTTTTGTCTGGCCGCCGATCGTCGATGGCGCCCTGACCCTGACGCCTGCACAGCTTGCGCTGCTGATCGAGGCGATGGACTGGAGGCGGACTGTAGCACCGCAGCCGACGCCGCAGCCCATGCTGATCTGACAAGGCTGCGATTCTCGGCTGATTCTGGTTCGGTCCGGGTTGGTTTGGTAGGGTGGCGCATGTCGCTCGCCCATGCCGATCTGCCCGTCGAACCGGAGGCTCTTCGCGCCTTCGCGCTGGCGTGTCAGGCCGAGCTGAAGGCGGCTGAGGCCTCGGTCCAGCTCCGCACGCTGGGGATCGAGAAGCTCAGGCTCCAGATCGCCAAGCTGCGCCGGATGCAATTCGGACGATCGTCGGAACGCGTCTCACGCCAGATCGAGCAGCTTGAGCTTCAGCTTGAAGAGCTGGAGACCGACGAAGCGGTCCGGGTCGAGAAGGTTGGAGGCCAACCGGCGGACCGCCAGCCTTCCAGGCCTAAGCGCCAGCCGTTGCCCGACCATCTTCCGCGCGAGGAGATCGTCCATGAGCCCGGAGGTGACGAGGCCTGCGTCTGCCCGGATTGTGGCGGCGGGATGGCCCGGCTCGGCGAGGACGTCACCGAGGTGCTGGACTACGTGCCCGGGCGTTTCCAGGTGATCCGTCATGTCCGACCGAAGTACGCCTGCAAGGCTTGCGATACGATCACCCAGGCCCCGGCTCCGGCCCTGCCGACGCCGCGCAGTCGGGCCACACCGGCGATGCTGGCCCACCTCCTTGTCTCGAAGTACTGCGATCATCTCCCGCTCTACCGGCAGAGCGAGATCTATGCCCGGGAAGGCATGGAGCTCGACCGCTCGACCCTCTGCGACTGGGTCGGCCAGGCTGCTTGGCTGCTCCAGCCGATCGTCGAGGGGATCCGGCGCCATGTCTTCGCCGCCGAGAAGGTCCATGGTGACGATACGCCGGTTCCGGTGCTGTCACCCGGGCTCGGTCGCACCAAGACAGGGCGGCTCTGGGTGTACGTCCGCGATGACCGCCCATGCTGCGGCACGGCGCCGCCCGCCGCGGTCTACTTCTTCAGCCCCGACCGCTCAGCCCAGCATCCGGCGCGGCATCTGGCATCCTTCACCGGCTTCCTGCAGGCCGATGCCTATGCCGGGTTCGAGGCCTTGTACAGCCCGGCCCGGGCCAAGCCAGGCCCGATCATCGAGGTCGCCTGCTGGGCGCATTGCCGCCGGAAGATCTTCGATGTCTGGCAAGCGACCAAGTCACCAGTCGCCAAGGAAGCGCTCGACCGGATCGCTGCGATCTATGAGATCGAGGCCAAGGCGCGTGGCGTGATGCCAAACGAGCGCGTGCGGCATCGCCAGCAAACGGCCTTGCTGATCGAAGGCTTCTTCGACTGGGCAACCGGGACACTCGCCAAGCTCTCAGCTAAGTCGCCATTGGCCGATGCTTTCCGATACGCCCTGACCCGGCGCGAGGCGCTCAGCCGCTTCCTCACCGACGGTCGCCTCGAAGTGGACAACAACATCGCCGAGAATGCCATCCGAGGCATCGCGTTGGGGCGCAAGAACTACCTCTTCGCCGGATCCGATAGCGGCGGTGAGCGCGCCGCGGCAATCTACACGCTTGTGCAGACGGTCAAGCTCAACGGCCTCAACCCGGAGGCCTATCTCTGCGACACTCTCGCGAGGATCGCGGAGGGGCATC
>DASZSI010000100.1:0-2819 GCA_035548775.1 Hyphomonadaceae bacterium
GCATGGTGAAGGTCAGCATCCATCCGGAGACGCACGAGCTCACCAGCCAGCAATCGCCCTGGGGCACGATGATCTTCCTGGCCGTCATGGTCGTCCGCACCGGCTCGCGCTTTGTCTTGCGCGACGAACACGACATTGCGGGCATCCCCGTCACCGACATCATCGACGGCCTCACGCTGCTCTATGCCGGCAGCGTCGTCGGCCTCCAGGTCGACGTCTGGATGCGCGCCCGCAAACTCCTCGCCGACGCCATGACCGCCAAGGCAGCCGGCAAAACCGTTCCGGCCGAACTGACCCAGGACCACGCCGGCGAAAAACCGCACGGGTAGGATATCGAGGCGAGGTCTATCCCGCTCGTCCCGACGAACGTCGGGACCCAGGGCCGACCGAAAGGCTTGTTCCGAATTCGGGCTGCCGCCCCAAGGCAAGGCTAGGTTCGACGTGATCCCTGGGTCCCGGCGTTCGCCGGGACGAGCGGCTGTTGGTCATGGAATTTCCACCCCCTCCGCCGCCCTTGCTTTCCGGGCTTTCCCACGTATAAACCCCGCCTTCCACCACGCCGGACGGGGCCAAAGGCATGCCTCTCCGGTCTATTTCAGGCGTCGCGCCGTTGATTCCATACGGAATTTTCGGGTCGGACTGTCGCCAACAGGAGACCGAAATGCCGAAGATGAAGACCAAGAAGGCTGCCGCCAAGCGGTTCACCATGACCGCCTCCGGCAAGCTCAAGCGCGGCGTCGCCGGAAAGCGCCACCGCCTGATCAGCCACAACTCGAAGTACATCCGCACCAACCGCGGCACCGTGGTCGTTGCGGACGTCGACACCCCCCGCGTTGTGAAGAAGTTCCTGCCCTACGGCGTGAAGTAAGACTTCAGCCTAGCCGCACCCCTGATCAGATAACGGAGTTTTCCCATGCCACGCGCACGCGGCCGAGTTCCGGCTCACGCACGTCACCGCAAGGTCATCAAGGCCGCCAAAGGCTATTACGGCCGCCGCAAGAACACCTTCCGCACCGCCCAGGCGGCGGTCGTGAAGGCCGGCGTCAACGCCTACAAGGGCCGCAAGCAGAAGAAGCGGAATTTCCGCTCGCTCTGGATCCAGCGCATCAACGCCGCGGTCCGCTCGGTCGACGCCAACCTCACCTATTCGCGCTTCATCGACGGCCTCACCAAGGCTGGCCTGGGCGTGGACCGCAAGGTGATGGCCGACCTCGCCATGCACGAACCGGCAGCCTTTACCGCCCTGGTGGAGAAGGCCCGGGCGGCTCTGGCGTAACTCTCTACGCCTAGACAAACCTCTCCGAAGCCGATCTCCATCAGTTCCGACCGTCTAGCGCGGGGCGGACTATGGCCCCGTGCGTCCTCAAACGACCACGAGACCAAGCCATGGCTATCGACCAGCAGGTAAAGACGATCGAGGCGGAGGCCGGCGCCGCCATCAGCGCCGCCGCCGACGAAGCCACGCTCGAAGCCATCCGCGTCGCGGAGCTCGGCAAGAAGGGCCGCGTCTCCCTAATGATGCGGGAGCTTGGCGGCATGGCGCCGGAGGAGCGCACCAAGGCCGGCCAGGTGTTGAACGCTACAAAGGACCGTCTCGCCGCCGCCATCACCGCCCGCAAGTCCGAACTTGAACTCGCCACGCTCAACAAGCGTCTCGAGTCCGAGCGCGAAGACCTGACCCTGCCCTCGCGCCCCGAACCCGTGGGCGCTCTGCACCCTGTGATGCAGGTGTTCGAAGAACTCGCCGCCATCTTCGCCGACATGGGCTTTGCGGTCGCCGAAGGTCCGGACATCGAGGACGACTTCCACAACTTCACCGCGCTCAACTTCCCGCCCGGCCACCCGGCGCGCGAAACGCACGACACGTTCTTCCTGAAGCCCGACGCGAAGGGCGAGAAGAAGGTGCTGCGCACGCACACCTCGCCGGTGCAGATCCGCGCCATGATGGGCTCGAAGCCGCCGATCCGCGTGATCGCGCCCGGCCGCGTGTTCCGGAAGGACTGGGACGCGACGCACACGCCGATGTTCCACCAGATCGAGGGACTGGTCGTGGACCAACACGTCCACATGGGCCACCTGAAGACCTGCCTCACCGACGCCTTCTCGCGCTTCTTCGAAGTGCCGACGGCCTCGACGCGCTTCCGCCCGCACTTCTTCCCGTTCACCGAGCCGAGCGCCGAGATGGACATGCGCTGCGACCGCTCGGGCGCGGAGATCAAGGTCGGCGAAGGCAATGACTGGCTCGAGATCCTGGGCTGCGGGATGGTGCACCCCAACGTGCTGCGCTCGTGCGGCATCGATCCGGACCAGTATCAGGGCTTCGCCTTCGGCCTCGGCGTCGATCGCCTCGCCATGCTCAAATACGGCATGAACGACATCCGCCCCTATTTCGAGCCGGACGTCGACTGGCTGCGCCACTACGGCTTCAAGCCGTGGCTCTTGCCGACAGTGACAGGGGGATTGTCGTGAGACGTGGAAGCACGCCCTCGTGGTTCGACGGACGCCGCTTCGCGGCTGCTCACCATGAGGGCTGCCAAACCGCCGGTGCAAAAGCCCTCATGGTGAGCAGCGCGACGCCTGTCGCGCGTCTGTCGAACCACGAGGGCGTGCTCGCCGATATTTCGGCATTCTGTTCCATGGGGAACGCCCAATGAAATTCACGCTCTCCTGGCTGAAGGACTATCTCGATACCTCCGCATCGATGGATGCGATCATCGAGGCAATGACGCAGGCCGGGCTCGAGGTCGAAGAGGTGCATGATCCTCGCACGAGCCTGAAGCAGTTCACTGTGTGCAAAATCGTTTCGGCCAGGCAGCATC
>DASZSI010000101.1:0-10040 GCA_035548775.1 Hyphomonadaceae bacterium
AGCTAACGGCTGGCGCGGCCACCATCCCGGCCACAGTCGACATCAACCCCTATGTTTTCACGCTTGGAACGGGATACCGCTTCTAGACGAGGCGCTTTCGTCTAGAGGGAGGCAACTGCGGGGCGAGCGCCACGGCTCGCCCCGATTTTTTCAAGCTGCCATCAAGCGTGATAACGCGCCCTGCCCAGCGGCGCGGCCGGTGGAGATGCAGGCTTGCAGGAGATAGCCGCCGGTGGGGGCTTCCCAGTCGAGCATTTCGCCACAGACGAAGGTCCTGCGGTCGGAGGTCAGCGAGTAGTCCTTCGCGATGCTGTCCCAACTTACGCCGCCCGCGGTGGAAATCGCTCGCTCGATCGGCGCGACGCCGGCGAGGGGGATGTTCACGCCCTTGATTCGCTGCGCCAGCTGAACCGGATTGGAAGGCAAATTGGTTCCAAACGCGTCCTCGCGCAGCAGGCTTGCCGCGATTGGCGACAGCCCCGCCTTTCGAAGCCTGTTTGCTAGCGAGGCCTTGCCGGCTCCCGACAACGTCAGCCGGTCGATCAGGGATTCGAGGTCGACATCCGGCATCAGGTCGATCTCCAGCTGCGCGACTGCCTTCTCGACAAGACCATCACGCAGCGCCGGCGACAGAGCATAGACTGCGCCGCCCTCGATGCCGTACCGGGTCACCATTGCTTCGCCGCGCGTCTCATCGCCGTTGTAGGAAAGCTTCACGCGCTTCAGCGGTTGGCCCGCAAATTTAGCCTTGAACACGTCCGACCAGTTGACCAGGAAGCCGGAGTTCGACGGGCGCAGCGGCTCGATCTGCGCGCCGTGGCTCGCGAAGGCTTCCTGCCAGCTCCCATCCGATCCCAGGCGCGGCCAGCTTCCACCGCCCAGAGCAAACACCGCTACGTCCGCTCGCTCTTGCGTAGGACCATCCGGCGTCTCGAACGTCAGCGCCTCACCGTCCCACCCCGTCCAGCGCGACCGGGCGCGGAGTTTCACGCCAAGCCCATCGAGCCTCGCCAGCCATGCCCGAAGAAGGGGAGAGGCCTTCATCGCTTTTGGAAAGACGCGGCCGCTTGAGCCCACGAATGTCTCGACACCTAAACCTTCGCACCACGCCCGCAGATCGCTTGGGCTGAACGCGCGGATCGCAGGCTCAAGGCGTGAGCGCGCAAGGCCGTAGCGGTCGAGGAATCTCTCAAGCGGCTCGGAGTGAGTGAGGTTAAGGCCGCCGCGCCCCGCCAGCAGGAATTTGCGCGCCGGATTGGGCATGCGCTCGTGGATCGTGACAGCAACGCCGCCCCCGGCCAGCACTTCGGCGGCTGCAAGGCCCGCCGGCCCGGCGCCTACGACGATCGCTTGTTTTTGCTGGCCCGACATGGCGGCGGATGTGGCTCAGCGCGTGCGCGAACACAACATCGCGCCAGATAAATACTCGTCCCGCTCGCCTGCGACGTGCCAGGGCTTGAGCTCCCCTTCCGGCGCATTAACCTCTCGTTAACGACCCGAAAATCGGGCTGGTGGGAGTGTCGCGTGAGAGCACTGGCAAACGCATTGCAGATCGATGTCGGCTGGGTGCGGTTCGAAATCGCCCTGCTCGTGGGGGCCTTTATACTGGCGGCTTGAGGTCGGCGTTATCCCAGGCCTGCGTCAGTTGATGGCAGCCCGTTAGGTTGACTTTAGGGGTTTGGAGGGCGATATGCCGCCCGCGTCCTCATGAGGAGGGCGATATCGGCGCTCCGGCTGCGTGAGGGTCCCAGGACGGGTCCCGGCCCGTTGAGCGCCCTGAAAAGATCGCATGATCGCCCGCGCACGCCGGGCTTTCCCATCAAGACAGCGCCTCGGCGGACCTGCGAAGACAGGCGTCCGCGCGCACGCGCACACGAAAGAAACCTACTTGACCCAATTCACCGACCTCGGCCTCAACGCCTCGATCCTGAAGGCGCTGACCGCGAAGGGCTATACCGAGCCCACTCCCATCCAGGCGCAGGCCATTCCCGGCGTCATGTCCGGCCGCGACCTACTCGGCATTGCGCAGACCGGCACCGGCAAGACAGCCGCATTCGCCCTGCCGATCCTTCACCGTCTCGCCGCCGATCGTAAGCCCGCGCCGAAGCGCGGCTGTCGCGCCCTGATCCTGTCTCCCACGCGCGAACTCGCCACGCAGATCGCCGACCAGTTCAAGGCCTACGGCTCTCAGCTCGGCTTCAGCGTCGCGACCATATTCGGCGGCGTCGGCCACACGCCCCAGCGCCAGGCGTTGGCGCGAGGCACGGACATCGTCGTCGCCGCGCCGGGCCGCCTGCTCGACCATATCGGCGAGCGCGACTGCGATCTCTCCAAGCTCGAAATCTTCGTGCTCGACGAAGCCGACCAAATGCTCGACATGGGCTTCATCGTGCCGATCCGGCAGATCGTGAAGCACCTGCCGAAGCAGCGCCAGAACCTGTTCTTCTCCGCCACCATGCCGTCCGACATCGGCAAGCTCGCGGGCGAACTGCTGCACGATCCGCTGCAGGTTTCGGTCGCCCCGCCGTCGACCACGGTCGAGCGCGTCAACCAGCAGGTCGTCTTCATCGAGGCCAACCGCAAGCGCGGCCTGTTGACCGAACTTTTCGCCGACCCGTCCTTCTCGCGCGTGCTGGTCTTCACCCGCACCAAGCGCGGCGCCGATAAAGTGGCGCGCATCCTGGAAGGCGGTGGCGTCAACGCCTCGGCCATCCACGGCAACAAATCGCAGAACCAGCGCGAGCGTGCGCTCGCCGAGTTCAAGGCCGGAAAGGTGAGGGCGCTGGTCGCCACCGACATCGCGGCGCGCGGTATCGATATCTCGTCTGTCACTCACGTCGTGCAGTACGAACTGCCGGACGTGCCGGAGCAGTATGTTCACCGCATCGGCCGCACGGCGCGAGCGGGCCTTGATGGCTCGGCGGTCGCCTTCTGCGCCGAGGACGAACGTCCGCTGCTGCGCGACATCGAGAAGGTCACGCGCCAGAAAATCCCGTCGTCGGATCGCCGCAACGATGCGGTGCTGGCTCAGCTGTCGCTCAACGCCAATGTCGACGCCAAACGCGGCGCCAAGGCCGAACCGCGTGGCGACGCGCAACCACGCCGTCAACATCAGCAACCGAAGCGTCGTCACGAAGATGTGCAGGCTCATCGCCAGCACGAAAGCCGACCGGAACCGGCCAACGCCGAGGGTCGCTCGCGCCGCCGCCGGCGCAACAAGGGTGGCTCGCCCGGCTGGGATGGGGTTGCGGCAAGGACGGGCCAGCACCCGAACCAGAAACCCTTCGGTCAGAAGCAGAAGAACCGCGGCCAGAAGTCCGCCAACCACCGCAAGGGCCAGCCGCAAGGCGGTTCGGGCCCCACGCGCGGTGATGTCCTCAAGATCTCGTCTGGAAAGCCTTCAGGTCCGGTGATGACGGCTGATGCGCTGATGCGGCACCTCTCTTCGGCCAATCCCTGGGAGAAGAATTAAGCGTCGCCGCTCAAAACTTCAGGCGCAGCCTAAAACGCAATCGCCGCCCCACCTTGCGGGGGGCGGCGACGCTTCCTTTCCCGGCGGGGGGACGTGGGGGGACTAGATCGCCGGGTCGGAACACTTGTCCCGTTATTGGTCGAACAGCGCGGGAATTACGTGGCAGTCAGCGCGCGGTTCCGGGAACTCCTGAGATTTGGGGGCGGCTGCCGGATTTTAAAGAGGTTCCGCCGGCGAGCAGGATGTGAGGAGCAGTTGGCCGGATTTGCGCCTTACGGCGTTCACACCTTCATGCCATAGAGCAATCAGATGAGTATCTGGTCGCAATTGGCGAATATCGCCCAGCGCGCTTTCGAGGAGGGCGAACCGCCCGGCCAGGAAGTCGCCGCGCCCCTTTGTGGTCCGGACCCCAACGACCTTGAATTCACTGCGGCGATTGTCGGCCTTGGCGCCAAGCTGGCCAAGGCGGATGGCATGGTCACGCTCGACGAGGTCGCGACGTTTTCACGGGTGTTCAAATCGGCGCCGGGCGATGAAGCAGCAATCCGCAGGGTCTTCGATGTCGCGCGGCAAACCGTGCTCGGCTATGAAGGATACGCCCGCCGGATCGCCAAGCGTTACCGCGACCGGCCCTGCCTGCTCGAAGGCGTGCTTGACGGCCTGTTCCAGATTGCCGCAGCAGACGGAGCGGTCACCAGCGACGAGCTCGATTATCTGCGCACAGTGTCCGATCTCTTCGGATTCAGCGACGAAGTCTTCCGCCGCATCAAGGCCACCCATCTCGGTCCCGAAGCGGATGACCCCTACGCCGTCCTCGGCATTAAGCATGACGCGAGTTTCGAGGATGTCCGCGCCGCCTATCGTCGCCTCATGCTGGAGAATCACCCGGACACCGTGACTGCGGCAAAATCCGCCCCGCGCGAGTTCGAGCCGGTGGCGCATGACAAGGCGGCGGCGATAACAACCGCTTATGCACGGATTCGTGCGGAGCGTGGATTTCTCACCCGCGCCGATTGACTTTTGGCGCCCCCAGCGCACCTTCAGTCATAGGAGACCGCCTATGACTGAGACCCTTGGTCATCCCGATTTCATGTCGCGTGCTGCGCTGTGGCTGCAAAAGGCCGGCGGCGTCCTCGGCAAGGCCGGCTTCGGTCTATTTCTTATTGTCGCCGCCATCGCTGCCCTTGTGGCCACGACTTTCATCGGCCTTATGCTCGCCATAGCTGCTGTGTTCCTCACCTTCGCCCACGGCATTGGCCGCTCGCGCAAGCAGTCCGACACGCTCGAAGCTCGCCGCACCGCCGACGGCTGGATCATCGAGACCTGATTTTCCGAAGTCCCGACCCTTGCGCGCCGCGTGACTGCATGGCCAACGTCACGAGGACGTGATTCACAAACGCTGATTTTCTGAACGCCGTTCCGTGCTGGATCGGGAATGAAACCCGCGGACTTTGGCCTTCTCTTTTTCGTGTGCCTGTTCTGGGCGCTCAACCTCGTGATCACCCGCTGGACGGTGACCGACGGCGGCGTGCCGCCCTTCTTCTTTGCCACGATTCGAATGGGGCTTCTCGCGGCGGCGCTGTCGCCCTTCATTCTGCCGGCGCCACGCCAGCTTGGTCTGATGTTCGTGATCGCAATGGGACTTGGCGCGGTCCAGTTCGGCCTCCTGTTCATCGGCCTGGTCACGGCGCCTGCCGGCGTCGCCGGCGTCGTGGGACAACTCGGCGTGCCGTTCACTACGCTTCTGTCGATCATGGTGTTGGGCGAGAAGATCGGGGTCTACCGCCTCATCGGAATCATCCTCTCCTTCGCCGGCGTGATGATCATCATGTTCGACCCGACAAAGTTCTCCCTGACCCTGGGCGTCGTCTATCTCGTCTTCTCCGCTCTTGCCGGCGCCATAGCCAACATATTGATGAAGCGCATCGACCCCATGCCGGCAATGCGGCTTCAGGCGTGGGTCGGACTCTTTTCGTTTCCTCTGCTCCTGATCGCCTCCCTCGCTTTCGAGCGCGACCATGCCCGAGCCTACTTCGCCGGAGACTGGCGCGTCTTCGCCGCCAGCATCTTTGCCGTCGCGGGCGTTTCCATCTTCGCCCACGGCAACTTCTACCGCCTCATCAAGCGTTACGACGTGACGCTCCTGTCCCCGCTGACCCTGATGAGCCCTGTGCTCAGCGTGATTCTCGGCGTCATTCTACTGGGCGAACCGCTGTCTCCGCGCGAAATCATCGGCGCGGTCATCGCCATAGTCGGCGTGGGCGTCATCGGGGTGCGGCGCAACCGCCGCTTCCCTGAGGCCGCGGTTGGCGACAAGATCGGCCCATGAGCATCGCGCGCACTGTCCAGGCCCCCAGTCCCAACTTCAACGACCGGCTGTTCCCGCTCGACATGCTGGTGCTGCACTATACCGGTATGAAGGACGGGCCGTCGGCTCTCGCGCGCATGCGCGATCCGGCCTCGCAGGTTTCCGCCCACTATATGGTCGAGGAGGACGGCACGGTCTTCGCCCTGGTTCCGGAGGACAAGCGCGCGTGGCAGGCGGGTCGCAGCTGGTGGCGCGGCGATGAAGACCTCAACTCGCGGTCGATCGGCATCGAAATCGTCAATCCCGGTCACGAATGGGGCTACCGCCCGTTTCCCGATGCACAGATCCTTGCGGTGATCGAACTCTGTCGAGGCATCCTCTCGCGCTGGCCAATTCCCCAGAACCGCATCGTCGCCCATTCCGACATCGCGCCTGACCGCAAGGAAGATCCCGGCGAACTCTTTCCCTGGCAGCGCCTCGCCAGGGAAGGCATCGGACTGTGGCCCGAACCCCAACGCCCGGAGCCCTGGATGATGCACGGCGCTTCGCCCGGCGATGCCGGTCTGACCGTCGAGCGCTTGCAGCAGGACCTTGCCCGCATCGGCTACAAGATCACCGTCACCGGCCGGTTCGACAATGCAACCGCAGCCGTCGTCCGCGCCTTCCAGCGCCGCTGGCGTCCGATCAGGATCACCGGGGAGGGCGACACCGAAACCGTGTCCCTGGCGCATGCTGTTGCAGCGTTGTCGCAGCCTGTCGCGGAACCGTAGTGCGACAGAAACGCTAATTCCATGTTTACCAGTGTGGCCGCATCCTCTCAGCAGGTTGAGCGGAGTAGGGCGATGACGTCCGGTTCTCTTCACCGTCTGGTCTATATGAGCACCGCCGTGGGTGTTCTCAGGGCCGATGAACTCGACCGGATCTATCTTCGCGCTCAAGCCGCAAACAAGCCCTACAGCCTTACCGGTCTTCTTCTTTTCTACGAAGGCTCCTTCCTTCAGCTGGTCGAAGGCCCCGTCGCCGGGATCAGCAGCCTGATGCAGAAGGTGCGTCGCGACCGTCGTCACACCGGCCTCATCACGCTCGAATCAGGTCCGATCGAGACGCGCAGCTTTCCGGACTCGCCGATGCACTTTGTGTCTGGCCGCAATCTCACGCCGGGCGAGAAACAGGCCTTCAGCGACCTGCGACAGGCCGTGATGGTCCGGCCGAACATGGTCGGCTCCCCCGCCCCAGGCGCCGACAACGGCCTCCTGACCTTCCTGTCGTCCTTCGCGATCCCGCGCACGGCCTGACCTCAGTTCAAACGGTCCTCGTCGCGCGTCAGCACGCCGCTGGCGGCAAGCTCTGTGATCTGATCGGAAGATTTGCCTAGCCATTGCTTCAGCACTTCGGCGTTGTGCTCGCCCCGATGGGGAGCGCCGCTTCGAACGCCGCTTTTGGCCTGCGAGAAGCGGTAGGGCGATTGGGCGATCGGCCGGACGCCTCCCGCGCGGTCGTCGACCTGGACAATGGCGCTGCGTGTCGCGAGCGTGGGCTGCTCGCGCAGCGTCTCGCCCGCGCGGACGCGGCCCCAGGCGAGGTTCATCTTCTCCATCGCAGCCTCGACGGCGTCCCAGGTTGAAAGACCGCGCATAAACTGGGCGACGACTTCGCGCCGCGCGGCGATCTTGGCGTCTAGCGTCATGCCTTCTTGATTGGGATCGCGAACCCCGAAGCTTGTTGTCAGCAGCTTCCACAGATAACGGAAGTCGACCGACACCAGGATGGCGCCGACGCCGGTCTCCCAGATGTCGGGCGGCAGGTTCTTAGTGTCCTCCGCGTTTTCGAGTTCGTAGTGAAGCCCGTCGTCGGTCGCCAGCGTCGCATCCATCATCGCGATATCGATGTGCTGGCCGAGACCCGTCCGCTCACGCATGAGCAGCGCGGAGAGAAGCGCGACCAACCCGTGCAGCCCGGCATTGGTGTCCGCCACCGAGAGCGGCAATTCCTGCTTTGTGCCGGTGCGCTTCGAGACGCGGTGGATCAGCCCAAGCTCGGCATGCACGATGGGTGCGTAGGCGGGGCGATGCGACTCCGGCCCATCGCGTCCGAAGCCAGAGATCGACAGCATGATCAGCCGTGGATTGACCGCAGCCAGCCGGTCGTAGCCGATGCCCAGACGCGGCATGACATCCGGCCGGAAATTCTCGAGCACGACGTCGGCTTCGCGCGCCAGTTCCAGCACAAGCTCCGCGGCGCCTTCGGCGCGCAGGTCGATGGAGATGCTGCGCTTGCCCGCGTTGACCATGTTGAAATAGCCGGAAATCCCGCCCGTCATCCGGCCCCAGAGACGGCTGGTGTCGCCATCCGGCGGCTCGATCTTGACGACGTCAGCGCCGAGATCGCTCAGCATCCGCCCGGCGAACGGCCCCGCCAGCACGCGCGAGAGATCGAGAACCTTGAGGTTCGCGAGTGGATATTGCGGCTGCGCCATCTCGAGTTTCCGTCCCATGCCTGCGGGCGACGGTAAGGGGATCGCGGACCGGACGCAAAGACTCTCGCCATCCATCCCCCGCTCGTCCCGATGAACATCGGGACCCAGGGCAGGACGTGAGGCTTATTCTGAATTCGGGCTGCAGCTCCAAGGCAAAACAAGGATCGATATGATCCCTGGATCCCGGCGTTCGCCGGGATGAGCGGGACGATCGGGGTGAGGGCGGTTTGCATCCTCTGCGATTGACTTCCGCCTCCACCCGACGCCCCCTCTCGGGAAAACGTTGGGAGGACTGCACATGAAAATCGATCGCCGCACCATTCTCGGCGCTGCTGCCGGTTTCGGGGTCATGGGCCTTGCGACGGGCCGGGCGAGCGCCGATCCGGTCGAGGACATCTTCCCTGTCGTCGAGACCACCGAGGGCAAGATCCGTGGCGTGCAGGCTGGCGGAATCCGCATGTTCAAGGGCGTGCGTTATGGCGCGAGCACGGCGGGAGCGAACCGCTTCATGCCGCCCAAGGCGCCGCCGAAATGGAAAGGCATCAAGGACGCGTTCGACTACGGCAACTACGCGCCGCAAATGCCGAACAGCCGCGCGGTCGCTTACACCGGCCTCATCGAGTTCGACATCCAGCCGGGCGGCATGGGCGAGGATTGCCTCGTCCTCAACATCTGGACGCCGACGACGGACAAGAGCGCCAAGCTGCCCGTGATGTTCCACATCCATGGCGGCGGCTATTATGGCGGCTCCGGCAACTCGCCGGGCTATGATGGCGAGAACCTTGCGCGCTATGGCAAGGCGCTGGTCATCACGGTCAATCATCGCCTCGGCGCTTTCGGCTATCTCAACCTGATGGACGAGGGCGAGACGTTCGCGGCCTCCGGCGGCGTCGGCATGATGGACCTCGTTCAGGCGCTGCAGTGGGTGAAGGCCAACGCCGAAGCGTTCGGCGGCGATCCCAACCGCGTGCTGGTGTTCGGCCAGTCGGGCGGCGGCTCCAAGACCAGCGTCCTGATGGCGATGCCGTCCGCCAAAGGCCTCTTCCATCGCGCTGGCGTCATGAGCGGCGCCGTCCTGAAACTGCCGACGCGCGAGGAAGCCGCGAAGCCGGCCGCCGCGCTGATGAAAGCGCTCGGGCTCAGCAAGGGGCAGGGCGCGAAACTCCAGGCCATGCCGTTTGAACAAGTACTCACCGCGCAAGCCGGCCTCGAAGCCGCCGACCGCGCCAAGGGCGAGGCGCCGCGCTCGTTCAGTCCGTTCGTGAATGGCGGCGCCCTCCCGCGTCATCCTTTCGACCCCGATGCGCCCGCGATCTCTGCCGACATTCCGATGATTTCTTCCACGGTGCTCGACGAGCGCGCCTATCGTCTTTCCAACTACGATCTCGACGAAGCCGGCTTCCGCAAATACGCCAGGGATCGCGTCGGCGCCGAAGGCGACAAGCTCGCGGACATGTATCGCGCCGAAGATCCCAAGGCTTCGCCCTTCGTCCTCGAAGCGCGCCTCGACACGGATAGCGGCTTCCGCCGCAACGCCATTACCCAGGCAGAACGCAAGGCGCAGGCAGGCAAGGCGAAGGTGTGGTCCTATCTCTACCGCTACGCCGCGCCCGCCTATGACGGCCGCTATGGCGTGCCGCACGGATCGGACGTCGGCCCCAGCCTCCACGAAGTCCGCGGCGGCCTCAACGGTCCCAACGCCGCGAGCCTGAAGGTCGCCGACGAGCTGGCCTCCGCCTGGGTCGCCTTCGCCTCGACCGGCGATCCCAATAACAAGGTCACGC
>DASZSI010000102.1:0-5595 GCA_035548775.1 Hyphomonadaceae bacterium
CATGAACTCTCCAACCCACGGAGAGCACTCATGCACGTTCACGTCATCAACTCTGCAAACCGCCATCAATACCTCGATGAAATCGAGCAGATGCACCGGCAACGGCATCGTGTCTTCGTAGATCTCATGGGCTGGAAGGCCCTTGAATCGCCCGACGGCCTCGACATCGACCAGTTCGATACGCCGAACGCCACCTATCTCGTCGCGATCGACGAAGGCGAGGTGCGAGGCTCGCTGAGGCTGATCCCCTCATGGCGGCCGCACATGCTCAAGAACCTGTTTGGTCACTATGTGGAGGGCGAAGCGCCCTCGGGCCCCGGCGTGTGGGAATGGACGCGCCATGCGCCCGGCCATCCGTCGCTTCCACGGGAGATCAACCACCAGGTAAGGTTCCTCCTCAATATCGCTGTTTACGAGTTCGCGGCCTCGCGCGGGATCGAGACATTCATCGGCATCGCTGACTGCCAGATCGTGCCGCGCATGATCGATCTCGGCTGGAAGGTCGATCCGATCGGCTTGCCCGTGAATTACGGCGAAGGCGTCGCCTATGCCTTCAAGATGGATGTCGACCCGGCAGTGAACGACAAGCTTCGCACGCGCCTTGGCCGCTTCAACACCGTGCTGTGCGAGATGCCGCGCGGACTGGTCGCCGAGGAAGGACGCATGGCGCGCCGCGCGATCGAACTGGCCATGAATGTTCCATCCAAGAACATCCAGCGGGCCGAAGAGGTGCTTCGGAAATTGGCGACGGTGGACGAATGAATGCCGACGCCGGCGTGACGATCTGGGGGGACGGGCTGCCTCGCCTTGGCGAGGCAGCCGGGCCGATTGGGATTGCACGCCAACTACAAGACTGCCTGGGCCGAACGCCTTCGCGCGTCGGCGCCGGGCGCCAGAATGCCGGGTCGCAGACCTTCGCGTTTCGGCCTCCCCGACGACCGTCGGCGGAGGGATCGCCTGGACCCAGTCCCGGGAAACGGTGATCCGATGTCGCGCCACTCTCGCAGCGCGCTCATCGTCAGCGACTCGGCGCCCCTGCGCCAGTACACGGCTTCGATCCTCGGCGCGGTCGGCGTCGCGGCCGCCGAGGCAGCGAGCGGTTTCCAGGCCATGGACCGCCTCGCTGAGCGCTCATTTGATTTCTACGTGGTCGATCTCGACATGCCGTCGTCTGACGGTCTCGCCATCTTTGCAATCTCGCTGACCGGCGGCGTCCGAGGCCCTTCGCCCGCCGTGATCGGCCTTACAGCGGGTGAGGAAGATTCGACGAAACCCGGACCGTGGGGCGAGGCAACCCTTCTTGCGCGCCTCCCCAAGCCCTTCCATCCGGACGAACTGGTTGCCGCCGCACAGGCCATCCTCAAGAGCCTGGGCTGATCCTCCGACAATGGAACTGCGGGAACTCTGACCCAACGCCCCGAGGAATTCGGAGCCCATCGAAACGCGACAATCTGGGGCTGCTTTGGGCAGAATCCTTGGGCCGCAGAACTCGACTTATCAGTCGAGAATGATAGCGTGGCATTTCAGCCACACGGGGTCGATTGCATGGACGGACGCGCCTGGCCGGCACTTCGCATCGCTCTTGCGACCAGCGTCGTTGCGCTCGGCCTTGTCGCGCCTGCTTTAGGTCAAGTGATCGAAGTGGGGCCGGGGGGAGTTTCAAAGATTTCAGCACCATCGATCATCACAGCAGAGGGTGCGCGGCCGATCGCTCGTCCGAGTGCTGCGTCGCCCCAGATCGCCCCGGCTGCGCCGGGCCTGGCTGCTCCCTTGCTCGACAAGGCGGGAACCGCATCCGCTCTCTCGCCCCGCCTGCTCGAGGCTATCGCGTATGTAGAGTCGCGGTTCGACACGCGCGCGATTTCGCCAAAGGGCGCCGTGGGCATGATGCAGCTCATGCCGAAGACAGCTGCATCGCTTGGCGTAGATCCCGCAAATCCTGAGGCAAATGCGCGCGGCGGCGCAGATTACCTGCGCAAACTTCTTGTGCGCTTCGACAACAACGTCGAATTGGCGGTCGCGGCCTACAACGCTGGACCCGAAGCTGTGACGCGTCATGGCGGCGTGCCGCCCTATCCCGAGACGCGCGCCTATGTGGCGGCCGTCATGGACTATCTCGCCAGAACCAGCGTTCCGGAGACCAGGTGATGCTAGCTCGTCTTTCCGCTGTTCTGGCCGTCTCTGCTCTTAGCGCACAGCAAGCCCTGGCTCAGGGCGCGTCCACACCGCGCGGCGCCGGGCCGATCGTGGCTGCAATCAACTGGGTGCAGGGCACTCTGCTCGGCAACATAGCGACGGCCGTCGCCGTCATCGCGGTTGCTGTGGTCGGTTTCATGATGTTGACCGGCCGAATGAACTGGAAGCACGGCATCACTGTTGTCCTCGGCTGTTTCATCATCTTCGGCGCCGCCGCGATCGTCGGGGGCATCCAGCAAGCCGCACAAGTGGCGGGAGGCTGATCCATGGCAGCGCTCGAACGCGACATCGTGTTTTCCGCCCTCACCCGACCGCAGATGTTTGGCGGCGTCAGCTACTCCTTCTTCGTGCTGAACCTGGTTTGCACCACCGAAATGTTCCTCATCACCAAATCGTTTTGGGCAATCGCCACTGCGCTGGTGCTGCATGTATTCGGCTATCTGATGTGCCTGCGCGAGCCGCGCTGGCTTGATCTCTGGATTCAGAAGGTCAGCCGCTGTCCGCGCGTTCCCAACTACAACCACTGGCGCTGTAACTCGTATTCGCCATGAAGCAGAAACCGCCCCGCAAGCAGGCTGGGAGGGTGAACGGGAGGCTGGCTCGCAAGGAGAGGCGGGCCAGCGGGATGCTGCCTTACGCCCGGCACATCGACGAGACAACGCTGGCGACGCGCGACGGCCAGCAGGTGCAGGTGATCCATGTCGCCGGTTTCGCTTTCGAAACGGCCGACACGCAGGAATTGAACTACCGCAAGAACGTGCGCGACACTCTGCTGCGCGGAATTTCATCCTCGCGCCTTACCGTGGGCGCCTATGTGATCCGCCATATGGTGCGGCCCGGACTGGACGGTCGGTTCGCCAACGCCTTTTCTCGCAACCTCGACGACATGTGGCGCGACCGGCTCTCGGGGCGCCGGCTTTTCGTCAACGACCTGTTCATCACGCTGACGCGCAAGCCAGCTCTTGGCCGCGCAAGCTTCCTGGGCGCCAGGAAACAGTGGGACGCTGTAAGCCGCGTGCGCGATCGGCGCGAGCTTGACGCCGCCGCCGACAGCCTGCTCGCCGCCCTGCAACCTTATGGTGCTCGTCTGCTCGGCGCCTACGAAACCGCCGAAGGCATCCAGTACTCCGAACCTCTCGAATTCCTCGCCTTCCTGTTCGACGGCGAGCTGCGGCCCGTACCGTACGAGAAGAACAAGATCGATTTCGTCGACCGGCGCGTCAGCTTCGGCAAGGAAGCGTTGGAGTTCTCGGGCAATTCGCGGTCCCCACGCATGCTGGGCGCGATGCTGTCGATCAAGGAATACCCGCCGCACACCGCCGCAGGCCAACTCGACGCCCTGCTGCGAACGCCGCACGAGATGGTGATTTCGCAAAGCTTTGCGTTCGTGGATCGCCAGCCTGCACTCAACCGGATGAACCTCGCCCTGCGCCGGATGCGCGCCGCGGATGATGAGGCGCTGTCTCTGCGTCGCGACCTTGTGCAGGCCAAGGATGATGTCGCCGCCGGCCGCGCTGTATTCGGCGAACATCACCTGACCATCATGGTCCGTGCCCCGGAATTCGAGGCGCTGGACGTGGCCGTCGCTGATGTCCAGGCGGCGCTGACCGAGATCGGCGTGATCGGCGTGCGCGAAGAAGCCGCTCTGGAGCCGAGCTTCTGGTCGCAGTTCCCTGGTAACAACCAGTACATCCCCCGCAAGGCCCTGATCTCGTCGGCCAACTTTGCGGGGCTTGCCTCCTTCCACAGCCATCCGGTTGGACGCGCCAGCGGCAATCATTGGGGCCCTGCCGTCACGCTGCTGGAGACAACCGCGGCCTCGCCATACTATTTCAACTTCCACAAGGGCGACCTTGGCAACTTCCTGGTCATCGGCCCGTCGGGCGCCGGCAAGACCGTGGTGCTGAACTTCCTGCTGGCTCAATCGGAGCGGTACGAGCCGCGCGTCGTGTTTTTCGACAAGGATCGCGGCGCTGAGATTTTCCTGCGAGCCGTTGGCGGCCGATACGACTTGATCCGCCCCGGCGTGCGCACGGGGTTCAATCCGTTGCAGCTGCCTGACTCGCCGGCCAATCGCCGCTTCCTCCAGCAGTGGACGGCCAAGCTGGTAACTTCCAATGGCGAGATGCTTACGGCCGAGGACTCGGCCACGATCTCCGCCGCCGTCAGCGCCAACTACGACCAGACGCCTAACTTCCGCCGGCTGCGCTATTTCCGCGAACTCTTCCTTGGCGGTCGCCGGCCGACGCCAGGCGATCTCGCCTCGCGCCTCAATCCCTGGATCCAGGAGGGCGACCGAGCCTGGCTGTTCGACAACGAGGACGATCACCTCGATCTCGATAGCCGCATCGTCGGCTTCGACATGACCCATCTGCTTGAGGATCCGGTCACCCGCACGCCGACCATGATGTATCTCTTCCATCGCGTGGAAGAACGCCTCAACGGCCAGCCCTCGATCATCGTGGTGGACGAAGGCTGGAAGGCGCTGGACGACGACGTGTTCGTGGCCCGCATCCGGGATTGGGAAAAAACCATCCGGAAACGTAACGGCATCGTGGGTTTCGCGACCCAATCGACCGGCGATGCGCTAGAAAGCCGGATCGCCAACGCGGTGATCGAACAGTCGGCCACACAGATCTTCTTGCCCAACCCCAAGGCTCAGGAGTCCGAATACTGCAAAGGCTTCGGCCTTTCGAGCCACGAGTTCGACCTGATCCGCACCCTGCCCGACACGTCGCGCTGCTTCCTCGTCAAGCACGGCGCGGAAAGTGTCGTTGCCCGCCTCAACCTCACCGGCCAGCGCGACCTTCTCACTGTGCTGTCCGGTCGCGAGCGCACCGTGCGCATGCTCGATGATCTCCGCTCCGAAGTGGGCGACGATCCGGAAGCGTGGATGCCCAGACTATTGGGGGCGGCATAATGGCGTTCTGCCCCGCAGATCCCAGCGCCGGCATGGTCGGCAGCGTCATCGCCACCGTGGATTGCCACATCCGCGCGCTGGTGCAGGACACCTACAAGGATCTGGTCGGACCCGACACCTGGTTCGCGGCGGCGCTGACCGGGGCGCTTACGATCTACATCGCCCTGCTCGGCTACCAGCTGTTGTTTGGCCGTGGCGGTTTGCGCGTGACCGAGCTGCCGATCGTCGGCCTCAAGATCGGCCTGATCCTCGCCTTCCTCACCTCGTGGGCCGCTTACCAGACGCTGATCTTCAATTTCCTGTTCGATGGCCCCGCCGACATCATGAAGGTGATGATCGCTCCGCTTGCAAGGCAGGGGTCGACCTTCAACGGCGACGTCATGGGCGGCCTGCAAAGCGCGTTCGACGATCTTTCCGGCGCCGCCGGCGTCTATGGCGGCATGGCCTCGCCCACCGCCAACCTGCTGCAGGGCGGACCG
>DASZSI010000103.1:0-5354 GCA_035548775.1 Hyphomonadaceae bacterium
TCACGCTAGTATTGCCGGTCGCGTCGGTTTTGAGAGACGATATGCGTATGGGCCTAGCCTTAGGCTCCCACTCCGTTCGCTTTCAGAAAAACGCCAAACTCCTGAATTGCAGATTTGATGAGCACCATGCTGAAGTAGCTACAAATCTCGGAAAGGTCCTGAGACGTAAGGCGAATCGATGTCCCCACCTTGAATTCCTTTTGTCGGCGCACGGTTCTGGCTTGAATGCCGATTTCCTCGGGGGTTCGTTTTCCCTCAAGATCAGAGAGCGAGTACTCTTTTCCGGTCTCCTTTCCGATTCCGATCACGTCGAACCCCACCCAACTAATCTCCAACTTTCCTGACGGCGCGCGCTTAGCTGTGACATGGCCTAAGTCATGCGTGAGAGCGTTCCTTGCGATATAAAGCTCGGACGCGCTTGCGCTCCCTTCGATGTTAATGCCGAGTATTGTCGACAGCTCCTTAAACTTGTCGGGAACCCCAAGACGCCCAAACGCGCTGACTCTGGTCTGAGGTGATGTCGTGAAAGGTAGCTTGCCCTTCTTGAACTGCAGCACAATCAAGCCGTGCGCGAAAATTTGGTCGAGTAGTTGTGCGTAATGCTCTATTACTTCACGCAGTCCGCACGCGATCGTCCATGTCGCATATTCATCCTTGAAGTCCTTGACCTTCTCAGCAGGTAGGTCCTCAGGAAAGAACTCGATGGGAACCGTGAGCTGACCGGGTGTTCGCGGCAAGCTGCGCAAGCGATACTCGTTAAAGTCATCGCGATGAGCTGCATTTAATCCCAGCCCCATGAACAGCGCCGCGCGACGCACGCCAACCTGACCCACCTGCTCCAGTTTCTGCAGATCGATATGGTGTTTTCCTGGCTCGGTCATTGCTTTGCCTTGCATCCCCGATGGCGATGGCCCCCCAAGCGCACGCGACGATGGGAGGCCACACCTTTTTACCCCTTCACGCACACAACCTGTTTCAGCGTGTGCACCACGTCGATCAGGTCGGCTTGCGCCGCGATGACGGCGTCGATGTCCTTGTAGGCCATCGGCGTTTCGTCGATCACGCCTTCGTCCGTGCGGCATTCAACGCCTTTGACCGCCTCGCGGTGGTCTTTCAGCGAGAAGCGCCGCTTGGCTTCCGAGCGAGACATCGCGCGTCCTGCGCCGTGCGAGCACGAGCAGAACGAGTCCGCGTTGCCTTTCCCGCGCACGATGAACGATTTCGCGCCCATCGAACCCGGGATGATCCCGAACTCGCCCTCGCCGGCGCGCACGGCGCCCTTGCGGGTCACCCACACGTCGGCGCCGAAGTGGTGTTCCTGCTCCACATAGTTGTGGTGGCAGTTCACCGCCACCTTGCCGAGCTTGAACTTCGGCAGCACTTCGCGCATCGCCTGCAGCGTCCGCTCCATCATCGCTTCGCGGTTCTGGCGTGCATAGTCCTGCGCCCAGGAAACCGCCTCGATGTAGTCGTCGAACACCGGCTCGCCCTGTACGAAGAAGGCGAGGTCCTGGTCCGGGACGTGGTAGCCGAGGACGCGGGTCTCCAGCATGCGGCGCGCCTTCTCAATGAAGTACTGGCCGATCTGGTTGCCGGTCCCGCGAGATCCCGAGTGCAGCATCACCCACACCTGGTCGCGTTCGTCGAGGCAGACCTCGATGAAGTGGTTTCCACCTCCAAGCGTTCCGAGCTGGCAGCCCGTCTTGTGGGACGGGATGCGGCCGTGACGATCGCGGATGCGGTCGAGGCGAGCCTCAAGATCCGAGTTGCGCCACCGCGAGGCGACGCTGTCCGGGATCAGCTTGTGCTCGCCGCCTCCGCCATTGCCGACCGGCGTCTTGCGCTCGATCTCCGAACGCAGTTTCGCCAGCGAGTCCGGCAGTTGCCCAGCTTGCAGCGTGGTCTCGATCGCCATCATGCCGCAGCCGATGTCGACGCCCACGGCCGCCGGGATGATCGCGCCCTTGGTCGGGATAACCGAGCCAACGGTCGCGCCGCGTCCGAAGTGGACGTCCGGCATCACCGCGAGGTGGGAGTGCACAAACGGCAGCCCCGCCACGTTCTCAAGCTGTTTGCGCGCCGCATCTTCGACCGGAACGCCCTTGACCCAGGCTTTGATACGCCCGCCCTGGGCCGTCTCGAATACTTCGAACGTGCTCATGACACGTCACTCCTATCTCCTTCGACGCCTCCGCGCACCCCGGAGTTTTTCTTCTCGAAGCGAGACAAGAAAAAACCCTCCGGCGGAATGCGCGGAGGGCTTGGCTTTCACCGGCCTGTGGCCAGTCTCTGAACCTATCCCTCCATGCGGTCGCTCACGCCCAGCTCTGGCTGGGCGGTCGTCGCGATCGAATTGTCGTAACACCTTTTCATCAGGTGATTCCCGACAGGGGGTTGATCCAGGGCCGCGTGAATGACCGAGGAATGCGGCGAGGTCAAGGCGCCTCGCCGCATCTCGCTCCCGTCACTTCAGCAGCGTGTAGATCACGCACACGTTCGCGCTGATCTGCGATGGGTTGGGATCGCTCGGCAGGTCGAGCGCCGCAAGGTCCTTCTCCGTGATGGTGACCGTGCGGTTGCCCACCATGCCGCTGGCTACCGGTGGAGGAGCGGGCGGCGGAGGCGGGGGTGGCGGCGGCGCTGCCATCGGCGCCGAATAGCGATAGGCGCGGTCGGGGTTCGACAGGCGCGCTACCTGCGAGGAGGACCAGTTGCCGAGGCAGCTCTCCGTTCCCTCCTGCACCACGAGAATATCGCCCAGCTTTCCGCCAGCGGCGGATGCGGTTGCCGTCGCCCGCTGGCGCGCATCCTTGGCGGCTTCCGCTAGAATATCGCGCTGCATCTCAGCCGTCTGTTCGAGATAGATGCTGATACGGCCAGAATCCTGCGGTCCCAGCGCCAGCGCCGCAGCGCGCGCTCGGCCAGCGAGCGAAGTGTCTGTAAGCACAACCGACATCGACACACGGGCTTCATAGCCCTTCACCTGGTCGGCGCGATCATTGGTCTGGATGTTGCCCTGCTTGTCCTTGTACTGCTCATAGTAGGCGGTAACGTTCACACTGGTGTTCACACGCGCCTTGTCACCGGCAACCTTGTGAATTGCTTCATAGGCGATCTTGGCTCGCGCCACGGCTTTCTTGGTCGCCGCATCCGATTGATTGTCCGTCTCCACGAAGGCGAGGTCAAAGCGGGCGCGATTGGGAGACACGTCCATCTGGGCGCGGCCAAGACCTTCGACTACCGGCTTGTCCCACCAATAGGGCCGAACGAATGTATCCGGTTGCTGCTGCGCGAACGCGGGCAGGCCGGCCAAGGCGACAACGGAAAACAAAAGCAGGCGTTTCATGTAGACCCCAAGAAAGAATCCCATCCCGCGTGAGAGTTAACATGCCGCTCGGCCGCCCGCAGCACGTCGTGCTTCCCTTTTCCACATGCTCTGTGCTTGGTTGCGCTGAGCGGAGAGACGGTTGGACAAGATTCTCGCCTGGATAAGACGACGGCCAGTTTCGAGCGCGGGCCTCGCCGCGCTCGCGATCTTGGCGATCTTCACGCTTACCGTCGTAACCAAGACGCCAGGCTCGGACCTCAGATGGGACGAGCACCTAGCGCACATGCCGAAGATCGTGGAGCGGCCGGATGGCGTCTCGCTAGCACCAGTGATCGACTGGGCCTATGACGCCAACGGACCAGTCAGCAAGACCGAGACGTCGTTCGACGCGAGCTACGCTGATCTGCGCCACATCTGGTTCATGGTCGAACCGCAGCCGGGAGGGGAGTACGCAGCCCACACGCTTGTGCTTTTCGAATTCGCCGGGGACCGCATTGTCGGCGTGTCGGTGGAGGCGCGGCTGGAGCAGGGCGAGACCTATTCCGCCACCGACGGCGTATTCAACAATTACGAGCTCGCCTTCATGTGGGGCAGCGCGAAAGAGTTCCTGACGCGCCGCGCGATCTTTCTGAAAAAGGATCTTTATCTCTACCCTCTCAAGCTCACGCCAGAACAGCAGCTGACGTTCTTCAGGAGCATGCTGGCGACCACGCAGGACATCGAGGTTCATCCGCGCTTCTACAACACGTTCACGTCGAACTGCACCAACGAGTTGGCGAAGGCCGCGCATCTTGGCTGGCACTATTCGTGGGTGCTGACCGGCTATTCACCGCAAAGGTTGTTCAGTCTCGGGCTGATCCCTGGCGCGAGCTTCGACGCCGCCAAGGCCGGCGCCAAGATCGACGCGGAGATCCGGTCGTGGAACAGCCTTCCCAGCCCCGATTTCGATCGTGCCTTGGCCGCGGAGTTAAGACGGCGGTACGGCGAATGACGATCGCCGGCGCCTGCGGTGAACGTCAATCGATCCGCTCGGGGAGATCGCGCTGATGGCACGGTTTCCGAGTTCGTCGAAGGAAGCGCTGCAACAGCGGATAGATGCACTGATGCTTAGCATGACGCTGACCATGCCTGAGGGGCAGGGGCCATTCCCGGTTGTGATCCAGATGCATGGCTGCGGCGGGCGCAAGCCGTTTCAGGATGACTGGGCGGAGGTAGCCAAGGAGGCCGGCTGGGCGGTGCTGGTGGTCGACAGCTATGCCCATCGCAAGATTTCATCACTTGAAGCCTACGCCACGGTCTGCACCGGTGTGCAGCTCTGGGGCCGCGAGCGTGCGGGCGACATGTACGCTATGATGGAATGGGTGCGCCGCCAGCCCTGGGCGGACCCCAACCGCATCGCCGTCGCGGGCTGGAGCCATGGCGGCTGGACTGCCCTTGACGGCATGGCCCTTACCCCTGGCGCGGAGGTGGCAAGCGCAACGCGGCTCGAAGGCCTGCCGGCCGAACCGCTCGCGGGCCTGGTCGGCGCGTTCGTTGTCTATCCTTTCGCTGGACCGGGCTCGATTGCGCCGTCACGTGGATTGCGCGTTGGGGCCCCTGTCCAGGCGCTGGTCGGAACCAGCGATGTCGTCGTCGGCGGCAAGGGCTTGGCTGCAACGCTGAAGCGCACGCCGACCAAGGGGCAGCCCATCGACGTAGTCATGCTGGAGGGCGCCACGCACGCGTTTGACGAGCCCAGCGCACGCGATCTTCGTGTTCGCTATGATCCCGAGCTTACGGCCAGGGCGCACACTTACTACTCGGATTTCCTGAAGTCGCTGGCGAAGAAAACGTCGACGATCCGCTAGCTATTCGGCGGCCTGCATCTGCGCCGGACGATATTTCGCGCCATCGCTTTCGTGCGCAGGGTGGCCATAGCTGTCGAGCATCCGCTCCAGCTTGCGCACCAGCATCCGATCCATGGCGCCGGCCAGACCCGGTATCCGCAGGGAGATTGAGTAGAATGCCTTTCGCGCGCCGATGAATA
>DASZSI010000104.1:0-19544 GCA_035548775.1 Hyphomonadaceae bacterium
TCTGCGTGTCGCGCTGCCCTGGCTGTCAAACCTCATGGACCAGACACGCGACGAAGATCCACCTGGGGCGGGCTGGCGGCTTGAATCGCCAGCGCTCGGGCGGGATCAGCCGACGGCCTGATTGGTCGACAGCGCGAACCAGATCGCGACCAGCGCGAGCAAGACCGCAAACACTCGGCGCAGAACGATCTCGCGCCTGGGGTCTTTTGTCAGCCGTTGCAGCTGGCTGCCAAAGACAACAATCATCGCGTGAATCAGGGTGGCGATCGCAACGTACAGCCCGCTCATCACTGCGATCGAGGTGACCTTTTCGGCTTCCTGTTCCGCAAACGCTGGAATAAGCACCACGAATACGGTCGCGGCTTTTGGATTAAGCAGGTTTACAATCAGGCCACGGCGGAAGTTGACCGCGGCATCTGTGGAGGATTCCTCGGACGGTTTCTCTCCGCGCCAGGCCTCCCAGGCCAGGTAGGCGAGAAAGAGTACGCCGGCCCATCGAATGACTTCGTAGAGGATCGGATAGGCTGTAATCAGCGCCGCCGCGCCTGTTCCGCCTGCGAGGGCAAGCAGCGCTAGTCCTGTAGCTATCCCCGCCACGGCCAGTAGGCCAGCCTTCAGACCCTGCCTGGCCGACAGCAGGGCAAGCCAGGTCATGTTCGGGCCCGGCGTCAGTTCCATGACGAACGCCGTCGCCAGAAATTCGCCGAAGGCCGACGTCGTCATTCGGCCCTAGCTCGCATAGTCGTAAGGGCCGCCCTTGACGAGAGCGGCCTGATACCTTGGCCGGGCGTGGATGCGGTCCAGGAACGCCTTCACCATAGGCCGCGATTTGGCGTTGGCCCGTTCTGCGGCCGCTTCGAGCGGGAAGCTCATCATGATGTCGGCGGCGGTGAACTGGTTGCCGGCGAACCACTCGGCCTTGGACAACTCGTTGTCCCAATAGTCGAGATGCGTCCTCACCTGTGGATCGACCAGCCGCTCCATCGCCTTGTCCGAAATGTTCTTTACGATCCCCTTGACCATCAGGGGCGCGTTTGCCGGCAACCGCTGGAAAACCAGCTTCAGCAGCAACGGCGTCATCGCCGAGCCCTCGGCATAGTGCAGCCAGTAGGTGTAGCGCAGTCTTTCATCCGTCCCCGGCGGCGGGATCAACCGTCCGGCGCCATACTTCTCCAGTATGTAGTCGATGATAGCGCCGGTCTCCGCGATGGTGCGCCCCTGATCTGTGATGACCGGAGATTTCCCGAGCGGATGGATCGCCTTCAGTTCCTTCGGCGCCAGCATGGTCTGCTTGTCGCGCTCGTAGCGCTTCACCTCATAGCGCATATCCAACTCCTCGAGCAGCCACAGCACACGCTGCGAACGCGAGTTGTTGAGGTGATGAACCGTAATCATTGGACGCCCCGCGCGTGTGGCTGCATCAGCTTGCCCTTTTCAGTGATCAGGATGGTCACCAAGGCGAGCAGGGACACGACCATGTGCCCGATGAAGATCGGCGTGATGGTGCCGTCGAACTGCCGCGCCACAAATCCGCCGATCGAAGCCGATACGAAGGACGAGGCAAATCCGATGAGTGCCGCCCCCGATCCCGCCAGCCGGCCGAGCGGCTCCATGGCGATGGCGTTGTAGTTCGGGCCCTGGAAGCCGATGCAGAAGAAGGCGAAGATGACCAGCGCATAGAACAGCGGGAAGGGCTCCGGTCCCATCAACGCGATGGTCGCGTGAACGATGCTCACCGCCACAAAACCGAGCAGGGCCGTATGCGACATGCGCCGCATGCCGAAACGCTCCACCAGGCGCGAGTTTACGAGGTTCGAGATGGACATCGCCACGGCCGCGCCTGCAAACCAAAGCGCGAACCAGTCTCCGGTATCGTAGACCTCGTGATAGAGCTGTTCGGAGGAGGAGATGTAGCTCATCAGCCCGCCGAACAGCAGGCCGGAGGCTATGGTGTAGCCCAGTGACTCGCGCGTGCGGATCACCTTCCAGTAGTTGCCGAACATGGTCGGAATGTTGAGCGGGACCCGGCGTTCCGGCGGCAGCGATTCCGGCATGCGGGTCAGGACCCACACGAACATCACCACGCCGAAGACGGCCAAACCCCAGAATATCCCCCGCCAATCAGCGACCTTCAGCACCATCTGGCCGATGAATGGCGCCACGATCGGCGCAGACATGAAGACGATCATGGCCAGCGACATCACCTTTGCCATCTCGCGCCCGACATATTGGTCGCGAACCGCAGAAACAGCGATCACGCGGCTGCCGCCGGCGCTGGCGCCCATGAACATTCGCGCCGCGATCAGCAGCTGGAAGTTCGGCGCGCATATGCACAGCACGGCGGCCAGCGAATAAAAGCCGATCGAAATGAACAGCACGCTGCGCCGCCCGAAGCGATCCGTCAGCGGCCCATAGAACAGCTGTGAAATGCCAAAGCCCAGCATGTACGAAATGATGATCAGCTGCCGGTCATTCTCCTGCAGCACATGGAAATCCCCGCCCATCTCGGGCAGGGCCGGCAGCATGATGTCGATCGCCAGCGCGTTCAGCGCCATCAGCGCCGCGGTCAACGGCACAAACTCCGCCAGCGGCAGCCGGCGGAATGCAGAACTCACCGATTGCTGTGTGGAATCGGCCACGGACGTCTCACCCTGGAATAGAGGAACGATGTAGCGGGGTTTAGCGGTCGAGGATAGGGAAACGGGGTCGCCTAAACGTTGAACCGGAAGTGCATCACGTCGCCGTCCTGGACGATGTAATCCTTGCCTTCCTGTCGCGCCTTGCCCGCTTCCTTCGCGCCGGCTTCACCGTTGTATTTGACGTAGTCGTCGTAGGCGATGGTCTCGGCCTTGATGAAGCCCTTCTCGAAATCGCCGTGGATGACACCGGCGGCTTGCGGCGCAGTGGCGCCCTTGCGGATAGTCCAGGCGCGCGCCTCTTTCGGGCCTGCGGTGAAATAGGTCTGCAGCCCGAGCAGTTCATACCCCGCACGGATCACACGGTTGAGGCCGGGCTCCTTCAATCCAAGACTGTCGAGGAAGTCCTTCTGTTCTTCGTCCGAAAGCACCGCGATCTCGCTCTCGATCTTCGCTGAGATGACGACAGCGGCGGAACCCTCGGCCTTGGCGTGTTTCTCGACGGCCTCTGAGAACTTGTTGCCTGTCCCGGCGGAAGCCTCGTCAACGTTGCATATGTAGAAAACCGGCTTGGACGTTAGAAGCTGGAGCATCTTCCAGGCCTTCTGATCCTCGGGCTTCACCTCAGCGCGCCGCGCCGGCTTGCCGGCCTCGAGCTGGTCGAGCGCCAGCTTGATGAGAGCAAGCGTCTGGATAGCTTCCTTGTCACCGCCCTTGGCTTTCTTCTCGACGTTCTGCTTACGCTTCTCGAGCGACTCCATGTCCGCGAGCATCAACTCGGTCTCGACCACTTCGAAGTCGGCCAAGGGATCGATCTTGCCGGATACGTGAGTGATATCGGTGTCTTCAAAGCAGCGCAGCACATAGGCGACGGCGTCGCACTCGCGGATGTTGGAGAGGAACTGGTTGCCCAGTCCTTCACCTTTGCTTGCGCCCTTCACCAGGCCGGCGATGTCGACGAAGTTCATGCGCGTCGGGATGATCTCCTTCGAGCCGGCAATCTTCGCCAGCACATCAAGACGCGGTTCGGGCATAGCGACGTCGCCAACGTTGGGCTCGATCGTGCAGAACGGGTAGTTCGCCGCCTGCGCCGCCGCCGTGCGGGTGAGGGCGTTGAACAGGGTCGACTTGCCGACATTCGGCAGGCCCACGATTCCAGCCTTGAAACCCATCAGCTCTTATCCTTGGTCTTGTCGTCGGCAGGCGGGGATGGCGCCTGTCTCGGGTTGCTCTTCGGCGCGGGCGCCAGCCGCATAACTTCGGTCTGATAGCGTTCGTCCAGGCCAGAAACGAGAAAAGGAAGGGCCTCGACGCAGGCCTTCAGCAGCGCCGTCACAGCCGGCCGCTCGTCCGGATGGAAATCGCCGAGCACGGAGGCCTTCACCGCGCTCTTCTCTCCCGGGTGGCCCACGCCCATGCGGCCGCGACGCACCTCAGTCGAGGCCAGTGCATAGATGGAGCGGATGCCGTTGTGCCCGGCGGCGCTGCGCCCCGTCGCCATGCGAAAGCGGCCCAGAGCCATGTCGATCTCGTCGTGGAAGACGACGATCTGCTCGGGCTTCAGGTAGTGTTTGCGCATGATGGCGCCGACGGCCTTGCCGCTTTCGTTCATGTAGGTCATCGGCTTGCACAACAACGTTTTGACGCTCGCACCGTCAGCGCCCTTGAGCTGGCCGTCGCAAACCTGTGCGTCGAACTTCGATTGCGTCTGCCACGAGGAAAAGCGGAGCGCGTCCGCGATCTCGTCGACCAGCCTGAAGCCGATGTTGTGCCGGTTGCCCTCATATTGAGGACCGGGATTGCCCAGACCCACGATGAGGAGCATGGGAGCACCCCCATTTCATTCGAGACAGGCCAGTAAGGCAGGCAGCCGGCGCGCCACGGGACGCGCCGGCCTCAAGCCTACTTCTTGCCGCCGCCGGCCGGTTTGGCCGGCGCCGCGCCAGGTTTCGCACCAGCAGCCGGAGCTGCCGCGCCCTTGGCCGGAGCCGCTGCGCTGCCAGCAGCCGGCGCCGCCGCCGCGCCTTCGGCCGGAGCAGCGCCTTCGGCGCCTTCCGCAGCCGCGGCAACGGGTTTCTCGTCGATGACCTCGTCCTTCGCGGAACGGCCGGCGATCGTGGCAATGGTGAAGTCACGGCCGGCGATCACCGGGCGCGTGCCTTCCGGCAGCTTGATAGCGGAAATCTTCACGGCCTGGCCGATGTCGAGTTCGGACACGTCCGCCACGATCTCTTCCGGGATCTGGTCAGCGGGGGCGTAGAGCCACACTTCGTGACGCACGAGGTTGAGTGCGCCGCCGCGCTTGATGCCGGGCGACACGCCCTGGCCCGTGACGGTGACGTGCACGGCCACGCGGATGATCTGGCCCTTTTCGACGCGATAGAGGTCGAGGTGGGTCGGTTCGTCGGTGACCGGGTGGAAATGGATGTCTTGGGTGAACACCAGCTGGCGCTCGCCCTTGTGTTCCAGCGTCACCGTGTGTGCGATGAACTTGCCAGACTTGAGGGCCTGCGTGACTGTCTTCTTGTCGACCGAGATCGCAACCGGGTCACGATCGCCGCCATAGAGAATGCCGGGCACCATGCCATTGCGACGGGCTTCACGCGCTCCGCCACGGCCAGTGCGCTCGCGCACGTCGACATTGAGTACGATTTCAGGCTTAGCCATTTTGCTCTCCGTTTCGCCCTGACGGTCCGGTTTTCAACCGTCGCCCTGGCTACACAGGCAGCGACCATCGCCGCCTTCGGGAAGCGCGGCTTATACGCAAGGCGCGGGCGGGCGGCAAGCGGGGCCTGTTTTGGCTAAATCGCCTGAAATTACGGGTCTTTTCAGCCCGAATGATAGGCCCGCTCGCCGTGGACGGCCATGTCCAGGCCTTCGATCTCGTGTTCCTGCCGGACGCGGACCTTGGTGAAGAACGCCATTGCCTTGACGATCGCAACCGTCATGACCACCGACCAGGCCACCGTCGCAAGCGCGCCTTGCAGCTGGACCCAGGCCTGCTGTCCCATCGAGACCTCGCCCAGTCCGGGCGCGAGAGGCCCGACCGTCGCCAGCACCGGCAGGATCAGCGTGCCCAAAAGACCGCCGACGCCATGGACGGCGAAGACGTCGAGACTGTCGTCGACCTTCAGGCGGTTGCGCATCAGCGCGACGGCATAGAAGCAAACCACCGCCGCAACCGCTCCGATGATGACAGCGCCCAAGGGGCCAACCGAGCCTGCCGCTGGCGTAATGGTGGCTAGGCCCGCGACCAGGCCGGTCACCGTGCCTACCAGGCCAGGGCGGCCGAACTTGATCCACTCAATGGCCATCCAGACCAGCGCAGCGGTCGAGGCCGATAGGTGCGTCACCAGCATCGCATTGCCAGCCTGTGCTCCGGCTGTGACGGCCGATCCTGCATTGAACCCGTACCAGCCGACCCACAGCATACCGGCGCCGATCATCACCAAGACAGGCGCGTGAGGCGGGCGCATCTCATGCGGGAAGTGCTTTCGCTTGCCGACCAGAAGGGCGAAGACAACGGCGGACGATCCGGCCGTTGCATGCACGACCAAGCCTCCGGCAAAGTCGCGAATGCCCTGCGCCTGCAGCCAGCCGCCCATGCCCCACACCCAATGGCACACCGGCGAGTAAACCAGCAGCAGCCACAGGGAGGAGAATATCAGGACCGACAGGAAGCTCGCCCGTTCGGCGTAGGCGCCGACGATCAGCGCGGGGGTGATGATGGCGAACGTCATCTGGAACATGACAAACACGGACTCGGGTATTGTCCCGACCGTGCTGTCCGCGTTCACGCCGTTGAGGAACGACTTTCCCAGCCCGCCCCAGAATGCATTTGCGGCCCCGCCGTCGCCGAACGCGATCGAGTATCCCGCGCCGAACCACAGCACTGACATCAGGCAGGCGATGACGACGCATTGGCTCAGGACGGAGAGGACGTTCTTGGCCTGAACCAGCCCGCCATAGAAAAGTGCCAGGGCGGGCAAGGTCATCATCAGCACAAGTGCGGTAGCCGTCAGCACCCAGGCCGTGTCGCCTGAATTTGTGTCAGCAAACGCGGCCGGTGCAGCCAAAACCGTACAAAGCATCGCCACGGCCGCGCGGCGGCCGCTTTTCAGAAGGGTCATGGGGTCCTCATAGGCTCGCCGACTGCGCGGCGTTGCCTACTGCCTAGGCGGGCGAGCGTGATTCCGCCCACATAACCGGCGCCAGCGCGAAAATCCCCTGTGAGGCGCCCACGCCTAAGGCGCCTATTTCGCTGTTTGCACAGTCATTGTGCAAAAGAGTGCGGGAGGCGCCGTGAGGAGCGCCTCCCGCTGCAGTCGCAGACCGTTCGGAGGGTGCAAGCTCCGGCTAGCGCTGCGCCTGTTGGATGCCGTTACGTTCGAGAAGGGCTGTTTGAACCGCCTGTTGAACGGTCGCCGGCGTGGCTTTGAGGCTTTGATCGATGGCTGCGGCGGAACATGTTGCCCGGCGCGACGCCGTCAGTTCGTCCTTGCAGAGTTTCGCGGCGGCGCGCTCAACCTGGACCAGCAGGGCTTGCCGGTCGGCGGCGCGGTCCAGGTCGAGATGCTGGTAGCGGATCACATAGTCCGACCCCACCTTCCAGGAGCCCGGAGTTTGAGCCTGGGCGGGAAGGGAGGCAGCGACCAGGCCGGCGGCTGCGATCAGGCTGAGGAACTTGGCGGGCATTGGGGCTCTCCGTATCGTTTGGCGTCCGGGTTCGGCTGCCGACGGGTAGGAGGCTGGGGCGAGGACGGGAAAAACATCAGGACTTGGGGCTGATGAATCGCTGACTTTCCGCCGATGACGAATGAAAACAAGGCCGTGAGCGCCCCAGACCCCGCTTGCGGAGCATGAAGCCAAGGCCCTACGCCAGCACTATGGATCTCGCGCGCGAACCCAATTTCAGACTCGGGACTATGGAAGTGCGGCCTTCCACGCGGGAAGTCGTGCTCGCCGGCCATCGCGAAGTGCTGGAGCCCAGGGTCATGATGGTTCTGGTTCGGCTTGCCCAGTCACGGGGCGAGGTGGTGACCAGGGATGATCTCACGGACGCCTGCTGGGAGGGGCGCATCGTCTCGGACGACGCAATCAACCGCGTCATCTCCCGAATTCGCCGGGTGGCCGACCTTACTGCCGCAAAGGACTTTACGCTCGAGACCATCACAAAGGTGGGCTACCGCCTGGTGGCGCAGGCCACGGTCCCGGCGGTCGAACCAGCCAAGCCAATCGCCGCCGCACCCGATCCGGCGCAAGCAAAGACTGACCAGGCCGTCCCGCCAATCCGCAGGAGGCCCTGGCGGCCCTTTGCACTGGCTGCGGCCGGCGTCGTCGTCGCAATCGGACTTGGTTGGGCAGTATGGGCCGGCACGGGATGGCATCCGAAGCCCACCGATCCGCTGACGCTGGCGGTTCTGCCGTTCGACTCCCTTGGCGCCGGCGGGACCGACAAGCCGCTCGCCACCGCCATGTCGCGGGACATCCGGAATACGCTTTCCCGCGTTCGCGGATTGCGCGTCGTGTCCGACACGTCCTCGTTTGCTGTCGCAGAACAGAAGCTCAGCGCCATCGACATCGGCAAACGCCTATGGGCCGATCTGCTCGTTGACGGCGACCTCACGATCACCGGCGACACGGTCAAGCTCACCGCCGAGCTGGTGGACGCCTATTCAGGGACGAATTTGTGGACCGGGTCACGCCAGGGTCCCATTGCCGACCTTGATGGCCTGAAGACACAGATCTCTGCGGCTATCTTCGAACAGATCGTCGCTCGCGTCGGCTCCAACCGGGTTGAGATGCTGACGCCGTCCACTCCGGTCGATCCGCGCATCTACCAGCTGACGATCCAGGCCTCGGAGCTTCTGGAAGAAGGGCGACACCAGCGCACGATCGGCCAGCCAGACGTTGCCCTCGATCTCGGTGAGAAGGCCTGGCAGCTGATCCAGCAGGCGCTCGCGATCGACCCAAAAGCGCCGCAGGCGCTGGTGTTGGAAGCGACAGCAACGGGATCGGCCGTCACGCGCGAGTTGGCGAGTTCGAATACCTCGATCACCGACCGGCAGGCCGCCGCCGCGACGATTCTCAGGGAGGCGCTTGCGGCTGACCCCGACAATCCATCAGCTCTGGCGTGGCTGGCCGAACATCATCGCCGCAACGAATGGCTATGGAGCGATGCGAAAGCGCTGTTCCAGCGAGCCATTGCACTCGATCCGAACCTGGTTGAGGCGCATGTGAACTATGGCTACTATCTTTCCATGACCGGCCGCTGCGTTGACGCGCTGGAGCAGGCCGACATCGCATCGAAGCTGGATCCTGAATTCGGGTGGCAGACCTTCGCTATGCCGCGCGTCCTTAAATGCCTGGGGCTCGTCAAGGCGTCCGACGAAGCCTATCAGCGCGCGCTCGTCGCCGATCCGGGCAGCGTGTTTCTGACGGGCGAAGTCTACCTCAATTACCTGATGCGCCACGACACTGAAGGGCTCCGCCGCTTCATTGCCCACATGCGCGACGATCTGTGGAAGGGCATGCCGCCGCCCGATCTGGCTGCGATGTTGAACAGGGCGACGCTCGGCCTTGGCGCTCTGGAAGGCAACCCGGCGCCGTATGCGGCGTTGCTGGAATCCGACAGCGCAACGATCAAGGCCGAAATCGCGAACGGGTTGGGTCGCAATGGCCGGCGCATTTCGGACGTGTCGTGGACGCTTGCCGAAGAATTCGCGATCGCCGGCAAGCCGCAACGCGCGATCGACCTGCTGTCGCAGGCGATCGAGAACGGATCGATCTACAATCCAGACAACCTGCCCGGCGGTCAGTTCGAGTTCTCGCCGGAGGTGCGCGCCAATCCTCGCTATCAGGCGCTATGGAAATCCGATCCCCGACTGGTGGAATTGATCCGGCTGCGCACCGAAGCGCTCAAGGCGCGGCAGATGGCGGGATTTCTGCCGGATGGAACCAAGGTCGTTCCCGATCTTCGCAACAGCACGCCCGACCTGTCGCGGTTCACGCCGCAGCCGGCCCGAATGGTGAATTGACAGTCGTAGCCGACATGCTACAAGTGTAGCGGATCGTCGCTTCCGACGATAGCGAGACCTTGTATGACCCCGACCGCCAACAAGACGGAGCTGACAATCCTGAAGCAGCTCTGGACCAACGGGCGCATGAGCGCTCGCGAGGTCCACGACGCCATCACCGAGGAAACCGGCTGGAGCTATTCCACCACCCGCACCGTACTGACGCGGATGGAAGAGAAGGGCTTGTTGAAGCGGGCGGAGGTGCATGGCGTCGCCGTGTTCTCGTCCAGATATTCGCGCGTGCAGGTGCTCGGCGCGATGGCGCGCGAGCTGACGCGGCAGGTGTTCGACATCAAGAGCGAATTGCCGGCGTCGATGTTCGCCGACAGCCCACATCTCACTGAAAAAGACTTGGCGGAGCTCGACGCCATCCTGAATGCGGACGCTGAAGAGGAGGACGGCAAATGACGATCCTGACCTGGCTCGTTTCCACGTCTCTCGCCTGGGGCGCCGTCCTGTGCTTCGCCGGATGGGTCCTGCAGCGTTCCAACGTTTCCGGCGCTGCGCGGCAATGGATCTGGCGCTGCGCCGCCATTCTGCTGGTCGCGCCTTGGCTCGCCACGCCGCTGGTGTTCGCGTTCGGTTGGGGCCTTGCGCCCGCGCCGGTCACTCCGACCTTGCTGCCGATCGACGACATTCCCGCCGGCGGCGCTGAGATCTCCAGCGATCTCTCCGCTCCAGTGAGCGTTACATCGAACAGTTCGCTGTCGCTGTCCGACACACTGCTCGTAATCATAGCGGGCGGCTGGATCGTGCGTTTCGTGCTCGCGCAGCTGGCCATGCGACAGCTCGGCGGGATACTGGCGAATTCGGAACCAGCAGAGCAGGGCGTGGCGCGCAGCGCATTGGGCGCCTGGACTCACCGCCTCGGATTGCGTCGTTCGCCGCAACTCCGCATCGTCGCCGACAAGCTCTCGCCGTTCTCGTTCGGCATCCTGCGCCCCGTGATCTGCCTGCCCGAAGGCATGGAACGCCGGCTCGATACGCCGTCGCTGGATCTCGTCATCGGTCACGAGTGCATGCATGTGCGCCGCGGCGACGGCTGGCTGCGTCCCCTGGAACGTGTGTTCGCGGATGTCTTCTGGTTCAACCCGTTCGCGTGGCTGATCAGGCGCGAGATCGACTTCGCCCGCGAGTTGGCGTGCGATGAAGCCGTGGTGCGCATCACCTCCGCCGAGCGCGCCTATGCTCGCACACTGCGCAACGTTGCCGGAATGACGGTTGGGCTGTTGTCCTCGACGCCTGCTGCCTCGATGTCGCTGGCTGGCGGCTCACGCGCCCTGGTGAAACGTGTGGGCCACACCCTGCAGCTCGCCAAGCGCAAGCCGGCGCGCGCCGCCCTGATAGCCGCCGCCCTGCTAGGCCTGATCGGTGCGCCGATCGCCGTGGCGCAGGTGGCCTTCGCCATTCCCGCACCCGAAGCTCCGCCCGCGCCCCCAGCCCCACCTGCGCCTCTCCCGCCGACGGCGCCATTGGCTCCGCCCGCTCCACCGACGCCAGATTTTGCTCCCATCCCCCAACCCCCGCCGACACCGCCCGCGCCGCCTGCACCCAAGGCCGGAGACATCATCCGCAGCTGGTTCCCTGGCATCGTGGAGGAGGTCACATCCACACCCGACGGCTTTCAGGTGTTCATGTCCCAAACCGCGGACGTGAAAGGCCAGCACGGCTGCACCATGCGCCTCACCGGCATGGCCAGGGCGAACGTGAAACAAGGCCAGAAAGTTTCCAAAGGCGACGCCCTCGCCACCGCCGGCAGGCGTTCCAGCACCGACATCTCCTGCGCCTTCAACCAGGCGTCGAACGATCTGGCTGGCAAGCCGGGCTATCACGGGTACAGCTACAGCTATGGCGATGTCCCTGCGCCGCCTGCGCCACCAGCGCTGCCGACACCAAAAGCTTTCGCCGCGCCACCCGCACCAGCTGCGCCTCCTGCATGGCCTGCGCCGGAAGCCCGGCCCACGCCTCGCGCCTTCGCAGCGCCGGCGGCGCCAGCAATCCCGGTGGTTCCGGCTGCACCTGCTGCTCCTACTGCAACGCCGGAAGCGATACCGCCGCTGACGCCTGGCGTGGCCCCAACGCCACCGCAACCGCCCAAGGTTCTCCGCATCCCTGCATCAGGCGGCGCGATCTACGGGTTCGGCCTCGATCCGAACGGCAAGACGCTGGACATGAGCCAGGACCTCAACCTCGTCTCCATCACGGGGGTCGAATTGCGCGCGGGCTTCAGCGGCAAAGTCACCTTTGCAGGCAAGCAGGGCAATCGCGGCCGCACGGTCGAGATCCTGAAGGATGACGGCCAAGCTTACCGCTTTTCGTACCTCGATAGCATCAGCGTGAAGCAAGGCGACACGATCCATCCTGGCGACGTGATCGGCAGGACCACCGCAGGGCCTACAGTCGATGCCCGCCTGCTCAACCCCAGCCGTACGACGCAAGCAATCCCGCATTACGAAATCGCTCCGCTTCGAGCACAGCCGCTTACCGGCGCAACGGTTGCCGTCGTACCGGCGCAGGTTATCGTTCCGGCTCCGACCGGCGCCGCGCCGACGATCCGCGGCGACACCAGCCCCGTCATCGCTGCACCGGTTGTCGTCACGAGCGCCTACGGACCGCGCATTGATCCGATCAGCAAGAAACAAGGCTTTCATGACGGCATTGATCTCGCTGCCGCGCTCGGTACGCCCGTGCAGTCGCCGCACTCGGGCCTGATCATTTTTGCCGGAGAGAAGGACAATCTCGGAAAGGTCGTCGAGATCGACCTTGGTGACGGGCAAGCTGTACGTTTCGCCCATCTCGACGAAATCCGGGTGGTCAAGGACGACAAGGTGAAGGCCGGCGACGTGGTCGGCACGGTTGGCACGGATGCCAACTCAACCGGCCCGCATTTGCACCTCGAGTTTTATCAGAACGGGCAGAAATACGACCCGGCGCAGGTGAAGGGCATCACCTTCTTTGATCTGCACCACTCGTAACTAAACCGCCTTCCAGCTCTGTTCCGCCTTCACCGTAGCGCAAGCCGGCGAGCCGTCCTTGCCCGTGCCGTTGATAACGATCTCAAGCGTCTTGCCCTTCTTTGCCTTCTCCAGCAGGACAGGCCGGATGTCGTGGATGTCGATCTTCATCCGGCGCGTCCAGCATGAGGCGGGATCGCCCGCCAATGTTCCTATTGCGATGTAGACGAAGCGACGCTCCGGCCCCTCTGGCCGCACCTGTTCGCCATAGAATTTCGGTCCGTCGGCGATGCGCACCGGAAACTCAAAGCTCAGCGGCTTGCCTCCCTTTGACGACTTCGCGTCCACCGGGTGGTTCTTCTTGTCCTGGAGACTGTGCGCCACGCCCGGAACCGGGTTTTCGATCACGATCCGCAGGCGAATTTCGGTCTGGTCTGCTTTCGGCATGGCGGCCTGCTCTTTGCTGCTCGCAATCTTGCGGCAGGTGGCGTTCTATCGCGTCAGGCCGTGGGGAGGAACCAGATGCGCCTTCTCGCCCTCGCAATCGTCGCCGCTTTAGCGAACGCCCCTGCTTTCCCCCAAACGCCTACCACCCTTGCGAGCCCCGCGCCCGCCTCCCTGGTTCGCGAAGGCGTCACTGAAAAACTCACAGAGCACGTCTGGGATATACCGGATGGCTCCGCTCCCTTGGTGCCCAATATCGGCATCGTTGTGGGGTCGAAGTCGGTTCTGGTCGTTGACACGGGTCTTGGCCCTCGCAACGGCGAAACCGTCCTGAAGGAAGTAAACAAGGTCGCGCTGGGCAAGCCGATCTACATCGTCGCCACCCATTTTCATCCCGAACACGACCTCGGCGCCCAAGCCTTTCCCGCGGACGCCAAAATGATCCGCTCGAAGGATCAGGAGACCGACATCAAGGAATTTGGGCTCGATCTAGCAAAGATGTTCGCTTCGCGATCCGCCCTCAATGCCGACCTGTTGAAGGACGCGCAGTTCCGCCCGGCCGCCGTTGAGTTCGACAAGGACTATTCGCTCGATCTCGGGGGCGTAAAGGCGAAGCTCATCGCGATCGGCCCAAATCACACTCGCGGCGATATCGCAATCTTCATCGAGGGCGATCGCGTGCTGTTCTCGGGCGACGTTGCCATGCGGGGGCAGCCGGCTTTCGCCAGCCCGTATTCTTCAATCAGCCACTGGCTGGCCAGCCTTGATGTTCTCGATGCATTGAGGCCGGTTCATGTCGTGCCCAGCCATGGCCCGCGCGGCGATGCCCAGATCATCGCCGGCTATCGCACCTATCTCACGAAAATCCGCAACCGCGCCGCCGAGTTGAAGAAAGCCGGCAAGACACAGGATGAAACCGTCGCAGCAATTACCGATGAAATGTCCGGCCAGTATCCCGACAAGGGAAGGCTAGCAGGGGCGATCCGGAATGCCTGGGCTGAGGCGAAATAACAGCTTCGCCTAGTCGAACATTTTCGAGATGGATTCGTCGTTGGCGATGCGGCGGATGGCTTCGCCGATCATGGGCGCAAGGCCCAGCGTGCGGATTTTCTTGGCCTTGGCGACCTGCTCGGACGGGTCGATGGTGTCTGTAATCACCAATTCCTTCAGCTGCGACTTGTCGATGTTGCCGGCCGCGCCGTTCGACAGCACACCGTGGGTCACGTAGGCCGCAACTTCCTTGGCGCCCTTGGCCAGCAGGGCATCCGCGGCGTTGATCAGCGTGCCGCCCGAGTCCGTCATATCATCGACCAGGATGCACTTCCGGCCCTCGACTTCGCCGATGATGTTCATCACCTCGGATTCGCCAGCCTTCTCGCGCCGCTTGTCCACGATGGCGAGATCTACTCCCAGCCGCTTGGCGAGCGCCCGCGCCCGCACCACGCCGCCAACGTCCGGCGAGATAACCATCAGGTCCTTGTGGCCATACTTCTTGAGGATGTCCTCGGCCATCTCAGGCTGGGCGAACAGGTTGTCGGTTGGCTTGTCGAAGAAGCCCTGGATCTGCGCGGCATGCAGGTCGACGGTCACTACGCGGTCGCATCCCGCCGTGGTGATCAGGTTTGCGACCAGCTTTGCCGAGATAGGCGTGCGGCCGTCCGTCTTCCGGTCCTGCCTGGCATAGCCGAAGTAGGGGATCACCGCCGTGATGCGGCGCGCGCTCGCGCGCACCAGCGCGTCGATGGTGATCAGCAATTCCATAAGGTGGTCGTTGGCCGGCGCCGAGGTCGACTGGATGACATAGACGTCCTGGCCACGGACGTTCTCATTTACCTTCACGAACACTTCGCGGTCCTTGAAGGTCTTCACCTCCGCATCGGTCAGCCGCATGTCCAGATAGGAAGCGATGCGCTGGGCAAGGGGACGATTGGAATTGCACGAGATCAGCTTCATCGGTCTCGTTCTCCCATGTCGCCGCCTCGGGGATGGAGGCTCGCTTCGGCGTCACGCTTCTGTCGCAGAATCCTGCCCGGTGCAATCGGCGCCAAAGCGAAATCCTGCGGATGACGGCGCGAAGGTCACAGGTTCGGCGAAATGCCGCAGATCACGGAATCTGTGATGATTTCTCAGCCGCGCGAATGCGTCTCATGCCAGCAGCATGATTGCCGACATGTTGCGCCCACAATCCTTGTCGCCGGCCTTCACGGCCCTGCGATGGCTGAAATAGGCGCCTGGCTGGGTCAGCGTGTCGTCTGCCAGGGTTTCGATGTTGGCGACACCCATGCGCGTCAGCCGTCCGGCGCAATAGCGTTTCAGGTCCATGTGCTTGCGATCCCCCTGTCCTGGCTCGAGCAGGTTGTCGGCCCACGGCGTGGCGCTCAGCACGGCGTCCACCACGTCCGGTCCCACTTCGAACGATGCCTGGTTGAGGCAGGGGCCCACCGCCGCTGAAGTCTTGCCCGGATCAGCACCCAGCGTCGCCATCGCCTCGACCGCCGCCTCCAGCACTCCGCCCACAGCCCCGCGCCAACCGGCGTGCACGGCAGCGACGACGCCATTGTGCGGATCGCACATCAGGATCGGCGCGCAATCGGCCGCCAGCACGCCGAGCAACAGCCCGGGCCGCTTGGTAACCAATCCGTCGCATTCGGGCCGCTCGGTCGGCGCATAGGCCTGGTCCGTGGCGACGACTTTGGCCGAATGGACCTGCCGGGGCGTCGCCAGGCGCTCGATCGATCCGCCCAGGGCAAGACACACGCGCTTGCGGTTCTCAACCACCTTCTGCGGGTCGTCACCCGAACCCGGCCCGCAGTTCAGGGATTTGTAGACGCCAGCCGACACCCCGCCGCGAGATCCGAAGAAGCCATGCCGCATGTGCATACTGAACCGCTTTAGGGCGGGAGCTTCCTCGAAGGGCGGGCGTTCTTCGCTCACTGTGCGAACTCCACGTCTAGAACCCTGGCGGCGTCTCAGCATCGCGCGGCGTCAGCGCCATTACCTTGAATCTGGTTCCCATCTGGTCCGGCGCCACCAGCTTTTGGACGGCGGCGGTGATCTCGTCCGCCCGCCCCGGATTGGCGCGGGCCAGCACATGGACCCGCTCCATGGCGCCTAGCCGCCTCAGGAAATGCCCCTGCTGCACCGGTCCGTGGACCTTCAGCCTCTCCACCTCGCACAGCCGTTTCAGCCTGGGAAAGTCGACATCGGCGGTCAGATCGCTCAATCCGGGCTCGGCCAGCGGATCGACCTGCTTGCCGGCGCGATAGGCGCGAAGCGTGTCGCCCGGTGAATTTATGTCCGTGCCGTAGTCGATCAGCAGGGCCCGGCCCGGCGCGGCCTCAAGCCGCCGCGCCAAGCTGTCAGCCAGCGTCTCCAGCGCTGGCGCAACTTCAATGTGGTCGCCAACCGGTATCGCATTCGCAGGCAGGTCCGCCGGCGGTCCCGCGCCGAAAACCAGGTCTCCGGCCGCGTTCAGCCCGACCTGCCGCTCGCGCCAGCCATTGCCATCGCGCACGAACTGGCGCACCGCCATGCAGTCGATGAATTCGTTGCCGATGATGATCGCGGGTCCCGGCGGCACGTCGTCCAACTCGTCGAAATGGTGCATGGAAAACCCGCGCAGCTTGTCGGCCTGGGCTTTACGCAGGGCCGGGCTGGCCTCGATCAGGGCAATCTCCGCTGCGTCGGCAAAGCCTTTCAGCGAGTCTGCCGCGCGCATCATGTCGGCCATCATCGTGCCGGCGCCGGGCCCAAGCTCGACCATCCAGAGCTTTCGCGGCGCGCCCATCGCGCGCCATTCGTGGGCGGCCCACAGGCCAAGCAGTTCGCCAAAGACCTGACTCGTCTCCGGCGCCGTCGTGAAGTCGGCGTTGAAGCCCGGACGCGTCGCGTAATACCCGTCCTTCGGATCGTGCAGGCACATCAGCATGTAGAGCGACACCGGCATCGGGCCGTTGGCGCGTATGGCCTCGGCGATACGCGTCTTCAGTGCGCTCACGCCGGCTTGGCCTCGCCGCTGTCCGGTTTTTTCACCGCGCGCCAGATCAGCCACGCGCCGATGCCGACCATGGGGATCGACAATAGCATGCCCATGGTGATCCAGTCGGGCAGGCCGTGCACGAACGGATCCGGCTGCCGGAAGTTTTCGACAAAGGTCCTGCAAGCCGCGTAGCCGATCAGGAAGATGCCCGCGGTCAGTCCCGGCTTCTTCAGCGTGCCAAACCGCCAGATCGCCACCGCCAGAATGGTGAACAGCAACACGCCCTCAAGCGAGGCTTCGTAGAGCTGGCTGGGATGCACAAGCGGCAACCCGTCGACTGGTCCCCATGTCCGTGTGTTCCAGTCGTAGACCGGAAAGCGCATGGCCCACGGCACGTTGGTTTCGCGGCCGTAGAGTTCGCCGTTGATGAAGTTCGCAAGCCGGCCAAAGCATAGCCCGATCGGCGCCGCCGCGCATGCAACGTCGCCCAGGTTGAAAATGGACAGCTTGCGCGCCCAGGTGGTGTAGGCGACCGCCAGTGCGGCGCCGATCAGGCCGCCGTGGAACGACATGCCGCCTTCCCACATGCGGAAGATGAACATCGGATCCGCCCCGAGTTTCGCGGGCTCGTAGGGCAGGGTGTAGAAGAGGATGTAGCCCAGGCGGCCGCCGACCAGGATGCCGATCATCGCGAAGAAGGCGAAGTCGTCTATGTCCGCCCGGCTCAGCGGACCCTTCTCGGTGTCGCCCCATAGCTTCGCGGTGGTCGCCAGTTTCACCGCATACCACCACCCGATCAGAAGACCGAAGATATAGGCCAGTGCATACCAGCGGATCGGGAATGGCCCGAGGTGGATTGGCCCCAGCTGCACATCCGGCAGTGGAATTGTCACCGCGGCAGGATCAATCCGCGGGAATGGGATTTCGAGAGGTATGAACATACAGCAGGCCTACTTTGAATTCCCCAGGGGGCCGGGCCATATAGATACCGGACCCGGCGACGGGGTCTACTGCGGAGGCGCCTATGCAGACCCGTAATCCCTTTATGGATGATTTCTCGAAGCTGATGCAGGGCGCTAGCGGCGTGGCCCAAGCGGCGAACGACGAGGCAAAGGCCCTTTTCCGGTCAATGACCGAGCGGATTGTCTCCAACATGGACCTGGCAAAGCGCGAGGAAGTCGAAGCCCTGAAGGCCGTTGCGCGATCTGCTGTGGAAAAGGCCGATGCGCTCGAAAAACGTGTGGCTGAACTCGAAGCCCGCCTTGGCGGTGCGCCATCAACCGAGAAAAAGCAGTAGCGAAAGTCGATTCGTCTCCAAACCCTTAACCATGGCGGCATTGTTAGACCCGCCAACGCTCGCTAGCGTTTGAACCTCACCGGGGCTTCGCTCCGTGATTCTAGGAGGACGCCATGTCCACCCTCAACACTCACGTCGCCGAAACATGCGATCGCGCGCTCGATGTCGTCGAGCAGACGCTGCTGGCGGCGGAGTGGGCCTGTGAGCGGTCTGAAGAGGGCATGATCCACTGCGCGTCGATGACCAAGTGGGGCGAGTTCGGCGGCATGTTTGCCTGGCGTGATGAGCCGGCGTCGCTGAATTTCTCCCTGACGCTCGACCTGCGCGCGCCCAACGCCAAGCAGCACGCGATTTCCGAGTTGCTCCGCAAGATCAACGAGCGGCTGTGGCTCGGCCATTTCGACTACTGGAACGAGGAAGGCGTCGCCGTCTTCCGTCACACCATTCCCATGCTGGATCGGATCTCGCCCGATGCTGGCGAGATAGCGGCCGTTCTCGCTGCGGCCCTGGATGCGGCAGACCAGTTCCTGCCCGCGTTCAACTTCGTGGTCTGGGCCGGCAAGTCGGCCGAGGAAGCCGTGGCCGCCGTCGTCTTCGAAACAGCGGGTGAGGCCTAGGGCCATGTCCGCCGCCGGCCCAACGTCCGCCGGAGGTTCGCTTCTCAAGACTGCTGTTCTGATAGGTGCGGGCCGCATGGGTTCGGCCATGGCGCGTGGCTGGCTGTCCGATCTGGGCGCCGCCGGGTTGAAAAAGCTCATCGTGGTTGAGCCGTCGCCGGGCGAGGACGTGATCGAGGCCGAAAGGCAGAAGCTGATCACGCTCAACTCGAAGCCCTCGCCGACCGAAATTGTTGTCCTGGCAATCAAGCCACAGGGCTTCTCTGCCGCGGCAGAGGGCCTGAAGGCTTGGGTCGGCCCGGATACCTTGATTGTCTCGATCATGGCGGGCATTTCGATCGCACGCATCAGTTCGGCGCTCGGCTCGGCGCGAGTCGCGCGCGCCATGCCCAACACACCGGGCGCGATAGGGATGGGGGCCACCGGCTTCGCGCTGTCGGACGCATGCAGCCATGCCGACAGCCGCGCCGCGAGCAACCTGCTCGAGCCGCTCGGCCTTGTGATCGGTCCGCTGCCTGAAAGTCAGATGGACGTGGTAACC
>DASZSI010000105.1:0-1545 GCA_035548775.1 Hyphomonadaceae bacterium
GGCTTCGAAGCGTGGTGCGCGCCTTTCAGGAAAGGCGGGCGGATCTAAGCGGCGATGGTCTCGCGTTTCCCGTCGCGGCCCGGCCTCACCAGATTCTCGACATCCATCTGGCTGATCCCTATCGCGTTGGCATCGATGACGGCGCGGCCAGTGTTTCGCCGGGAGCGTTCATCGTCGGGCCGCAGACGTATCGGCGCGCCTACGTACACATGTCCGGCGTTTTGCATGTCTTTAACATTCTGTTCCAGCCAACCGGGCTTAACCGGCTGACGGGCGTCAACATGCTGTCGCTGGTCAACCGGGACGCGGTCGCTTCGGATCTGCTCGGGAGCGCCGCGGCCAGTCTTTGCGAGGCTGTGCTCCGGGCGCCGGATTTCGCTTCGCGCGTTGCCGCCGCCGAGCACTGCCTCGGCACGATCCTCGACGCGCGCGGGCCCGAAAGCGAGATCGGCCATGCCTCGCGGCGGATGATTGCGTCGCGCGGCGATGCGCGGATCAGCGATCTGGCGGCTGCATCAGGACTTAGCGCCAGCCAGTTCCAGCGCAGGTTCGCTGCGGAGGTGGGGATGGCCCCCAAGCTGTACGCGCGGACGATAAGGTTTGACCGAGCCGTGACCGCGCGGCGCGAAGAACCGGGCAGATCCTGGACCGATATCATTCACGACTTCGGATACTTCGATCAGGCCCATTTCATTCGCGAATGCCACGCCTTCGCGGGTCTCGCGCCAACCAGTCTTATCGGCGATTGGGACAACGCTTTTTCCCCGGCGAATGACTAATTTTTACAATCCCCGCGGCTCGCCCTTGGGCAAAAGCCTTCGCTAGCGCGCCAGCATGATTTGGGCGCCGGCTTGCAGGGGCGCATGTCATGAACCGTTTGGCCGGGGTTTTGTTCGCCGCTTGCCTGCTAATCTCGGAACACGCCGTGGCGCAGCAGTCTTCACTCTATGCACCCCCGCAGGGATCTGACGGGCATCCCGATTTCCAGGGCGTCTGGGAAAGCCGCTGGATGACGCCCATGGAGCGGCCGCCCCAGACGCCGTCGCTGGTGCTGGCTCCCCAACAGGCCGCCGGCATGGCGGCTGCGATGACCGCCGGCCGCCATGCGGCCCCAGGCAACACCAATCCCGACTCCGATTTCGACCTCGTCTCGCTCGCCAGAGTCAGGGGCGAATACCGATCGTCGCTGATTGTCGATCCGGCTGATGGCAAGCTGCCTTACACGGCCAAAGGCAGGGCAGAGCTTGCCGCTTTCCTGAAGGACGGCAGCGACGATCCGGAACAGCGTGGCATCAGCGAACGTTGCCTCGGGGGGCCAGGTCGCGTGCCGCTCATCCCTGTGCCGGCCAATGGCTATCTCCAGATCATCCAGCCGCCCGGCAAGATTGTGCTGCACACCGAGTCCCTGGATGACCTACGTATCCTTACGCTCGGAAGGAGCCACGGCCCGGCAGCCATTACCGATTTTATCGGCGACAGCACCGCGCGCTGGGAAGACAGTTCGCTGGTGGTCGAGACAACCAATTTCCGCAAGGATGACGGGCT
>DASZSI010000106.1:0-2794 GCA_035548775.1 Hyphomonadaceae bacterium
GGATTGCGGCAGAGGCGGATCCTGCCGCCACGACTTGAAGAGGCCGCCGCCATCGCTGGCGGGAAGTTGGGGAGCGGAGTTGGCGTAGCCGAACGCTTCCTTCACGTCGGTCCAGGGTTCGGGCGGCTTGGGCGGGCCAAAGCGGTTCATTGCGGTGTCGGCGCCGTAACGCACACCCTTGAAGACGGCGATGCCATCTTCCAGCTTGCCTTTCACCTTGCCGTATTTGGTGGCGACCACGGGATTTGGATCGGCCACGGGAGTGGCCGCGACCGGTGTCGTAGTCTGGTTATCGCAGGCCGCGAGCACGCCGCTTGCGGCGGCAAGGCCCGCGAATGCAACCGACGCCTTCAGCATGGCGCGACGGCTGCCAACGATTGAGTTGTCCATGATCCCTCTCCCTGATGCATCCCGCTCTGGCGGCGGATGGCGTTGAAAATCCTAGGCGGTGGCGCATACTGCGTCCATCTGAACAGCATGAAGATCTGGAGAGAAGGCAGCTGACGGGCCTGTCTCCCAGCCAGGAGACGTACATGACACCGTCAGAATCGGCCTCAGGCCCGCCCGAAGGCTTCGCCCCGCATTTCCGCAAATCACCGCTGACCGATCCTTGGGAGCCGCTTTATTCCCGGCGGACGGAGGATCGCGTTGTGATCGGCCTGCATGTGCGCGAGGCGCACTGCAACTCTCGCGGCATGGTCCATGGCGGCCTGATCGCCGCGATCGCGGACAATGCGATGGGCCTGAGCTGCGTCGAGGCGATGAACACCGAGGGGCGGCGTCCAGCCGGCGGTCTGGTCACGATCTCACTGTCGATCGACTATGTCGGTGCTGCGAAGCTCGGCCAGTGGGTCGAATTCGACACGCGCTACACCAAGACCGGCAAGACACTCTGCTTTGCGCAGGCTTTCGTCACGGCGGATGGCGAAGTGATCGCGCGGGCAGATGCTAAGTTCAAAGTGCTTTAGCTATTGGCCCCACGGATCGCCGGGCTGCCGCAGGATCATGATCTTCTGCCAGATCTTGCGGGAAAGGCTGGTGGTCAGGTCTTCGATTTCGTTGACCGCCTCGATCACGACCGGATCGCGCATGTTCTGCATGTAGAGCGCGGCGAGCTTGCCGGTGAGCGACAGCATTTCGCTGCAGTAGTCCAGATATCGCACCAGCTCGAACTCGTTCATGTCATGCATCTGGGACGATGCGGTGGACGTGTATCCCTTGTGCAGCGTCGTCGGGTCCTTGGTCAGCTGGTGCATGTCCACCACATGGGCGATGGAGCGCAGCTCGTGCAGGTGCATCAAGACGGCGCGTCGTCGCCAAACGGATTCAAGGTTGAGCAGGAACCAGCTCGCGCCCGCCGCCAGCGCCAGCGTGTTCACCGCCGCGTCGATGCCCTGCAGCGCGTTGAACGCTTCGTTGGAGACCGAAATGTTAGTCAGGTGCGATCCGAACCAGATAATCACGCCAACGGCGATCGTAACCGCAACAACAACGCCACCGCGAAGCCACAGGTTGGGGCGGGAGACCCAATGCAGGCTCTTTTCGTCTTCCCGCGCGATGTTCAGGAGCTCAGCACACAGCTTGCCCAGTCCGCGATTGGGAAACCGCTCCTCGATCCGCTTGTACAGCGTCTCGATGGTCTTCTCGATGCGATCGGCTTCCAGCGAACGGTAAGTCATGACGGCCAGTAATGCCGCGTGTTGCACACGAAAAAAAGGGGAGAGTTACTCGCCCGCCTCGTCTTCGTAGCCGACCAGGTGAAGCGGACGGGCCTTGCGGCCTTCCAGCTCGGCCCAGCGGGCAAGGGCGTCGTCGCGGCCGTGGGTGACCCACAACTCCTCAGGATTCACTTCGCGGACGGTATTCGTGAGTTCGTCCCAATCGGCATGGTCGGACAGGATCAGCGGCAGCTCGATGCCGCCCGCCTTGGCGCGCTGGCGGATGTTCATCCAGCCGGACGCGAAGGCGACCACGGGGTCCGGGAAGCGCTGGGCCCAGGGGGTGGAAGTGGCTGAAGGCGGGCAGAGGATGATCTTTCCCGCGAACTCCTCCTGCTGGCCGCGCTTACCCTTCTCGACCGTGGCGGGGCGCAGGTCGCCCAGCTTCACGCCCAGCCGTTCATACATGTCGCACAGCTCCTTCATGGCGCCGTGCAGGTAGATCGGTTCGTGATAACCGGCATTGCGCAGCTCGCAGATCACTCTTTGGGCCTTGCCGAAGGAATAGGCGCCCACAAGATGCGCCCGGTCCGGAAAGGCGCGGATCGAAGCGAGCAACTTGGCCACCTCTCCCTTCGAATCCGGATGGCGGAACACGGGCAGGGCGAAGGTGGCTTCCGAGATGAAGACCTTGCAGGGCGCAACTTCGAACGGCGCGCAGGTCGGGTCCGGCCGGCGCTTGTAGTCGCCGGTGCAGATCATGGTGAGGCCCTTCCACTTCACCTCCACCTGCGCCGAGCCGATGACGTGCCCCGCCGGGATCAGCCGCACATCGACATCGCCCACGCGATTGCGTTCGCCATAGCGCGCCGGCTGGCGTGATTGCGTGAACGCCTTGCCATAGCGGACCGCCATCGCTTCCAGCGTCTCTGGCGTCGCCAGCACCGCAGCGTGCCCCGCACGAGCGTGATCCGAATGGCCGTGCGTGATGACCGCGCGATCGACGCCGCCGCGCACCGGATCGATGTAGAAATCGCCCGGCGGGCAGAAGAGGCCCTTTGGCGTCGGGCACAGCAGGTCTTCGGGGCGGATCATGCCTGTCATATGAGATGCCGGATCGGACTTCGCCAATCTTT
>DASZSI010000107.1:0-21034 GCA_035548775.1 Hyphomonadaceae bacterium
GGCCTTCGAAGGCGGAATCCCCGCCAGCGTCACCCACTGGCCCGAAACTGTCTTCACAATGGCCCAGCTGGCCGCACCGGATGTCTCGATCGCCGTCTGCGAGGTCTTCAACGTAACTTCGGAAACCGCGCCCCGCGCGAACACCGTCGCCCCGAACATCAGGAGCAGGCCCAGGCCAGCCGCCGGAATCAGGCCAAATGGAATGAATTTCAGGCGCGGCCCCGCGACCCGGCGTACCAGCCGGACCGAGCGTCGGCCCACGCGTGGGCGGGGTGTTTCATCCGCAACCATGGCTCTCCCCTCTTCGGAAGCGGCGGACCCGACAGCGCCCGGAAACCGCTATACCGAATAGGAAGGCCCGACCACACCCCACCACGGGACGTGCGGCAATCCTCCTCGCCCGGGGATTGAGCGAGGAGGAGCTTGCGCGTTTGAGCGCTGGTTAGACGGTCGTGAGGTCGACCGAGTCGGGCGCGCGTACGTTGAACGAGGCAAATCGTTCGCGGTATTCGCCCGGCGTCATGCCGGTCGCCCGTTTGAACAGGGTGCGGAAGAACGAGACGTCTTCGTACCCCACTTTCAGAGACACGGTCTGCACCGGCGTATTGTCGCGTTCGAGGATGGCTTTCGCCGCCTCGATGCGCACGGCCTGCAGATAGCCCGCCGGCACCCGGCCCGTCGCCGCCTTGAAGCGGCGCAGGAAGGTCCGTTCGCTCATGCCGACGCTGCCCGCCAGCTTTTCGACAGAAAGGTCCGCGGCATAGTGGGCTTGGACGAACGACTCGGCCTGGCGGATGCGGTCATCGTCATGCGGCGGCGACAGCGGCAGCACGGCATAGCCGGACTGGTGCGTCCGCGGCATGGACAACAGCAGCGCCTTGGCCGTCTGCACCGCCACTTCATGGCCGCACAGCTTCTCGACCAGGTAGAGGCTCACATCCGCCGCCGCGGTGACGCCGCCGCTGCAAAGCAGGCGGCTGTCCTCGGTGAGGATGTGATCGCAGCGCCAGTCGACTTTCGGCCACCGCCTTTTCAGGTCGTCGGCCACCGCCCAATGCGTGGTTGCGCGCTTGGCGTCGAGAAGGCCGGTCTCGGCGAGATACGCCGCTCCCATGCACACCCCGGCGAGGTAAGCGCCCTTTTCGTAATGGCGGCGCAGCCAGGGCTGCAACGCCGAGTTCTCGATGACCTTGTCGAGCGACAGTCCCGACGTGGGCACGATGACGATGTCGGCGTGTTCAACGTCGGCGATGCTTCCCTGCGGCTGCATATGCATGCCGCCATAGGGGCTGCGCACCGGCTTGCCGTCGAGCGAGGCCGTGGTGACCCGGAACCGGGGCTCCGGGCGCTCGCCTTTCAGCTCGCTCCACAAAGCCCCGGCCGAGTGAAACACCTCGATCGGCATGACTGCCGTTGACGCATAGCCGTCATCGAACAGCACGACGCACACGTCCAGCATCGGCGGTCTCCTTGAGGCTAGCTGTAGCACGGTCAGCCGGCCGCCGTCGTGGGGTCGATCACCGTGTTGATTTCGGTGATTTTTGTCGCCGGGAAGCCCGAAAGTTGGGCGTGCTGACGGATCGCATCTTCGTTTTCGGCGAGATAGATGCAGAACGTCTTGTTCGCGGCGACGTAGGAATGTTGCCACTGGACCTTGGGCGCCAGCTTGGAGAGGGCGGCGTTGGAGGTCTCGGCGGCGCCCTTCAGTTGCGGCCTGGTCATGCTCCCCACGGAGGGGATGTCACGTTCGATCACGTACTTCTTCAGCATTTGTGTCTCCTTATGGCTGCTGATGGGAGGCAGATGGCCACGAAGCCGCGGGTTGCATAAGCAAGTGGAAACGACAGACAGCAGTGGCAATTCCGCCAGCGCTCAATAGTCCGTTTTGTAGGTCTATCTGTCCGTATCTGAATCCCGGCGGAAACCGAGTGAACAGTCTGAAACCACGGCCCGCACGCGGACAATCCGTCTTACGCAGTACGTGAACTGGGATCAGTCCTCCTCCAACAGGTCGCCCAGTTGGTCGAGGCGTTCTTCCCATAGCGAACGCTGGTCTTCGATCCATTGTTCGAGCACGGCGAGGCCTTTCGTTTCGAAGCGGCAGGTGCGCACGCGCCCCACCTTCTCGGTTCGCACCAGCCCGCACTCCTCCAGCACATCGAGGTGCTGGCGGACTGCGGTGATCGTGATGTCGAGCGGGGCCGCCAGCCGCGACACGGTCGACGGTCCCCGGCTGAGCTTTTCCACGATAGCGCGGCGCGTGGGATCGCCCAGCGCGTTGAACACCCGGTCCGTCTTTCTCAGCGCCGCCGGCATCAGCCCGCCATCTCCCGGTCGAGATTCCCGAGCAATGCCTTCCATCCAGCCTCGCGCATTTGCGGCCCGTCGGCGCCTTCAAAGAACGCCGCCTGGTGCGTGAACACGAGATCGCAGCCCGTCTTGGTCGCCCGGAACTCGACGGTAACCAGCGCGACCGAGATACGCTTGCCGTTGATGTCCAGCGTCTGGCTGAACACGATGCGGTGGTTCTCGCTGATGTCGTCATAGGTCTGCGCCCAGCGCAGCGTGGCGCCGGCGATCGGCGTGCCGGCCTTCATCGTCACTGCCAGCACTTCGTTTCCGCCGACCCGGAAATCGAGCGCATAGTCCCCGATGTCATGCCCCCTGCTCTCGCCATACCAGCGCCGCTTCTTCTCCGGGTCGCTGAAGGCCGCGAACACTTTTTCGGGCGACTTGGGATAGGATTTCTCGATCACGAATGTTGAATGAATTGCGGGCTGTTGGGCCATCCGGGCCTCCTCATACACTGAAGTTTACACTTCACTATATGTGAAGCGCGGCCATTATAGTCAAGTGCATACTTCACTATTATCCGACCCGCCCGGTTGTTATCTTATGCGTCATGGCTGCAATCCAGGATCGCCCCGCCGAAACACCCGAGGAAGCCCACGCCGTCGTCGATTTCTGGCGCAAGGCGGGCCCGAAGAAATGGTTCGCCAAGGACGCCATATTCGATGCGCAATTCCGCGAGCGTTTCGCTTCGCTGTACGAACAGGCTGCGCGCGGCGAGTTCGCGTCCTGGCGTACGACCCCGGAGGGTGCGTTGGCGGAGATCATCCTGCTCGACCAGTACCCGCGTAACTCTTTCCGCGGCGCGCCGCAGATGTTTGCAACAGACGCCCTGGCGCGCGAGGCCGCCCTTGCCGCCATCGCCGCCGGCCACGACCGCCACCTCGACAAGGCGATGCGCACCTTCATCTATCTGCCGTTGGGCCATTCCGAAGATCTCGCCGACCAGGAGCGCTCCCTCGCCCTCACCCGTGAGCTGGGCGGGCAGGATCGCAGGAGCGCCAAGCAGCATCACGACATCATCGCTCGCTTTGGCCGTTTCCCGCATCGCAACGCCATCCTCGGCCGCGCGACGACGCAAGAAGAAGCAGAATATCTGCGGACCGGCGGCTTCAAGGGCTGAAGCAAAACCGGCCTCGATCTGCTAGCGTGTGTCGTCAGCCAAAGGGGACGTCCATGCATCGCTCGCTTGCTATTCTCGCGACCTTTTTGCTCGGCGGATGCGTTGTTGCGGAAACCACAACCGTCAGCGCCGCGAAAGACGCGCGCGCCATTATCGACACGCCGAACGCCCCGCGTACCACGGCGCCGATCGCACAGGCCGTGCGCTCCAACGGGCTTCTCTTCGTCTCGGGAACGACACCGTTGGATACAAATCTCCAGATCGCCAAGGGTGACTTCGACGCCCAGTTCAAACAGGTGATGACCAACATGGGTGCGACGCTGAAGGCCGGCGGCACGGACTTTGCGCACGTCGTCAAGTGCACCGTGATGCTCGCGCGCGTTGAGGACTGGCCGCGCATGAACGAACTCTACGCCGGCTACTGGTCCAAGGGGAATTATCCCGCCCGCACTGCGTTCCAAGCCCCGCTCCCCTCGCCCGACTTCCTCGTCGAGGTGGAATGCGTGGCGGAGGTTCCCTAAGCCGCTCCGTCAGGCCGCGACGTAGGTCAGCCTGATCGCGTCCTCGCCCACCCGTTGGTGAGACACAAGGCGCAGCGGCGGCCGCGGCCCGGCGAAAAACGGCTTGCCGCGCCCGACCACGAAGGGGCGCATGTAGAGCTCATACTCATCGATCAGGCCAAGCTCGCCCAGGCTGTGCGCCAGCTCCGGTCCGGCGACTTCGATTTCCCCGCTCAGCCGGGCCTTCAGATCGCGTATCGCCGCCTCGACATTGTCCGAGACCAGCGTGGCGTTGGGGCCGACCGACTTCAAAGTTCGCGACACCACCCACTTCTGCTGGGCGCGCCACACCGCTGCGTATTCGCGCTCCGCCTCGCCCCATCCGGCTTGGTCTTCGTCCCAATACCGCATCACCTCATACATGCGCCGCCCATAGAGGCTCGCCGCCGAATTGCGCACGCGCTCGAGGAAGTAACGAAACAGCGCCGGACCCGGCGGCGCAAACCCGTCATGGTCGACATACCCGTCTACGGACACATTCAACCCATAGACAAGCTTCGCCATGCTGCGATTTCCAGCTACGTTCTGAAGAGTTAGCGCGAGCCAGTGCTGGTCAGGCAAGTACCTTGGCCATGAAGAGAAGCCTTAGGGGAGTTACCCGGCCTTCAGCTGACGGCCTCAGGTATCCAGGAAGCTCCGCAGCTTCCGTGACCGGCTCGGGTGCTTGAGCTTGCGCAGGGCCTTCGCCTCGATCTGGCGGATGCGTTCGCGCGTCACCGAGAACTGCTGGCCGACTTCTTCCAGCGTGTGGTCGGTGTTCATGCCGATGCCGAAGCGCATGCGCAGCACACGCTCTTCACGCGGCGTGAGAGAGGCCAGAACGCGGGTCGTCGTCTCGCGCAAGTTCGACTGGATCGCGGCGTCGACCGGCAACAGCGCCGACTTGTCCTCGATGAAGTCGCCGAGGTTCGAATCCTCGTCGTCGCCGATCGGCGTCTCCAGCGAGATCGGCTCTTTCGCGATCTTCAGAACCTTGCGGATCTTCTCGAGCGGCAGGCCCAGCTTTTCGGCCAGTTCCTCCGGCGTCGGCTCGCGGCCGATCTCGTGCAGCATCTGGCGCTGGGTGCGGACGATCTTGTTGATCGTCTCGATCATGTGCACGGGGATGCGGATCGTGCGCGCCTGATCGGCGATCGAACGCGTGATCGCCTGCCGGATCCACCACGTCGCATAGGTCGAGAACTTGTAGCCGCGGCGGTATTCGAACTTATCGACCGCCTTCATCAGGCCGATGTTTCCTTCCTGGATCAGATCCAGGAATTGCAGGCCGCGGTTGGTGTATTTCTTGGCGATCGAGATCACGAGACGGAGGTTGGCTTCCACCATCTCCTTCTTCGCCTGGCGTGCTTCGCGCTCGCCTTTCTGGACCGTCTGGACGATGCGGCGGAAGTCGTCGATCGGAACGCCCATCTCCTGGGCGAGACCTGAAATCTCCTCGCGCAGCGCAGTCACCTTGCGGGTCTCGGCGGTGACGAACTTCTTCCACTGCTTCGAAAGCGCGCCGACCTTGTCGAGCCAGTCCGGCTTCAGCTCCTGGCCGAAATAGTTGTCGAGGAAGTCCTGGCGACCGACGCCGTGCAGGTCGGCCAGGCGCATCAGCTTGCCTTCAAGCTGGATGAGCCGCTTGTTGATCTCGTAGAGCTGCTCGACGAGCGTTTCGATACGCGCGTTGTTGAGGTGCAGCGTCTTCAGGTTCTCGATGATGTCGCCGACGAGGTCTTCGTATTCCTTGGAGTCCTTGGGCGTGTGTCCCTTGCCCTCGAGGCTGCGCGAAACCAGCCGCTCCTGCAGCTTGCGATAGCGCTGGAAGTTCTCGGCCACCGCGTCCAGCGTCTTCACGACGCCTTCGCGCAACTCGGCCTCCATCGCCGACATCGACATGGCGCCGCCGTCGTCGAACTCGTCGTCGGAATTGCTCTCGGCTTCGGCCTCGGCCTGGCGCTGGCGTTCCAGCTCGACCTCGTCCTCGTCCTCGCGGGAGGCGCGCTTCTTGGCTTTCTCGCGGGCGGCTTCGGCCTTCTCGCGTTCGCGCTCGGCCTTCTCGCGCAGCTCCTGCGCCTTCTCGGCCAGCTTCTTGGCGGTGATCGGCGCGGTTGACGGCGGCGGCGCCCCGCCCTGCAGCACGATCTGCGAGTTATCGACGATGCCGCCGTGGGCTGCGGCGTAGGTGGCCTCAAGGTCGATGATGTCGCGCAGCAGCACGCGCTCGTCCGACAATTCCTGGCGCCACACCATGATGGCTTCGAAAGTCAGCGGGCTTTCGCACAGGCCGCGGATCATCGCGTCGCGGCCGGCCTCGATGCGTTTCGCAATCGCGATCTCGCCCTCGCGCGACAGCAGTTCCACCGAGCCCATCTCGCGCAGATACATGCGCACCGGATCGTCGGTGCGGTCATAGCGATCCTTGGTCGTGGTCGCGACAGCAGTCGATTTCGAGCGGGCCGGCGCGCCCTCGCTTTCCTCATCGCCCTCTTCGGCGGAATCTTCCGACTGCTGTTCCTCGGCGTCCTCTTCGGAATCGACGACGTTGATGCCCATCTCCGAGAGCTGGGACATGATGTCCTCGATCTGCTCGGAGGAATTCTGGTCCGACGGCAGAACCTTGTTCAGCTCGTCATAGGTCACGAAGCCGCGCGCCTTCGCAGCCTTGATGAATTTCTTCACCGAGGCGTCGTTCATGTCGAGCAACGGTCCGTCAGCAGCCTCCGCGGCGGGCTTGCGTTTCGTCGCTTCGCTCTTGGCCATCAACTCTCTCCGCAGACCCGACTTGTCCGCCCGACCGTTCTCCCCCTTGGCCGGCGTGGCGGCCTTCGCCGGCTGGGCTTTGCCCATCCCGGTTTTGTCCGCGCCTTTCGGCGCGGTCTCCTTTCCAGCCGGCTTGGGGGGCGCACCCTTCGCCGGTTGAACCTTGGCCGTCGCGGCCTTCATTGCCTCAGCCTTCGCCTTCACAGGCTCGGGCTTTTTCGAATCCTTCACCGGCGCCGCTTTCGCGGAGGCGGGCTTGGCAGCTGGCTTGTGAGCGCCATTGGCCTTTGTGGGCACCGGGCGCTGCTTCGCCTTGTTCTTCACATCAGTCTTCAGAACGTTTGTTCTCCATAGCGGCCCCCATTCCGCCGATCGCGTCGCGCAGCTCCTGCACGCCTTCGTCAGCCGGCGATGTCACCGCCTCGTCAACCACGGAACGACTGGCCCTTCTCCGATCGAGCACCTTGGCCATGATCCGGGCCTGGTGAGAGGCGCTCATCATCTCAACGCCTTCCTCGTCCGCCCGCACCGTCGCCTTGACCTCCCCAACGAGTGTCCTGGCAACCGGGAACCGGCCCAATGCGTCAAGCCAATCGCGGCCCTCGTTCGATCGAGGGTCCATCGGTTGCCCGACCGGGAAGGTTTCCAATAGCTCGACAGCCCGCTTGCGGCCAAGGCTACGTAAATGGGCCGCAACCGCTGTACGGTCAAGCATTTCGCCGTTTTTGTAGACGTCAAACGCCGCGTTCCGGATGGCCACGATGTCGGGGTCATCGAACACCGCCTTGAACAGCGCCTCATGGCTCTGTTCCAGGATCATAGGGCTCTCGAGCGCCCGGACCACCAGGACCAGCCCTCCCAGGCCAGTCGCCCCTGGACTGGACCCCTTTTTGGCGGGAATCTGTGACCCATTCTGGGTATTCGATTGTCCGTTCCCGGTCCGGCCGCCAAATCCGGGCCGCGCGCCCCGGAAATGCCAGTAGAGCCGGTCCCGCAGTTCCCGCTCATAGGCTTTGCGCACGCCGGGGTGCTTGATCGCATTCACAGCGGCCATAAGCCGCGCCTCGAATCCGGCTCGCCTTTCGGGCGTGTCGAGCGGTTCGGCCTCAACCTCCCGCGACCACAGAAGTTCAACCAGCGGTCGGGCCTGGGTCAGCATTTCGCGCATGGCCTGGGGCCCACGCACACGCACGACATCGTCCGGATCCATGCCGTCCGGCAGCAGCACAAAGAACAGCGTCTTGCCCGGCTCGATAAGCGGCAGCGCCCGGTCGCAAGCCCGCCACGCGGCGCGGATGCCTGCTGCATCCCCGTCAAAGCACAAGATCGGTTCGGGTCCCGCCCGCCACAAAAGTTCCAGCTGATCCTCGGTCAGCGCGGTTCCCAGCGGCGCAACGCCCGTGCCGATCCCCGCCTCGGCCAGCGAGATCGCATCGACATAGCCCTCGGTGACGATCAGGCCGCGCGACAGCGGACCGGCCTTGATATCGGCCAGCGCCTCGCGCGCCGGGCCAAAGCGATAAAGCGTCCGGCCCTTGTGGAAGAGCGGCGAGTCCGAAGAGTTGAGGTATTTCGGCTTGCCATCGGGATCGAGCGTACGCGCGCCGAACGCAATCACTCGCCCAGCCGGATCGCTGATCGGGAAAATCACGCGGTTGCGGAACCGGTCCCAGTATTTCTCCTTCGCCCCGGATTTCTCGCCCGCATCCTCGTCACCAGGACGCACCACAAGACCGGCTTCCACCAGCTCGTCGAGGCTGGCGCCCTGCTTCATCAGCTCGTCGGCCAGGTTGCGCCAGCCATCGGGAGCAAAGCCCATGCGATGGCGTTGCCAGGCATCCGGCCCGAAGCCGCGCTTTTGCAGGTATTCACGCGCCGGCGCCGAACCCGGCTTGTTCAGCTGCGCCTCGAAGAACGCGCACGCCTTCTCGACCCATTCGATCAGCGTCGTGCGCTTCTTGTATTCCTGCTGCTCCGCGGCCGACTGCTTGGGCAGCTCCAGGCCATAGTCGCGCGCAAGCTTCTCAACCGCCTCGGAGAACGACAGCCGCTCCGTCTCCATCACGAAGGTGATCGCATCGCCCGCCTTCTGGGTGGAGAAGCATTTGTAGAAGCCGCGATCGTCGTGGACGTAAAAGCTCGGCGTCTTCTCGCTCGAGAACGGGGACAGGCCCACATAGTCCTTGCCGCGCTTCTTCAGCGCGACCTTCTTGCCAACGACGTCCGACAGCCGCACGCGCGACTTCAGCTCGTTGAGAAATTCCTCCGGAAATCGCATGATGCGGGCTTGTCCGCTCTTTCAGCCGAACGACCAGCGCTAGTCGCCGTCCTGATCCTTCACCAGCATACCACACGGCGAAGCTGTTGATTGTTGGCAAGAAAGTGTGTGGTGATTCTCTCCCGGCAAGCCCGGAACTGCTGGGAGATAAGCCCGATTGGCAGCTCGCGGCCTGAAATCCGGGGGTTAGACCGGACGTCAGCTCGGAGGCGCCGCATCAGCGGGGCGGACCGGGGGCGCAGGACGCGGCCCGCCTATCGCCGGGCTGTTCAGGAATTCGGGCGGCGTCGGCGAGAGATTGAAGCTAAACAATCCCCACGGCTGAGCGCTATTGGGGCGGTTGAAGGTCGTCGCCACTGTGACGTGGTCCGAACCGTAGTCGTAGCGAACGACAAGCGCCTCGCGCTGTCCGTCAGTCCCGGAATAGGCATTCCACCCGGTCAACTGGGCCGCCGTCGCTTTGCCGTCCGGAATAATCTGCCGCACCGCCGCCAACATCTTGCGTTGCTGCGGCGTGTCGAAATTCTTGGGCAAGCGGGCAAAGAAGGCGTCGTTCTTCCCGAGCACAACATCGGCATAGACTTGGTCGTTCTGCGCGAGCAGGGCTTCGTCCGGCGCCATCGGCAAACCGCAAGCCGTCAACGCAACGGCGGACAAGACCACTAGCCAGTTTCGAAGCTGCATCTTGGTCCCCCCTCCAAAGCGGCACACTGCTCCTCGACTGGCCCGGCGTCCACCGAGGTCGTCCGGGAATGCGGCCCGAAATCCGCCATTCTCTACCCGCCTGGTACGGCAGACACGGGAGGGATCGTCGTGAAACAGGTCGTTCTGTTAGCGTTCGCCGCCTTGCTGGCGGGATGCGCGGGTGTGGTGGAATGGGGCGGGTTGAGCGGCGATGAACACCGCGCCTACACCCGCTCGGACAGCGCGTGCGATGCCAGTACCGGGTCCCACGATCCAGCCTGCTACGAACCCAGGTCCGACAAACAACAGCATTAGCGCTCTGACACGGGCACCGAGCTTCTGGTCGCTCCAACAGATTGTCATTCTGGAAGCGCGACCGAGGGAAAGCTGGAAGCGTGAACTCGTTCACGCGTCCCCGGCGGAGGCCGGGGTCCAGCCCCAGCAAGGTGTGCGCGAAGCGCTCTCAATCCCGTTTGAAGACTTTGGGCGGGCTTTGCCCGTCTTCATGCTGCGACTGGACCCCGGCCTCCGCCGGGGACGCGTAGCTTAAGCTACGCTTCCACGTGAGCGTCGCTTCGCAACCCCGCATATTTCCCGCACACCGACTCCAGCGATCTCAACGCCGTAGCGATTTTTTTGACCTGCTTTATCCCCCACCTCCGCCCCCGTGAGAGACTGCCCCATCGCCTTCGCAAGGAGGGCAGTCGCGATGTTCAACGGCGCGGGGGGCGATGCGAGCGAGCGGGTAAGTCCTGGGGAAAGCCCTAACACGGCCAAGCGCCAGGAGTCGTTTCTGGGTTCATCCGATCCGGGTGAATGATAGCGCAGAGGACCGGAGGGGAACGCCTCCGGCTCTTACCGCCGCCGGCGACCATGTCAGGGGATCGTAGAGGTCCCTGCTCTGGGCTGGCGAATAACGCTCGCGGGGATGCGGGATGCCGCTTTCCTTCTTCCACTACCGGTAGCCGTCGCAGGACGGTGCGCCAAACCAGCGGGGCCATCCCGCGTCCCCAGCCCTCCACGCGAGGGCGCCTCGTCTCGCCGAAGCCTGGCAGGGCGAAGGCGGAAGCATCCCAGGCGGCGAGAGAGCCGGCCTGAAGGAAGACGTGCGCCTGCCCAAAGGCTTGCCGATTTCTCGACGACACACTCCTCATATTTCGAGGCGTGTCGAGCGTTGCCACGCAACGCGCTGCATGTAGGCTAGCAAGAAGTTGAGACAAACCGGGAGATCAACCAGCATGTCGGCGACCTTCGTTATCGCGCAGGGCGGCGGGCCCACGGCGGTCATCAACCAGACGCTGGTCGGCGCGGTTCTCGAAACAAAGAAGCGTCATCCGGGCGCGAAAATCCTCGGCGCGCGGCACGGCGTGCGCGGCATCCGCGATGGCGACTATGTCGATCTCTCCGCCGTTCCCGAAGCGCAGCTGAAGCTGATCGCCAACACACCGAGCGCCGCGCTGGGCTCCACGCGCGACAAGCCGGACGCGGCCTATTGCGATGTCATCCTCAACGGACTGAAAAAGGCCGGCGCCAACGCCTTCATCTATATCGGCGGCAACGACACGGCGGGCACGCAGCAGATTCTCACCAACGCCGCCGGCGGTTCTATGGCCTTCGTGCACGCGCCCAAGACGATCGACAACGATCTCGTCGACAACGACCACACGCCAGGCTTCATTTCCGCAGGCGAGTTCGTGGCTTCGGCCTTCCTGTCGGTCGACCTCGATTTCCGGGCCCTCCCCGGCATCTATGTCGGCATCGTCATGGGCCGCCACGCTGGCTTCCTCACCGCCGCCGCCGCAGCCTGGCAGTTCGATGAAACCTCGGGCCCGCACCTTGTATATGTGCCCGAGCGCCCGTTCTCGGTGAAACGCTTCATCGACGACGTGAAGAAATCAATGGACAAGCACAAGCGCTGCATCGTCGCCGTCTCCGAAGGCGTGACGATGGAAGATGGCCGCTCGCTGGTTGAGCACGTCGTGCCGGCCGACAAGCTGGAGCGCGATGCCCACGGCAACCTCAAGCTCTCCGGCACCGACCTTGGCGCAGCCTTCGAACAGGCGCTCGCCACCGGCCTTCCCGGCAAGCGCGCCCGGGTCGACACGCTCGGCTACCTGCCCCGCGGCGCTGTCTCGATGATATCGGCCATTGATGCCAGGGAAGCCTTCAACGCCGGCGCATTCGCGGTCGAAGCCGCCGACAAGGGCGGCGGCTCGGTGGCTCTGCAGTTCGACGGCAAGCAGACGGTGATCAAGCTGGTCCCACTGTCCAATGTCGCCGGCAAGACGCGTCACATGCCGGCCGATTTTCTCAAGCCCGACGACAACCAGATGTCAGCCGCCGGCATGGCTTATCTGCAGCGCCTGCTGCCGAAGAAGTTCGAGGTGGGCAAGCCGTTTGTGTGAGGCTGGTGAGCCCGGCCCTCGTGGTTACCTACGCCGCAACCGTGTGCAGCTCCTGGAGCCGCAGAACTTCCTCTTTCGAGCCCATCATCACCGACACGCGCTGGTGCAGGCCCGTGGGAGCAATATCGAGGATCGCACGACTACCGTCGAAAGCGCCGCCACCGGCTTGTTCGCACAGCATCGACATCGGATTGGCTTCATACATCAGCCTGAGTTTGCCCGGCTTCTTCGGGTCGCGCGCGTCCCACGGATAGAGGAACACGCCGCCCCGGCTGATGATGCGGTGAACATCGGCCACCATCGAACCAACCCAGCGCATGTTGTAGTTCTTGCCGCGCGGCCCCGCCTCGCCCGCCGTGCACTCGTCGATGTACGCGCGCACAGGGTTGGCCCAGTGGCGCATGTTCGACATGTTGATCGAGTATTCCTTGGTCTTCTCCGGCACGCGCAGCTGTGTGGCCACCTTCAGCCAGCCGCCCGTCTGCGGGTCGAGCGTGAACGCCGCGACGCCCTTGCCGATCGTCAGCACCAGCGTGGTCTGCGGCCCATAGACGACATAGCCCGCCGCCACCTGGTTGCGGCCCGGCTGCAGGAAGGGCTGCGCGCCATCGCCCGGCATCGCCTTGAGCACCGAGAAGATCGTGCCGATGGAAACGTTGACGTCGATGTTGGACGAGCCATCGAGTGGATCGAACAGGAGAAGATAAGGAGCGCCCGCCGTCAGCTGCCGTGCATGCTCTTCCTCTTCCGAGGCTGCCGCCGCGACCACGCCGCAGGACCTCGCCATGTCCATCAGTTCGTCATTGGCCAGCACATCGAGCTGTTTCTGCTCCTCGCCCTGGACATTGCCCGTGCCTGCCGCGCCCAGCACGTCCGCCAGTGCGCCGCGCGCCACCAGCGCGGAGATCCGGCGGCAGCTATCCGCAATCGCGTGGATCAGGATCGAGAGATCATGCGGAGCGGCCTGGTCGGTCTGGGCGGGGTCGGCCAGGTAATCTCGAAGCGTGCGGGCAGTCATGTCGTCCCCAGATAACAAGCGAAGAAACACGGTGAATTTTCGGGGATCGAATGCACGGAGCGCGCCAGCGCTTCAACGCCGGCCGGACGGACAGCATGTCGCAGAAAATCGCCTGCCGGGCGAGATTTCACCCGGCCGTCATTCCAACCTGAGGCAACCGGTCTAGCCGGCCTTCTTGCAGGTCCCCGCGATCGCCTCGCCCGCAAAGGCCTTCTTCACGAAAGGCGTCGAGTCCTTCAACGAGCCGTTGACCGTGCCCGAGTGGTCGAGGTCGGCGTAGACATGCCGTTCGATCACCGTGCCGGCGGCGCACGCGTCGTCGAACAGACGCTGCTGTCCGGGCGGCGGCACGTCGTGGTCCTTGCCGCCCGTGCCCATGAAGACCGGGCCTTTCACCTTCAGCGTCGAATACGCCATCAGCGGATAGTATTTCGACGTCGTCGCCGTCGGATCAGTGGTGAAAGCCTTCGCCTGGCTCAGATTGGCCGCCACGATCGCCTTGCCGACATCACCGAGGCAGCCGGTGCGCGTTAGCGCGAACACGGGCTTGGCCGCCTCCGTCATGATCGCATCCGGATCGAAGCTTTTGTCGGCCTGATGGACGAGATGAAGAATGAAGAGCGTGTAGGCGAAGACGCCTTCCACCGCATTGGGGTCCCGCACCACCGGCGCCGCGGTCGCGGTGAAGTAGGGCGTGCCCGTCGCCACCGTGCCGCGAATGTCGATCTCGGGCGCGTAGGTCGCCGCCTCGCCCGCCGTTGCGAAGGCGCCGCCCCCGCCCTGGCTCTGGCCGACCAGCACGACCGGCTTGCCGATGTGATAGTCCGCCACGCCCTGCACCGCGCGGATCGAGTCGAGCACGGAGAACGCCTCCGGCTTGGTCGCGAGATACGGATGCCCGCCCGGCGTGCCGAGGCCTTGGTAGTCCGACGCAACAACCGCATAGCCCTGGTCGAGCCAGTGGTTGAGATAGATGGTGTCGCGTTCCGACCGCTTGTTGAATGACGGCGCGCACTTGTCCGCGACGCCAACAGTGCCATGCGCCCACGCGATCAGCGGCCAGCCGGACGCGGGCGCATCACCCTTTGGGAGGAAGAGGCTCCCCGAGACGGCGATCGGCGTCTTGCCGTCGAGTCCGTCTGTCGAAGAATAGAGAATGCGGATGCCCTGCCCGGCGCTGGCCAACGAGGTTTCGGGCGGCTGGGTCTCCGTCCGGATCATCGTGCCCGGCTTCGCCGGCGCGGGCCCGGCCGGATCGTAGAACGGCGTGACGCCGCCATCACCTGCCGAAGCATCGGCCATGATTGTGGGAACCGCAGGCGCCGCCTTGGCCGTATCCGGCCCCAGCTCCACCGGCGGCGGTTCCTTTTTCTTTTCCTGCCCGCATCCGGCCATCGCCAGGGCGGCCGCCCCAGCTAAAAGCATTCCGGCAAGCAGTCTCATGCGGCAGTCTCCGACGGTTGATTTGCGGGTACCCTAGCGGCCCTGCGGCGCCCGCGCATCCCTTTCCTTACGTCATTCTTAACCCCCGGCCCGCACTGTCCGGCGCGACCCTCCGACCCCTGCTATTCGTTGTTTCCTCTGCTATCTTAGAGTCATGCCGTCTGTCGTTCGCATCGATCCCAAAACCGTGTTCACACCCGAGGAGTGGGACAGCGTCTCCAAACACTCGTGGTGGCGCGGCCCGGCGCTGATCGTCTACGCGTGGGGCGTCATCTTCGGCGCGGGCGCGCTGTTCATCGCCTTCCCCAACCCCGCCACCTATGTCCTGGCTGTGATGCTGATCGGCGCGCGCCAGCTTGGCCTTGCGATCCTGGAACATGACGCGGCCCACGGCGCGCTGCATCCGAACGCAAAGCTCAACGACTGGATGGCGGAATGGCTGTGCGGTTCGGCCGTCGGCGGCAGCCTGAAGCGCTATCGCCCCTATCATCTCACCCACCATAAATATACCGAGCAGCCGGAAGACCCGGACCTCGGACTCTCGCGCCCCTTCCCGGTCACGCCCAAGTCGCTGCGCCGAAAGTTCATCCGCGATCTCACCGGCCAGACCTTCTTCAAGCAGCGCATCATGCCGACCATCAAGCGCCTCCAGGGCGAGAAACGGCGTCCGCCGCGCGTGCCGGATCACCCAGTGCGCCGCTTCTGGATCGTGAATCTGATCCTCATCGCCGGCACGAGCGCGCTTGGATACTGGTGGGCCTGGCCTGCGCTCTGGATCGTGCCGATGGCGACGTGGTTCCCGCTGGTGACCCGCATCCGTTCGATGGCCGAACACGCGATGGTCGGCACCGTCACCGATCCCTTCACCCACGCCCGCACCACGCTGGCTAATCCGATCGAGCGCCTGCTGATCGCGCCGTTCTGGGTGCACTATCACTGCGAGCATCACGCCTTCATGTACGTCCCCTGCTACCGCCTGGAGCGGACGCACAAGCTGCTGCTGCAGAAGGGCTATCGCGAGCGCATGCGCATCACGAAGGGCTATATCGAGGTGCTGAAACGCTGCGCCTCAAAGCCAGCCGAACCGACGGCCGCAGCGGCGTAACGGGCAACGAGAGGGGGGACACTTGATATCGATCTTCCGCCTCGTCCCCCTGGTCCTGGTCTGGCTCTCTATCGGAACCGCGACATCGCAGGACGGTACGGCCCCACGAATGGGCATTGACCCGAAAACCGGCGCGCGCGTCGCCACGACTGTCGCGCCAACCGATACCAGGAAAAAGAACGGCTATTCCCTGGCCGCGCAGACGGAAACCAACTTCTGGGTCGAAGTGCGACAGGAAACGAACGGCGATGTCCACGTCATGTTCAAAGGCCAGCAACTTCACTTTGCCTTGCCCGAAGAGGCCGGGGCGCCGGGACGCTACGGACCTCGCCCTTCGGAATATCCCGCCTACGTCGGGACCCCTCTCACCAAAGCTACACTGACCTTTCCGTGGCTCGATGTGTCTTGCCTGGACAAGTCGCACTGGTGCAACCGCATTCAGGCCATGCAGATCGATCTCGACGCCGACCAGGTGCGATCCATGATCGCCGAAAAGGCTAGCGCAACGATCGCCATCTCGATTTCCAACAAACGCCGCATCGAATGGCGAATGCCAAAAGCCGACTTGATTGCTGCTCTTGATGCCCTTGGGGTGCTGGGACAGTTTCGCTAGCCCAACCGCACTGGCCGCCCTCGCCTTGCCGCGCTAGCCTTGCCCCGTTGAGGCGGGAGCACGTTTCATGGCCGGCGCACTTGAGGGGCTGAAGGTTCTCGACTGCACCCACGTGATCGCAGGCGCCTGGTGCTCGCTGATCCTCGCTGACCTCGGCGCGGATGTCATCAAGATCGAGAACCCGGAGGGCGAGACGACGCGCGGGCGCGAGGACTCGGCCTTCAAGCCGTTCGACTTCGTCAACCGCAACAAGCGGGCCATTGCGCTCGACGTCTCTAAGCCCGAAGGCGCGGCGATCGTGCGCGACATGGCGAAGACGGCAGATGTGTTCGTCGAGAATTTCCGGCCCGGCGCGATGGCGCGCAGCGGGCTCGGCTATGACGACCTCAAGGCGGTGAAGCCGGACATCATCTACTGCTCCGTCTCGGGCTTCGGGCAGACGGGCCCCTATCGCGACCGTGGCGGGTTCGACCTGATCGCGCAGGCCATGTCGGGCATCATGAGCTTTACCGGTGAGATCGGCTCCACCAATCCGACCGCCTGTGGCGTGCCGATATCGGATCTCAACGCTGGCATGTTCGCGGCTATTGCCGTGCTCGGCGCGCTCAACCACCGCTCGCGCACCGGCGAGGGGCAGTATGTCGAGACGTCGCTCTTCGAAGCCGCCCTTGCCTACACGCTGTGGGAGGCAGGCAAGAACATCATGACCGGAGAGGTTGCCAAGCCTGCCGGCTCTCGCCACCGCCTTGCTGCGCCCTATGAAGCACTGAAGACGAAGGACGGCTACATGGTCGTCGGCGTGAACTCGCAACGACTGTGGGACAAGTTCTGCCGTGCGCTGGGCGATGCGGAGCTGCACGACGATCCGCGCTTCGCGAAGAAATACGCCCGTGTCGACAATCGCGAGGACCTGCAGCAGCGGCTCGAAGGCATCCTTGCGCATGGCACGACCGCTGAATGGATGACCAAACTGCTGGCCGAAGGCGTCCCATGCGGTCCGCTCAACACGATCGACAAGGCCCTGCGCGATCCGCAGGTGGTTGCGCGCGAATACCTGACGCAGGTTGAAGGCCGCACCTTCCCGCGCACGCCGGTGATGATGTCGAAGACGCCGGTGAAGCTAAAGCGATCCGCCCCACGAATTGGCCAGCACACGCGCGAAGTGCTTTCGAGCGCCGGCCTCAGCGACAAACAGATCGCAGAGCTTGCCCGCGCGGGCGTGCTGAAAATCGACGGAGAAACGCCATGAGCGGAGAGCTGCACATCACGCGACCCGATGCCGGCGTCGTCCGCATCGTTATCGACAACCCGCCGCGCAACGCCCTCAACACTGCCCTGCGCGAACGCTTTCTCAGCGAGCTGGAGGCGATTGATGCCGATCTCTCTGTCCGCTGCCTCATCATCACCGGCACGGGCCAGGCCTTCTGTTCGGGCGACGACCTTCGCGAGGCCGCCACACGCGGAGAAAGCGCGCAGGGCTCGCTCCGCCAGTTCGGCAAGCTGCTGACCCGCATCGAAGCGTTCCGCTGCCCGGTCATCGCGTCCATCAACGGCCACGCCGTCGGCGGAGGCCTGGAGTTGGCGCTGTGCTGCGACTTGCGCATCGCCTCGCCTGCCGCACGCTTTGTCGCCGCCGGGGTGAATGTCGGCTTGATGGCCTCGGTCTTCCGCCTGCCCCGCACGATCGGAATCGCCCGCGCCAAGCGCATGCTGCTTACCGGCCTGCCGGTCACAGCGGAATGCGCCGAAGAATGGGGATTGGTGACAGACCTCGTCCCGGCGGAGACGCTGGAAAGCGAAACACTGGCCTTCGCCCGCCGCATCGCCAGCCGCGCGCCACTGTCTGTCGAAGCCGCCAAGCGCCAGTCATCCCGCGCCTTCGACCACACCGCCGAGGAGGCGAACGCCGCCGCCCGGGCGGAGCTCGACATTCTTTCGAAATCCGCCGACCACCGCGAAGGCCTCGCCGCCTTCGCGGAGCGCCGCGACCCGAAGTTCACGCGCAGCTAGAACTTCATGGCTGCAGATGCGGAAATCCCTTCGGCGTGCATGCCGTCATACTTGGTGTATTCCAGCCGACCCCGGATGAACGGGATCACATCGAGTTCCACGCCCGCGCCATAAGCAGCGCCGCCTCCGTCGTCGGCCGGGAACATCCCTCCCGTGCTGAAGTCGGTATTGACGTATCCGGCCCGAGCGAACACGGCGCCCACGGCCGGAATGGGAACCCGGCCAACGACATAGGCGCCGATCTGGTTGTTGAGGCTGAAATTCGAGGTTTCTGTCTGAAATGCACCTATCCACCGGAAGGTGTCATCCTTCACGCCTTTCGAGACTTCGCCTTCAACCGAAATAAAAGGCGCGACGCCCACGCCAACCCGCCCGGTGATCGCGCCGATTGTAACATCAGTACTACGCGCACCAGGGCCCAGGTCGACCTTCATGGAGGTGTACCCGACGCTGGCGTATATCTGCGCCGAAGCTGGGAGCGTCGCAATTGCCGCAAGCCCTCCGGTCGCAGCGACCGCAAGATAAGTCAGTTTCATGGCACATCCCCAACGTGACACCGCCGATCGCGGCCAGCCAGAATCTAGCTGGCCGACCCGCCGCTGCAAGTTACAGCGCTGTCTAGCGGCACGACCCGAAGTCCACGCGTAGCTAGAACTTCAGCTCGGCGGCCAGGCCAAGCGATCCGACCTTGTCGCGGTAGTGCGTGTAATCCAGGCGCAGCCGGGCTGGTCCGAGAACATCGAGCTCGATCCCCCCGCCATAGGCGAAGCCAGCCCCATCGCCGACTGCAACGAAATCGGAATCTATATCCGTGTCGGCATACCCGGCCCGGGCATAGATCGACCCCAGCGGACCGATCGGCACATGCCCACGCACGAACGCGCCGACCTGGTCGTTCAGCTTCACCTTGTTGCCGAGGATCTTGTCGTCCTTGATGCCGAAGGTGAGCTCGCCCTCGACGCCGATGAAGGGGTTTATCTCATAGCCCAGCCGCCCGGTGATGCCGGCGAGTGTGGCGTCCGAGCCCTGCTGATCAACCTGGAGGCCCGTGATGCCAACATCGGCATGGACCTGGGCGAAAGATGCAGGCGCGCAAAGGATCATCATTGCGGCGCCAGCGGCGGCCGCCAGGATAGTACGCTTCATTGGAAGTCCCCTTTAAGTTTCCCATTCGCCGCGGCGTTCCGCGTGCGGGCCTACCAGCGCGCCCAACTGTGGCGGAAACTCGGCGTGGGCGAGATCATTTCCGGCCCTGCAATCACGATCGATTTCCAACATTGACCGTCGGGAACAATCCCATGGGGAGGGACACATAGCTCGATAAAGCCGACATCGGTCGCCCTGCTGCCATCTCCTTGGCAACGTGTGGTTTGAACCCCGGCCCCACCTCGCTTACCTATGCGCCATGGATCCCGATGACATTCCCGAATCGCTGGAAGACGTCGAAGGCGATGCCCCGGACGATATCGCCGATGAACCTGCCAGCGACGCGGCAAGGCCTGCCGGCGCGCGGCTGACCGGGCCGGATGTCATCAAGGATAACCTGAAGCGCCTGCCTGGCCGGCCTGGCGTCTATCGCATGTATGGCGAGACCGGCGATCTTCTCTATGTCGGCAAGGCGCGCAACCTGAAGGCGCGGGTGTCCTCCTACGCCAAGATGGGCGGCCACACCCAGCGCATTGCGCGGATGATCTCGCTCACGCGCTCGATGGAGTTCGTCGTCACCACGACCGAAACCGAGGCGCTGCTGCTGGAAGCCAACCTGATCCGGCGCCTCAAGCCGCGTTTCAACATCATCCTGCGCGACGACAAATCCTTCCCCCACATCCTGATCCGCACGGATCATGAGGCGCCGCAGGCGCTGAAACATCGCGGCGCGAAGAAGATCCAGGGCGAGTATTTCGGGCCGTTCGCCTCCGCCGGTGCAGTCGATGCAACGCTCGACACGCTGCAAAAGGCGTTCCTCCTCCGCACCTGCACCGACAATATCTACGCCACGCGCTCCCGCCCCTGCATGCTGCACCAGATGGGGCGCTGTTCGGCGCCGTGCGTAGGGCTGATCTCTCTCGACGATTATCGCGATCTCGTTCGCGAAGCGGAACGGTTCCTCAACGGCGAGGCCGAGACGCTCCTCTCCGACCTCTCGCAACAGATGGAAAAGGCCGCCCAGGCGACCGACTATGAACGCGCCGCCCGTCTCCGCGACCGTATCCGCGCCCTCGCCGCTGTGCGCCAGTCACAGAACATCAACCTTGAAGGCCTGGTCGAGGCGGATGTGTTCGCCATCCATGCCGAGGCCGGTCAATCTGCCGTGCAGGCCTTCTTCTTCCGCGCCGGCCAGAACTGGGGCGCGACCGTCTGGTATCCCAAGCACGACCGCGACGACACGCCGGAACAGATCCTCACTGCCTTCCTCGCCCAGTTCTATGACGACCGGCCGACGCCCAAGCTGATCCTCCTCAGCCACGAGATCGAGGAGCCGGAGCTGATCACCGAGGCGCTGGAGCTGAAAGCCGGCCACAAGGTCGAAATCCGCACGCCCCAGCGCGGCGAGAAACTGCGTGTCGTGGAACAGGCGCAGCTCAACGCGCGCGAAGCGCTGGGCCGCAAGCTAGCCGAAACCCAGAGCCAGGAGAAAATCCTCGCCGCCGTGCAGAAAGTCTTCGACCTGCCCGAGCCGCCGAAGCGCATCGAGGTCTAC
>DASZSI010000108.1:0-2431 GCA_035548775.1 Hyphomonadaceae bacterium
CAGCGTCGCCAGGAGAGCCGCTCGGAGAAACTGGATTGCGCTGGCCATGATGGGGTCAGAAGCTGATGGTTGCGGTGACGACGTCAGAGAAACTTCCCGCCGGGATGTTCTGCGCCGCGGCGATGCGTCCGTAGACCGTGAGGTTGGCGGTGAGTCCCGTGCCTGTTCCCGAGACAGTCGATGATCCGCCCGTGCCGTCGCCCCACACCGTGGTCCGGCCATTGGTCGTGTAGAGGTTATACCCCAGCGTGGTGGCCCCGCTCGTCATCAGGCGGGCCGCGATCGTCCCTCCGGCCGTGGTCCCCGCATTGAGCGCGACGCCATAGCTGGCGTTCAGCGTGCACTTGACCTGGATGGTCGAGCTGCCGTCGAGGTTGGCTCCGCTGATGGTCGAATAGACGCCGAACAGCAGGTCAGCGGCGCTGATCGTGCACGCGTTCTGGACGGTCGCGGTTACGTTGAAATTGCTGGTTGCCGTTTGCGCCGAAGACTCGTTGTTGCCGAACACGAATGTGGCCGCGATCAGGATCGAGCAAAGCCATCCGGAGGCCCGGGGCGCTAGCCCCTGGAACCTCACGAGGTTCACGCTTCGCAACTCTCTTCCCACTCGAATTCCCGGTCATTACAAAGTGCATATGCTATTAGCACCCGTATGAATGCGCCGGATCGATTACTGGGCCGTAAACAGGCTTGGCGAAGTAGGCTTAGCGATACTTGCCCGGATGGTAGCCGGTCGCGATCGTGCTGAGGGGCGGCCGCTTCTCTGGCGCGGCGAAGAACTCGGCGAGGACCGGCTCAAGCTTGTCCGGCCGGTCGTAGGGGAGGAAGTGCGTGGCATCGGGAATGACCGCGAGTTCGGCATTCGGAATGGCGGCGTAAGCGTAAAGCGCGTGCTCCAGCCGGATGAAGTCGTTGTCGCCCAGCGCGATGAGGACCCGATTTTTGATGGACGCAATCTGATCGCGCGAGAGGGTTTCGGGAACCATGCTCACGAGTTTCTTCCAGATGATCGGCCAGTGGCCAGGATCCGGCGCCACGCGCATATAGGCCTCGCGTGCGAATTGATGAGCGGGGCCATCGGCTGAGTCTTCGGTCGGCGCACCGAACTTGTCCGGACGTATCGCCTCGTTCGGCGGACCGTATAGCGCGCCGTAGGTCGCGATCCGATCGACAAGCTCCGGATGGCGCATCGCGATATGCATCGCGATCAGTCCGCCATAGCTCCACCCAAGAAAGTGTGCGCGTTCGATCTTGAGATGTCGCATCAGCGCGACGACATCGTTGGCGTGCTGCTCGATGCTCAAGGGACGGTCGATGTCGGCGGTACGGCCATGGCCCTGCAGGTCCACCTGTATGACACGCCAGCGCCGGGCCAGTTCGGGAAACTCCGTCAAGCCGGCAAAAGCGAAGGCTGCCGGAACATAGATGATCGGGTCGCCCGCGCCCGTGATCTCATAATGCATCCTCAAGCCGTTGACGGGCGCATAGCCTGTTTGTTTCGGCGGAGCAGAAGCCTGTGGCGATTTCATGAAATCTTCCTGCGTGGAGGAACCGGGCGCGGTCGAGTTATCAACCAAACGAGGCGGCGCCGAACCTGTCGAGAATGGTGTTCCAGCCTTTGTCGTGCGCCTGGGCCATCGCATCGTTCGGCAAACCGGAATGGATGAGGGTGAGCAGCGTGTCCGCACCTTTCTTCTGGAAGGTCACCGTGACGATCGATTCCAGTCCCAGCGTGTTCGGCGACATCCAGGTGTGCTGAAGCCGCCCCGGCCGGGCCACCTCGGTAAATCTCCCATAGTGCGGCGTTCCGCCCATCGAGCGCCAGTACCAGAGGCCTTCTGGCCTGGGATCCACGATAAGCTTTTCATTCTGGCTCCATGGCGAGCCAGGAACCTTCGGATCTAGCCAGGCGTCGAACACCTCGTCCGGCGGCGCCGGTATTGTCCGTTCGACCACGATCTCCAAACTTTTCGTCGGCGTCGTCATGTCTTCTTCGCTTTCTTTTCTTTCTTCTGCTGGAAGTGCTGCTCGAACTGGTCGAGGCGCTCATTCCAGAAGCGCTCATATTCGTGGACCCAGCCGGCGACCTGGCGAAGCGGTTCGCCGCGGAATGAGATGAACACCTCGCGCCCCTGCTTCCGACGTTCGATCAAGCCTGCCCTCTCAAGCAGCTTCAGATGCTTGGTCACCGCGTTCAGCGCGGTGTCGAAGGGCGCGGCGACATCCGAGAAACGCGCGGGGCCGTTTGCCAACCGCCCGATGATGGCGCGGCGCGTGGGGTGGGAAATCGCGGTGAGGACGTCCGTGAGCTGATCCATGCAATCAATACACCATATGGTGTATTGATTGGCAAGCCATTTGTTTCGGGCCTTCTAGACATACCTAGTACATCGATGTATAGCGACGTTAGGTATCCGAACTGGATGGGGAT
>DASZSI010000109.1:0-5765 GCA_035548775.1 Hyphomonadaceae bacterium
TCCCAGGCGTTCATCGGGTGGAACATGTAGTTCGGATCCATCTCGAACCAGCGGATCGTATCGACGCTGGCGTTGCGCTTCATCACGCCGAGATAGGCGCCCTTGCCGGGATCCCAGGCAAGCGCCGGGCCGCCCTTCATCGCGCGCTGGATGTCTCCGGACAGCGGCAGAACCGGAAAGATCACGTAGTTCCGCGTGACCATGAAGTCGTGGATCATCGACATGTAGGGCGCTTCGAAACGGTCGCGGCGCGTGACCTTTCCGGTCTTGTCGGTGACGCCGTAGTCGATGAACGCATTGAGCGGCGTGGGGCCGGCCGAATAAGCGAACCAGACCAGCTCGCCGGTCTCAGGGTCGACTTTGGGGTGGGCGGTGAACTTCCCGCCTGTGCTGAGGAACCCGCCTTTTTCGAGCCCGATCGGGTCCAGCGCGAAGGGTTCACTTGCTTCCTGCAGGGCCATCAGCTTGCCCGCGTGGAAAACAACGTTGGTGTTGGCGCCGCCGGGATGGATGTTGGCGACCGATGGATCACTCGGACCACCGAACGCGCCGAACAAGGGCCTTCCAGCTTTGCGTTCGGCTTCCCATCGAGGCGTTCTCACCCAGCGGTTGCGGTAGTGGGCTTTCTGGCCATCGAGGAAGAAGCCATGAATCATTCCGTCGCCTACAAACGCATGATAAACGCCGACCGGGTCGAATTGCGGGTTGGGTCCGTTGCGGTAATAGGCGCCGCGCAGTGACGCCGGAATTTTCCCTTCCACTTTCAGCTCGAAGTCGTCTTCCGTCCGAACGGGCGCCATCACGCCGGAGAGGTGCGGATGGATCGTGGTCTGGGTATCGGCCATGCTCGGCTCCTGCGTTCTTACGATATAAATTTATACTGTAAATAATAAGCCTGGCAAGTGAAAAATAGCGTAGACAATCAGAGCGATGCCAAAAGTCCTTACTGACGCCGATATCGGAGCCTTCCGCGACCGCCTGTGCGAGGTCGCCGAGAAGCAGTTTGCGGAGCATGGGCCGGATGGGGTCACCATCCGTGAACTGGCGGATGCAATGGGCGTCTCGCCCATGACGCCCTATCGCTATTTCAAGGACAAGGACGCGATCCTCGCCGCCGTTCGGGCGCGCGCCTTCAACCGCTTTGCCGAAGCAATGGAGCAGGCCGGCCAGGAGGCTCACAAGATCATGCGGGAGGAAGGGCCGGCCGGCGCTCATCCCTCGCGCGCCCCTGGCGGCGCCTATATCGACTTCGCCCTCGCCAATCCGGCCGCCTACAAGATGATGTTCGACGTCTATCAGCCGAGCTATGTCGACTATCCCGAGCTGGTCTTCGCAATGGAGCGCGCCCGGGCGACGATGGGGTACGGCTTGCGCGCGATGGCGTCAGTCGGCGCCTTCAAGGGCGACGTCGACCTCGCCGCGCACGCCTTCTGGTCGGCGATGCATGGCGCGGTGATGCTTGAATTTGCCGGTCTCCTGCGCGCGCCCATCGATGCGCGGTCGCTGTTGAAGCCAACGCTCGAAGCGCTGGCGGAAAAATTCATGTCGATGAAGGGCTGACCCGACGGGCTTCAGCTAGAAGACGCCCGGTATCCAGCGGTGCTTCACGCGCGCCGCGTAGTCCTTGTAGCCAGGCAATTCGGCTTTCAGCGTGGCGTCCTCGGCCAGCGTGCGGATCAGGACCATGACTACCATCGCGGCCGCCGGAATAAGTCCGTAAAGCGAGCCCATCGCCAGCGGCATGCCAATCGTCATCAGGATGGCGAAGATGTAGCCCGGGTGGCGCACCACGGCATAAGGCCCCTTGTCGACCACCTTGTGGCCGCGATCGGTCTGGATGCGCACCGTCGCCTCGAAATTGCGGTTCACGGACGAGGCCCAGGTGAACCCCAGGAAGCCCGCCGCGAACAACACATGGCCGAAAATCACCACGCTGTCTGGCTGTGGCGCCCAACGGAAGCGCGCATCATCCAGCGCCGAGATTGGGAAGATCGTGAAATAAGAGAAGATCAGCACGACCGTCAGGATCTTGTCCCAGCCCTTGGTGCCTGCCTGCATCTTGGCGCGCGCCGCGAACAGCTCCGGGTTCGCGATCCAGAGCCACACGCATGCGATGAAGGTGAGGGCGCAGTAAGCGCCGAAGAACGTCCAGCCGCGCGGCCAGTCCCATGTGCCTGCTGCGCCGAACATTGCGGCGATCATGATCGCAAGCACGATAGCGAGGCTGATGAAGGCCTGCGCCTCGGCCTTGCCGAAGCGATGGGCCCTGCGTGTCTCAGACTCAGCCATGCCGATGCTCCTCCGCATCCGCCCGACCACTCAAGACTAACGCGCAGGCGGTTCTATTGAGCCCTGCCAGCGCTTACAGCCACCATGGCTGCGCGCAGCGTGCGGTCGCCGATGCGCCAGCCGGCCTGGAAGGTTTCAGCGACAGACCCAGCCGGGTGTTCGCTTGGAACCTGTGTCACGGCCTGATGGAGGGCAGGGTCGAAGGCCGAGCCCGGACTTGCATCGATCGCGGTGACGCCGTGGCGCGCCAGGACTGCCACCAATTCCTTCTGCGTGAGGTCGATGCCTTCCAGGGCATTGCGCGCGGCTTCATGCAACAGCGCTCGTTCGCCCGGCGGAATGGCCTGCAGGGCGCGGCTGAGATTGTCCGACACGTTGAGCAGGTCGCGCGCGAATTTCTCGACGGCATAGGTGCGCTCGTCCTGGATCTGGCGGTTGGCGCGCTTGCGGACATTGTCCGTCTCCGCCAGGGCGCGCAGCATCTGGTCCTTGAGCTCATCGCGCTCTTTTTCGAGCTGGGTCACTCGCTCGGCCAGCGGGTTGGGTTGCGCGTGCGGGGCGCCGGGCGCCTCGCCCATGCCCTCGTTTTCAGCGGCAACCACCGCGTCGTCATCGCCCGTCATGTCGTCGTTCGTCATATCAACCAGTCACTCTCGCTTGCCTCAGCCCGGCTTGCCCGGGCCGCCGCGGCCTTCACCCAGAAGCCGGCCCACAACCTGCGCCGTATAGTCCACCATCGGGATAACGCGGGCATAATTCAGCCGTGTCGGCCCGATTACGCCCAGCGCGCCTACGATCTTGCGTTCGGCGTTCATATAGGGCGCGACGATCATTGCCGAGCCCGACAGTGAAAAGAGCGGGTTTTCCGACCCGATGAAAAGCCGCACCCCTTCCGCATCACGCGCCGTGTCCAGCACGTTGAGAAGGTTTTCCGACCGTTCCAGCTCCGCAAAAAGATCCCTTACCCGGTTGAGGTCCTCGGCGGCGCTTGCGTCTTCGAGCAAATTCGCCCGGCCGCGCACAATCAGCGACCGGCCTCTCGCAGGATCCTCGCCCGACCACTGCGCAAACCCGTCCTCGATCAAACGGGCGGCCGCTGCGTCGACCGCGGCGCGGCGGGAGCGAATTTCGGAAAGGACAACATCGCGCGCTTCGGCAAGGGTGCGGCCCTTCATCCGGGCGTTGAGGTAGTTGCTCGCCTCGACAAGCGCAGACGCGGGAAGGCCCGCCGGCATGGCCAGCACCCGGTTCTCGACTTCGCCGGTTTCAGCGACGATGACGGCCAGGGCCTGCTCGGACGAGATACGGACAAACTCGATATGCCGGATCGGCGCATCCGCCGCCGGGGTGGAGACCAGGCCGGCCCCGCCAACCAGGCCCGAAAGAAGCTCGGAAGCTTCCGACAGCACATTCTCGAAGCGGCGGCCGGAGCCGGCCAGGCGAGATTCGATGGCTTTCTTGTCGGCGTCGGCGGGGTCTCCCAGCTGCATCAGGCTGTCGACGAAGAGGCGCAGGCCTGCATGGGTCGGCACCCGTCCGGCGGAGGTATGCGGGCTGTCGATCAGGCCCATCTCGGCCAGGTCCGACATGATGTTGCGGATCGAGGCCGGCGACAGCGCAACGCCGCGCCGTGAAATGGTGCGCGAGCCCACGGGTTCGCCGGTGTCGAGATAGGCCTGAACGATCTCGCGGAATATGTCGCGGCTGCGCCGGTCCATCGCGGCGAACGCGGTGGTTGTCGGGGCGGTCCCCGATCCGGGTTGAGAACGCTGGCTGGCGGTCATGGCGAGGGGAAGTTATGGGTTAGCCTTCCGGGTTTCAACAACCCCGGATGATGTCCGATCCAGTCGAAAGTGCTGATTTCATGAGACCTTCCGGCCGCCAGCCCAGCCAGCTTCGCGCCATTTCGCTCGAACCGGGCGTGACCCGCTACGCCGAAGGCTCGTGCCTAGCCAGGTTCGGGCACACGCACGTGCTGTGCACCGCCTCGTGGGCGGGCGAGGTTCCGCGCTGGAAGAAAGGCAAGGGCGAGGGCTGGGTGACGGGCGAATACGGCATGCTGCCGCGCGCCACGCACACGCGCGGGCGGCGCGAGGCGGCGGAGGGCAAGCAGTCCGGCCGCACCCAGGAAATCCAGCGCCTGATCGGTCGCGCACTGCGTTCGGTCACCGACATGAAGGCGTTGGGCGAGAACACCATCACCATCGACTGTGACGTGATCCAGGCCGACGGCGGCACACGCACGGCGGCTATCACGGGCGGCTATGTCGCCCTGGCGCTGGCCTGCCGCTACCTGAAAGAGGAGGGGATCATCAAGGCCGATCCCCTGGCGGCTCAGGTAGCGGCGGTGTCGTGCGGCATTTTCAACGACGTGCCGTGCCTTGACCTCGACTATCCGGAGGATTCCTCCGCGCAGGTCGACGCCAACTTCGTCATGTCATCGGACAGCCGCCTGATCGAGATCCAGGGCACGGGTGAGCAGCGCGCCTTCACCCGCGCCGAATTCTCCGCGTTGATGGACCTGGCGGATGCGGGATGTCGGGAGTTGTTCGCCGCGCAGAAGAAGGCGCTTGGCGGCTGACATGGCGAGCAGGAAGCGTCAGGTCGACATCAAATCGCGCCGGATCGCCTTCAAAGGCAGGTACAGGATCGAAGAGGTGGTCTTCGATTTCGACCGCGTCGCCGGCAAGGGGCGCATCACCGGTGTACGCCGCGAAATCTTTGAGCGCGGCGACAGCGCCGCCGCCCTCATCCACGATGTCGAGCGCGACGTGATCATCCTTACCCAGCAGTTCCGGATCGCGACCTACGACAAGGGTCCCGGCTATGTGCTCGAGGCCATGGCGGGGTCCGTGGAGGACGGCGAGAAACCGGAGGCCTGCATCCGGCGCGAAATGATGGAGGAGGTCGGCTACCAGGCCGGCAAGCTGACCCCCGTCTCGCATGCCTATGTCTCGCCAGGCGCATCGTCGGAGCGGATTTTTCTTTTTTACGCGCCGGTGAAAACAGCCGACCTTGTCGATCCCGACGCCTCGGGACTGGCCGCCGAAAAGGAAGATGTGAAACGCGTGGAGTTCGATCGCGAGGAATTTCTCGACCAGGTCGAAGCCGGCAAGTTCGAGGACGGAAAGATCGCCACGCTCGGCTTCTGGCTCATGTCGCGGCCCAGGCGCGGCAAGCCGGCCAGGGCGAAGACGTAGAAGATCGGCGGGCATCCCGGAGAATCGGGTGCGACCAGGATGCCCGCCGCCAGGCGTCGTGGCGGGAGCGCCGCCAGGGAACGTCTGTTATCGGGCCGCGATTGCCACGCCCGCAGGCGAGTTGTTCGCCGCGTTCAGCATGGGCGCGTTGACCTTGGCGACCGTTGCGCCGACCGCATTCGTGACGCAGCCACGAAACGAAGCTTCCGATCGCGGGAACAGGCGGCTGTGCTCGGTTCCAGTGGCGCAAGCATCCTTGGCGGCGGATGTGATGCG
>DASZSI010000110.1:0-5004 GCA_035548775.1 Hyphomonadaceae bacterium
AACGACTTGCCGATCAGGTTGGCGGTCAGCGCTCCGATGGCGATCAGCCCGATCACGGCCACCACGATCCCCAGACCCGGCAGGCCGAACTTGAGATAGGTCTCAGGGTTCCACTCGGTGGGGATCAGCGGCTTGATCTGCTGGTCGACGAACGAGACAAAGCTCCACACCAGCCAGACCGTGATGCCGATCGGCGCGGCCACCACAATGCCGGTGAAGAACCAGTTGCGCAGCGTCTCAAGCGCGCGGCGGCGCGATTTGCGCACGGCCTCCTGCGTTCGCTCTGTGATCGACATGGCCGGGATCCTGCCAGTGGACTCCTGTTCCCTTGTCGCGTGATTCCGCCAACTTGTGTCGGCAATAAGGTCGCGGGCCGCCCAAGTTTCACCCGACAGGCGCACTAATTGGACCGACACTGGCCAAGCGGCTAACGCTTTTATCGCCAGCGGGGACTGAAGACCGGAATGCGCGACTATCTGAAGGACCCGAAGCTGCGGCGCGTCGCAATGGCGTCGGCCGCCGGCCTGATCGTCCTGGTGATCGCCGCCTGGGCGCTGTTCCAGGACCAGGCCTATCTCGCATCTATCACGCCTCCCGACCGCTTTGCTGACGAGAAAGCGTCTCCAGCGCCCGACTATTCCAGGGCCGAAGCCTGGGCGGCGAAGCCCTCCTTGCCCCCTCCGGGTGGCTGGGAACAACCCTGGGGCGTCGATATCTTCTACGTGCACCCGACCTCGGCCTATGGCGGCGCCTGGAACGTCGCGATCAACGACAAGACCTCCAGTGAACGCCTCAGCCGCTCGGTCCTGCCCAATCATGGCGGGCCCTTCGAGCAGGCTGGGCCATTCTATGCGCCGCGTTACCGGCAGGCGTCGCTGTACGCCGAACTCAACGCCGGCGGCCAAGGCGATGGCGCCTTCCTGGTAGCCTACAATGATGTGCTTGCGGCGTTCGATTATTACCGCACTCATTTCAATCGCGAGCGCGGCATCATTCTCGCCGGCGATGGCCAAGGCGGGCTCTATGTCCAGAAGCTGATAGCCGATCGCTTCCAGTCCGAGCCGATGAAATCGCGCCTGATCGCCGCCTATGTGATAGATGCCGCTGTGCCTTCGGATTTCCCAGGCAAGACCGTCGCCCAGCCGATCTGCACGAGCCACAGCGATATCCACTGCATCGTGGCATGGAAGGCCGTAACGTCGGGCGAAGAGGCTAGGCGCTTCCGCGAGACTTCGCCTGTGTGGACTACGGACTGGAAGATAGCGGCCGCCCAGGGCAAGCCGCTGGTGTGCGTCAACCCGATTAGCTGGATGACGGGAGAAGAGCTCGCGACGCGCGGCGATCACCGCGGCGCGGCCCATGTCAGCGGGCCCGATGCCGAACCGAAGATTATCCCGAACGTCGTCAACGCCCGTTGTCGCGACGGCGTGCTCAACGTCGAGAAGCCTTCAGACCCCTCGCTGCAAACGCACGGCTGGGGCGCGCGATATCAGACGCCAGACTTCAACCTGTTCTACGCGGACATCACGGCAAACGTGGTTGATCGCGCCAACGTCGGCAGCGTGTGGCTCGACGCCAACGCGCAGAAGCCCGCCGAGCCATTGCCGCCCGTGCTGACGCTTACGGACTCTCCGGTCGCCCGCCCCAACGGCGTGGCGGAACCTGTGCAGTAGAAACAGATGGGGCCGCTTTCGCGGCCACATCAGCACATTTCACTAGACGAATTTCAGACGTCCGCAGCGACGCGCGCAGATACGATCTTGCCGGGTTTACGCGGCGGCTCGCCCTTCGGCAGCTTGTCGACGTTCTCCATGCCTTCGACCACCTCGCCCCACACGGTGTATTTCTTGTCGAGGAATGAAGCGTCGTCGAAGCAGATAAAGAACTGGCTGTTCGCCGAATGCGGGTCGTTCGAGCGGGCCATGGAGCACACGCCGCGCTGGTGGCTGATGTCGTTGAATTCGGCGCGGAGATCGTCCTTCTCCGAGCCGCCCACGCCGGATCCAGTAGGATCGCCGCCTTGCGCCATGAAGCCGTCAATCACCCGATGGAACACCACGCCGTCATAGAAGCCTTCCCGGGCAAGCTCCTTGATCCGGGCCACATGGCCCGGCGCCTTGTCCGGCCGCAGCCTGATCACCACAGGCCCGGTATCGAGCGTGAGGATCAGGGTGTTTTCCTTGTCCTGGGCGGCTGTGCTCACGGGTTCGGCCTTTCAACAACGACTTCGATGGGAGGTAGATTGCATGCCTCGAGCGGGCTCGTCACCTTCTGGGCGGCAAGCGTCGCGGCAAACTCGGGTCCGTCCGTGCGGCGTACATAGACCGTTGGCCGTTTCGCGGCCGGAATGTCAGCGACGATCACCGCCTTGGATACCTTGTCGGCCGTGCCCGGAGGCAAGCGCCCGTCAGTGTCTTCCGGCCCAACCTTGATGCCGCGGATGACATCGAGCCCGATCAGGGCATGACCCCACACCGTGTATTTCATGTCGAGCCCATCCGGACCAACGCGCGGTTGGCGCATCAGGAAGTATTGCGTGTCGGCGCTGTTGGGATCATCACCCCGCGCCATCGAGGCCATGCCCGCGCAGTGCAGAGCCCAGGTCTTGGCGACCGGCGGAGACGAGATCAGCGCGGTCTCGTCCGGCTGACCCTGCACCAGGAAGCCGTCCATGTAGCCGATCTTGTCGCCTTCAGCGGTCTGACCGATCCACTGCACCTTCTGTTTGCCGGGATCGCGATTGAAGGTGAATTCGGCTTTCAGCTGTCCGTAAGGGCGGGGATAGAGCATGTAGACGGCATACACCTCGCCTCCCTGCGCCATGAAGTCGTCGATCACGCGGTGAAAGGGCACGGCGTCATAGTTGCCGTCGCGGGTGATCTTCTTGATCTGGGCCACATGCTTGGGAGCGATGTCGGGACGAAGCTCAATGATCACGTCCTGTTTCTTGATGGTCAGTTGCAGCAGGTTCTCCGGATCGACCTTGCGCCAGTTCGCTGGGTCGTCGGCAGGTCCCGCCCAGGCCGAACCGGCGGCGACCGCCATCGACGCGGCGGCGACCGCGGCCATAACTACCTTCCGGAACATGCTATCTGCCCTTTTTCGTTCCAAACTTGGCGGCGAGTCTCTGGTTTACCGCCGCAGGGACGAATAGATCGGCCCTTCCGCCAAGCCGTGCAATCTCTTTCACCAGTTTCGAGGACACCGCCTGGTGATGGGGGTCGGCCATCAGGAACACGGTTTCGATATCGTCGTTCATCTGCTGGTTCATCGCGACCATCTGGAACTCGTACTCAAAGTCCGAAACCGCTCGCAGCCCGCGTATGATGGTCTGGGCGCCGCATTGCTCGGCGAAATGCATCAGCAGGTTATCGAACGGCTTGGCTTCGATCTCTGTGCCGTTGGCGAGCGACCGGGTCTCTTCCATTACCATCTCGACCCGTTCTTCCAGGCTGAACAGCGGGCCCTTGCCGTCATTGATCGCGACGCCAATGATCAGCTTGTCGACCAGCTTCACCGCGCGGCCGATGATGTCCAGGTGACCATTGGTGATGGGATCGAACGTGCCCGGATAGAGTCCGATGCGTTTTACGCCTCGGCCCGGCTGGACCAACCGGCTTCGTGCTGTTCCCCGCACGGGCCGGGCCTCACCCGCCGCCCGTCTTTCCGGCCGCCTCGTCACCGCCCTGGTCCTCCAGCCTCTCGACGGAAACGACCCGCTCGCCGGCCGCCACCCTCAACACGCGAACGCCTTGTGTCGCCCGTCCCGCAATCCGTATCTGGTCGACGGCGCAACGTATCAACTGCCCGGCATCCGTAACAACCATGATTTCGTCGGCTTCCGCCACCGGGAAGGAAGCAACGAGCCGTCCTTCTTTCGGCAGGCGATGAGCGATCAGCCCTTTCCCGCCCCGACCGGTGCGCCGGTAATCGAACGCCGAGGCGCGCTTGCCCATGCCCTCTTGCGTTAGCGTCAGGATAAATTGCTCGGCCTTCGCCAGATGGTTGAATCTATCTTCGCTAAGCTCGACCTCGCCGGCCTCGCCATTGGCGGCTGGCGCGGCTTCTTCGCCGTCGCTGCCAGTATCGACTTCCTCGTCCGTTTCCTCGACGCCTTCCTCACCCTCGGCGCGACGCGCAGCGTTTGCCCGTTTGAGATAGGCGCGAGCCTCAGCCGGCGTCACATCGATCTGGCCCAGCACGCTCATCCCGATCAGTTCATCGCCAGCGCCAAGCTTGATGCCGCGCACCCCTGTCGATGTTCGCCCCGTGAACACGCGTACCTGCTCCACCGGGAAGCGGATGCATTGACCCAGCGCCGTGGTGAGCAGCACATCGTCTTCCGGAGCGCACAGGCGCACGTCGACGATTGCGTCGCCCTCGCTTTCCAGCTTCATGGCGATCTTGCCGGTACGGTTCACCGACACGAAGTCCGCCAGCATGTTCCGCCGCACGCCGCCCGAACGGGTTGCAAAGAGGATATTGAGCCTTGCGCGCTCTTCCTCGCTCTCCGGCAGCGGCATGACTGAAGTGATCCGCTCGCCTGACTGCAACGGCAGGATGTTCACCAGCGCCTTGCCGCGTGCGTTGGGGGCGCCTTCCGGCAGGCGCCACACTTTTTGCTTGTAGGCCATGCCGGTAGAGGAAAAGAACAGGATCTCGGTGTGGGTGTTGGCTGCAAACAGCCGGGTGACGAAGTCGTCTTCCTTCGTCTCCATGCCGCCCCGGCCTTTTCCGCCCCGGTTCTGCGTGCGGTAGGCCGACAGTGCAGTGCGTTTCACATAGCCGCCATGGGTGACCATGACGATCATGTCCTCGCGCTCGATGAAAGCTTCGTCCTCAAGATCGAGGTCGGCTTCCATGAATTCAGAACGGCGCGGCACGGCGTAGCGGTTCTTGAAGTCCGCCAGTTCGTCTTTGATGATCTTGAGCACGCGGGCGCGCGAACCGAGGATGTCGAGATAGTCCTTGATCGCTTCCGCAAGGCCGGTCGCGTATTTTACG
>DASZSI010000111.1:0-2041 GCA_035548775.1 Hyphomonadaceae bacterium
ACGGTGCGGGTTTCGAGGTGCCCGCCTCGATCATGCGCTGGAACTCGGGCCGGCGGTCGTTGGTGGCGGAAGCGCCCGCTTCGATGTAGGTCTCGACCAGCTCGTAGCCGCGCGAGGCGCAATAGGCTTCGCCCTGACGCTTCTGATCGGGGATGGAGACATCATGCTCTGCCTGCCGCACCGTCGAGACGCGCAAGTAAAGGGCGGCGCGCAACGGCACAGTCATGGCGTATGTCTCCTTCTCAGCTCATCGGCACGGCCCGAACAGCTCATCGAAGAGGTCGCCGAACCACGCCTCGAACACGTCCACCTCGGCGTCCGTGACGGGAACATGCTCGGACCAATCGTCGGTGACGATCCAGGCCGAGAGATTGTGCTTGGGCGAGCGCCCCGGAAACGGCCAAGGATAACCGAGCAACCTCTCAAGCTGCTCGGATGCGGTCGGCGGGCGCTCCTTTCGGACTCTGGCCATTGCGCCAAAATCGCCGAACGCGGCCATCGAAAGAACAGCCCTTTTCTACCCTGAGAGCTTCCGCGCGCCGTGGCGTAAGAATACTTGCGCGTGGCGGTGCGAGGTGGAAACGGCGTAGGGCCTAAGGTGGTCGTCATGGCAAAACCAGATTCAACGCCGTCGCCACCGGCAGATACAGGGTGCGCGGCCGCCGGACCAAGGGCGTGAAACCGTAGGCCGCATAGAAGGCGGCTGCGCGATCGTCGATGGCGTCGGCGAAGACCGCGTGCGCGCCGATGGGCGCGGTCGCCACGGTCTTGATGGCGTCGAACAGCAGGGCCTCTCCAAGCCCTTGCCCGGCGTAGTCGCTATGGCGCCCAAGCCAGCCGATCAGCACGGCCGGAACGGTCGGATAGCGCGGCAGCTTCTTCGCCAGCGGCTCGGGAACCTCGTTCAAAGGGACATTGCTGGACGACAGCGTGTAGAAGCCCGCCACGCGATCCGTCGCGATCTCCCTGGCGACGAAACAGGTGGCGTAGTTGCGCTTCACATCCTGCGAGACGGTCTCGCGGAAGTACGTGTCGATCCGGTCGTTGCCGCAGGTGAAATCCGCCCGCTTGTGCGCCTTCGCCAGCGGCTCGATGGCGAAGCGGACGCTCACCGGCGTTCGATCAACTCGGCATGGCGCTTGGCCGCGCGGCTCAGCCGCTCATTCGGCTTGGGCGGATTGATCAGCGCTTCGGCAAAGCGGATTTGGTCCTCGCGCGCGAGGCGCATGATCTCGGCGTCCTCCACGACGCGCCTTGCGTCCTCGCCGGCGGTCGCGATCAGATAGCCGGTCAGGGTCATGCCGCGCAGGCGCGCTGCGCGCTGCATCTGGTCATAGATTTGCACCGGGATGCGCGCTTCCAATCGGGCGGTTTCGGCTTCGACGTGCGGCTTGGGCATAGGGGCCTCCTTCAACGCATCATATACGGCAAAATGCCGTATTTTTCAAGTATCGTTTGGAGCTCAGCCACTGCCTACGCTCCCTGGCCATATCTGCATGGCAAGTCCCGGGCTAGCCGACTCCGGGCCGGCCGCCTGCCTGCAAGCAGACCAGGCTCACTGCCACGATCGTGGTGCGGTCCCAGCCAGTCGCGCCCTTGTAGTTGACTTGCCACTCAAGCCCTATCGAAGAGGGCGCATTTCGCGCGAGCATCCGCACCATCGCCGGGCAAGATCGTGGGCGAGGCCGCGCTCGGGGAAGATTGTTAGGCACGCGTCAGCGATCCGCGTCGATCCGTTCCACAATTCCGGCCCGGCGTAGAGCCTCAACCGCGGACGTGCATTTCAACGAAGGAACTGGGATCGGTGCGGATATGCGGGGCCTGATCTCTCGGCGGAGACGATGAACCGGAACTGGTGGCGGTCGTCGCGGCCCGGTCGACGAAGGCGCGGCCGTCCTCCACGTCACGCTCGGCAGAATAGACATGCCCTTTCTCGCCGTGACGGTGGACGCCGTCGCGCTCCAGATAACGCAGGCGGGGCGTCCACCACCGGGGCACTGGCGAACTGCGCTCGCGCGGCGCGCCACGCTGAGGGGTGAGC
>DASZSI010000112.1:0-3546 GCA_035548775.1 Hyphomonadaceae bacterium
TCGTGCTTGTCGTGTTTGCGTTGCACCCCCGGCTTCGTCGGGATGAGCGACGGCGCGATCACGTCGCAGTGGTGGCCCCAGCTCGTCAGCGCCCGGTGCACCACGTAGCCCGCGCCGCTGGCTTCGTAGCAGGCCCGAATCACGCCACCGCCCGCCACCAGCCGCTCGCAGAACCGCCGGAGTTTCGCTAAATCAGACGACAACCGCTCGACGCGGGTCGGGACGGTCGCTCCCGCCGGCAGCACCGCAACCGTGATTGACTCCTGGTGGACGTCGAGACCGAGATAGATGATCGAGGACGATGACATGGGCTGGTCTCCGCAAAGGGGCGACAGTGGCACCGTCGCCTGTGGCTCTGGCAACTCCGACTCTCATCGCGAGGAGCTAACCCGCGCGAAAGTCGGAGGCCAGCCCAGTCATATTTTCTATGTGGCCCCGAGACAGTAAATGATGAACGTCGGCCTTGCTGACGTCGTTCTGGCCGCGGTGGTTGTGGCGCTGGTGCTAATGATGTTCCGGCGTCGGCGCCTTGGCGTACATCGGGCGGCCGTTGTCGGTGAAACCGTCGGAGAGCTTGGCCAACGCCTTGACCAGACCGAGCATATGGTCGATGCGGTGGTCGAGCAGGTTGACCGTCTTGTCGATCCGCCGAGGACGCCCGGCAGGGACCATTGAGCGGGCCACATAACCGGGCGTTGGTGCTGGCGCGGCGCGAACTGGCCGAATTGTGACTTGCCTCCAGGGTTCGGCTGCGGCAGCATCAAGGATGCTCGCGCTCACCCAGCCGCGCAGCACAACGCCAATTCGTTAGGCAACTGACCAACCATATGACCCACGTCGGGTATGGCCTTATCGCCGGCTCTGTGCTCGGGGCCGTTGCCATCGGCCCAATGTTCAAGATGTCCTTTGCGGACAAGCGCGCTGCGATCTCTGCCGCGTTTATCGAACGCTTTGGCATAGGCCTCGTGATCGCCGTCATCTCGCTACCATGGCCGACGTGGCTGATTGGGGTCGTCTTCGGCTTTCTCCTCAGCGTACCGTCGGCGCTAATCACGAAGGCAACCGTTCCGATCCTGGTGACGGGGACGATCGGCGGCGGTCTGATCGGCCTGTTGTTGCCCTATGTGGTGCGCTAAGCAGTTGCCTAACCAGAGAATTGGAGCTGGCGCGGTGCGCGGCTGCATCCTTGTTTGCGCGCGCCGGCATTACCGGGCAAGCCTCATAGTGGCGCGGCCCGACGGTCCGCGCAGCTCAATTCCAATTCGTTAGGCGGGTGGAATCTCCTTTTGCTCAGGTGAAGGACTATGAACATGACCTTCAGTGTGGTGGAGCTACTGGTGTTCGCATTCACCTTCGGCGTGGGAGCGGGGGTTGTTGGCCTCGTCGTGGGGACGCGGGGTGAACGCCAACGATGGATTCGGCGCGCCCAATTCCTTGGCGTCGCGAAGGAAGACCTACTCGAGATGGACAAACTCCCCGCAGCTCTCGCCCGCGACGATCGATCGGCCCGGCTGGAGCAACAGATCGCCGATGTGTCGCGTCAAGTTGAGCGTCTCAGCGCAGTCATTGCCTCTCAACCGCCGAGCCGAGCCGTCGCTGTCGAGCGTCGCTCACCGATCCCTCCGGCGTAATCCACCGCCTAACCAGGGCGTTGCTGCAGCCGCGGCTCGGGCACTCGCCAATGATTGCGCTCTCCGGCAACGCGACACAGCATCAAGGTGTGCGGTCAACTGGGCCGCGCAGCAGAACGCCAATTCGTTAGCCGGATCAACAGGCCTCGCTGGCACGCCGCCGGGTACTATGGCTGATCGCTCCCCGCAGGATCGACTTCGCCGGAAAAGCGAGCGCGGATTCCAGGGTTATCCGCTTGCGACGGTTGCGTTCTACGGTCCCGACAATCGACTCGCGTCGAAGGTCGCGGTGGGAATCGTTCGTCGCGATGGAGGTGATGTCGATGTCATGGAGAAGTGGCTCTCTGAAGCTTCGGACGTGCGCGATGATGCGACAGTCACGACCCAGATCCTGGAGTTCGTACACCGTCACGATGCGAAGTCCGTGGTGATCGGTCCGGGCATTCTCGGATGCCCGCACGAAGAAGGCATCGACTATCCGCTCGGCCAGGCATGCCCGAAGTGCCCGTACTGGGCCGGACGGCCGCGACCGATCTAGGGCGGCGCCTCCGTGACCGGCTAACCAATGAATTGGAGCTGACGCGGTGCGCGGCGGCATGCTGGTTTGCGCGCGCCGTCATTGTCGGCCATGCTTCATCATGATTCGGGCCGACAGTCCGCGCAGCTCAATTCACATTCGTTAGCTTGCCGGATCAACCACCGAGTCCGCCGTGGCAACTCCAGCCGACTTCGAAACGATCGATGCCGCCACGGTTGAGGCATGGATTCGCGAGGGCCAGGAAGAGCACCTTTACTTGGACTTCAAGTCGTGCCCGTCGGAGCGTCTTGAACGGCAGCAGCGTCGCGACTTTGCAATTGGCCTGACCGGCTTTGCCAACTCGGACGGTGGTCTGATCGTCTGGGGTGTTCGCACCGAACGCGTCGAAGGCGTGGACCGCGCGGCCGCAATCGAAGGGTTCAAAGACGCCCGTGCATTCACCGGTCACCTCAATGAGATTGTTGCATCGAGTTCGTCACCAACTCTGGCCGGCGTCCGACATAGGGTGATTGCAACGTCGAGCGGCGACGTTGTTGTAACTCTCTCACCGCGGAGCGAGTTCGCGCCCCATATGGCCCGCGCTGGCGAGGACCGCTATTTCCGCCGGGCTGGGTCGTCCTTTCGCCGGATGGAAGAGTTCGAGATTAAGGATATTCTGTCGCGTGAGGTCGCCCCGCACCTCGAGGTTCGGATGAGGCTGCGGGAGCGCGGCGGCACTGGTGGACCGGGTAGATCGGTGCACAATTGTGTCGCTATCGTCTCGCTCTACAACTCAGGAAGAGTTTCAGCGCGCGCCCCGCTGCTCGAGGTCTCGCCCAACGGACGCTATGTAATCTGGCCAGGGGGCTTGGATGGCAACGGTCAAGTAGGGCTCCCCATGGCACCCGTTGCGAGTGAGGGCTCAACCCGGCGATTCGTTGGCGACGCCGCGACCTTTATCCATCCGGGAGTGACGCACGATGTCGTTGGCGTCCTTCTGCCCGTCGAGGTTATTCAGGGCAAGGTCGTGCGCCCAGAACCGCTTTCCGCGACATGCCGAATCGCAGCCGAACGCTTCGCGCTTCGTGAGGTCACGGTCGAAGCCTCGCCAGAAGCGATCTTGAATGCGGTCGGAATCTTTGATCCGCCGGCAAGCTAACCAAGGCGTTGCTGCTGTCGCGGTGGCGCCTTGGCCGAATTATGACTCGCTCTGAGAGAACGGATGCGATAGCATCAAGGATGCCCGCTCAATTGGCTCCGCGCAGCAGAACGCCAATTCGTTGATATGACTGGAAGGTTGTCAAGCAACAGGTAGACGGCGGGCGCGCGGGGCGTGATGGGGTCGGTGGCGGCTTCGACGATGAATCCTGCTGATATACGCCGATTAGCGGCCTGAGC
>DASZSI010000113.1:0-8457 GCA_035548775.1 Hyphomonadaceae bacterium
TGGTTTCCTCCCGTGGCCCGGGCGGCGGCTACAGGTTGCAGCGCCCGGCGGTCGATATCTCGATCGGGGAGGTGTTCCGGGCGGTCGAGGAAACGGCCAACGGCAATGGCGGCGCCAGCAATGGCGACCGCGACTGGCCGAAGATGAGCGGCGCGACGGCAGGCCTCTGGTCGGCCCTGGACGGCCATATCCGGGACTTCCTGGAAGGCGTTTCAGTGGCGGATGTGATGTCGGGCAAGCTGACCACGGCCGCCAACGATCACGCCGAGCCTGGCAAGCCTAACGGCCTGTCAGCCCAGGCCAAATTGGCGTAATAGCCCGGGGCATGAGCCCCGGACCAAGGATTTACTGCGACTACAACGCCACCGCCCCCCTTCGCCCCGAGGCGAAGGAGGCGGTGGTTTTCGCATTGGATTCAACCGGCAACCCATCCTCCGTCCACGCCGAGGGGCGCAAGGCCAGGGCGTTGGTGGAAGGCGCGCGCGAGACGGTCGCCGCCGCCATCGGCGCCTGCCGGGATGACATCGCCTTTGTCAGCGGAGGGACGGAGGCTGTGGCCGTGGCGCTGCGCGGCGCCCTCCAGGCGACCGGTGATGCAGTGCTTGTCGCCTCCGCTATCGAACACGATGCAGTAGCCAGTCTGGTTACCAGCCGGGACCATTGGCCGGTTGGTTCGTCCGGCGTGGTCGATCTCGACTGGCTCCGGACGCACGTAACGTCGCTTCGGAAGCAGGGCTATCGCCCGCTTGTCTCCCTGATGCTGGTCAACAACGAAACCGGCGTTATCCAGCCGGTCGCCGAGGCGGCGGAAATCGTTCATGCGGCCGGCGGATTGATCCATTGCGACGCGATTCAGGGGCTGGGCAAGATCGAAGTCTCCGTCATCGATCTCGATGTCGACTACCTTTCGCTCTCCGCCCACAAGATCGGTGGACCGCAGGGCATGGGCGCGACCTATGTGAAGCCCAACGCACCTTTCGTCAGCATCCAGAAGGGCGGCGGACAGGAATTCGGCCGGCGGGCAGGCACGGAAAACGTTGCTGGCGTCGCGGGCTTCGGCGCTGCCGTGGAAGCGTCGCTGCGTGACCTGCCGAAGTATCAGGCGCTGGCCCAGCATCGCGACCGGATGGAGGCCAAGCTCAAGGCTTCCGCGCCCGGTCTGGCGATTTACGGTAAGGCCGCGCCCCGAGTGGCGGGCGTTTCCTGTTTCGGCGTTGAAGGGCTGGCGTCCGAGACCCAAGTAATGGGTCTGGATCTGGCCGGCTTTGCGGTGAGCGCCGGTTCGGCTTGTTCGTCTGGCAAGGTGAAGCCCAGCCGCGTGCTGACTGCGATGGGATTCAGCGAGGCCGAGGCGAAGTCGGCCATCCGCGTCAGCTTCGGCTGGGCGAGCCGTCCGGAAGATTTCGACGCGCTGGCCGAGGCATGGATCAAGATGGCGGCGCGGGCGCGGCCGCAACTGGTGAGTGCGTAATGTCTGAAGGCAAGGAAACCCTCGTCCGTGAAGGCATCGACCGCGAGACGGTCGACGCTGCGCGTGCGCTCGAGGCGGATAAGTACGCCGAAGGCTTCGTGACCGATATCGAGCAAGAGCTCGCGCCCAAGGGGCTCAACGAGGACATCGTTCGCTACATCTCCGGCAAGAAGGACGAGCCGGCCTGGATGTTGGAGTGGCGCCTGGAAGCCTTCGAGCGCTGGAAGGGGATGGAAGAGCCGACCTGGGCGATGATCCATTATCCGGCCATCGACTACCAGAACGCGCACTACTACGCGGCGCCGAAGGGCGGGGCGAAGTACAAGTCGCTCGACGATGTGCCGCAGGAAATTCTCGACACCTACGCCAAGCTTGGCATTCCGCTGAAGGAACAGGCGACGCTGCTCGGCGTCGAAGGCGCCGCTGAAGTTGCGATCGAGGCGCGCGTGGCTGAAGAACAGCAGGCGGCGCCTCGCGTGGCGGTCGATGCGGTGTTCGACAGCGTCTCCGTGGCGACGACGTTCAAAGCGGAGCTCGCCAAGGCCGGCGTCATCTTCATGTCGATCTCGGAAGCTATCCGCGAGCATCCGGACCTGGTGAAGCAGTATCTCGGCAGCGTGGTGCCGACGACGGACAACTTTTTCGCCACGCTCAACTCGGCGGTCTTCTCCGATGGCACGTTCGTCTACGTGCCCAAGGGCGTGCGCTGCCCGATGGAGCTGTCGACCTATTTCCGCATGAACGCGAAGGGCACGGGCCAGTTCGAGCGCACGCTGATCATCGCGGACGAGGGCAGCTACGTTTCGTACCTTGAAGGCTGCACCGCGCCGATGCGCGACGAGAACCAGCTGCACGCCGCTGTGGTGGAGCTCGTGGCGCTGGCCGATGCCGAGATCAAGTACTCGACCGTGCAGAACTGGTGGCCGGGCGATGCCGAGGGCAAGGGCGGCATCTACAACTTCGTCACCAAGCGCGGCGACTGCCGTGGGCCCCGCTCGCGCATCTCCTGGACGCAGGTCGAGACCGGCTCCGCCATTACGTGGAAATATCCCAGCTGCATCCTGCGCGGCGATGACTCGTCGGGTGAATTCTATTCGATCGCGGTGACGAACGGGAAGCAGCAGGCCGACACCGGCACCAAGATGATCCACCTCGGCAAGAACACCCGCTCGCGCATCATCTCGAAGGGCATCTCGGCCGGCAAATCGAACAACACCTATCGCGGCCTCGTGTCAGTCCACCCGCGCGCCGCGAAGGCTCGCAACTTCACGCAGTGCGACAGTCTGCTGATCGGCCACGACGCCGGGGCGCACACCGTGCCCTATGTCGAGAACCGCCGCGCCGACGCGCAGCTGGAGCACGAAGCCACCACCACCAAGCTCTCCGACGACCAGCTCTTCTACGCCCGCCAGCGTGGCCTCGGCGAAGAGGAAGCCGTAGCCCTCCTTGTCAACGGCTTCGTCCGCGACGTCCTGCAGAAACTCCCGATGGAGTTCGCCGTCGAAGCGCAGAAGCTGCTTGAGGTTAGCCTTGAGGGGAGTGTGGGGTGACGGACGTTCGCATCATCGATCTCGCCCCGCAGTCCGGCGCCGGCATCGAGGTGTTTGCGAAATGGACGGAGTTGGTGCCGACGATCGGCAGGGTGTTCGACCGGCTCTATGCGCCCGGCGCGCTCGTGCCGGGGCACGGCCACAACTTCGTTCTCTATTCCAACGAGACAAAGGAGGGCGCCCAGCTCACCATCGGCGTACTGGATCGACAGCCCGGCGGCGCTGATCCTGATGTGAAGCCCGCACACATTCCCGGCGGCCGCGTCATCACGGCGACGCATTGGGGCGACTACGCCAGGATGCGCACAACCTACGACGTGCTCCATGCCGAGGTTAAGGCGAAGTCATTGAAGCGCATCTGGATGTCGCTGGAAGTCTATGGCGATATGTATGACGATCCGGCCAAGGTGCGGACCGACCTTTACCTTTATCTGGCAGTCGCGATTTGAGTGGGACTGATCGCAAGTACTGGTTTGCCCTTCCGGTGCGCCCGGCCGAGCTGACCAGGGCCGACATTGCTCGCTTTGCCTATCCCGTGAGCTGGAAGGGCTCGGCCCTGCTACTGGGCACGGTGCTTGTGCCGATCCTGCTGATGCTTCTTGCGGCGCCTCTGATGATCGCATTGCCGGACTGGGCGATTTACGTCGCGCTGGCCGTCCTGGTGCTGGCGCCCGTACTTGGCGGCATCCTGCTGATCCGAAGTCTTACCGATCCGCAACGCAGCATCGATGACTACCGCGCCGAGAAAAAGCGTATAAGGGACGGGCTGCCGCCCGCCTGAGGGTGGTCTCCAAGCTCGCCGGGGCGCGAACCATGAAACGCAGACTGATTGCATCGCTCGCGATCGCCACGTTCGGCCTGGTCGCCTGTTCGAAGGCGCCGTCGGCCGATGGCGCTATGGCCAGCAGCGCAAGCGCGCCAGCCGAGAAGCGCATGCCGCTGCCGGACTGCTCAAAAGTCGAAACCGAGGACAAGGGCCCGGATGGCTTGAAGCATCCCGATTGCCGCCTGCAGTTCACCGACAAGTCCGGCTTCGCCATAGAGGCGCGCTATGCGCCGGCCGAGGACGACGCGACCAAGATCACCGTCCAGGTCGTCAGCCCCGGCGACGCCACTCTGCAGACGATCACCGAGACGATGGGCAACACCTTCGCCGCGCCTTCGCTGATCGATATCGATGGCGACGGCAGGCAGGACGTCCAGCTTCCACTCGAGACCGGCAACGCCAACACCAGCTGGGCGATCTGGCGCCAGATGGACGACGGCAAGGCCTTCATCCGCATCGGCGAGCCCAACGGCGTGGAGATCAAGAAGACCGACAGCGGCTATATCGCCGTGCCGGCCCGCTCGGCCGCCAACGAGTGGGAGGTCTCGTTCTTCAAGCTCACTCCAGTGGAGCTGAAGCCCATCCTGACCGCCGACATCGTCGCCAAGGGCGAGCCGGACAAGATCACGGGAACCTCCTGTACCGTCATGGACGACGGGGGGCTGGCTTCCATCGGCATGGACCCAAAGGCTGCCGAAAAGGCCTTCTGCGCCGAGCCGGTGGTCGCGAACGCATTCAAATAGGATTCCGGCAGGCAGGATTGAGCAGCAGGCTCTGGACTTTCCGGGCCGCCAAGCCGAAAGAACCGCCAGCCTCGCGGAGGCGGGTTTCCGGCCCTATCTATGGGGCCCGGGACGCCGCCAAAGCCCCGAAACTAAGGCGAGAATAACAGGCAGTTGATGCTCGAACTCAAGAACCTCCACGCGCGCGTGACCCCCGAAGACGGGCCTGCACGCGAAATCCTGAAAGGGGTTTCGCTCAGCGTACCGGCGGGAGAGGTGCATGCCGTGATGGGGCCCAACGGTTCCGGCAAGTCGACCCTGTCCTACGTGCTCACGGGCCGGAACGGTTACGAAGTGACCGAAGGCTCCGCGACCTTCGATGGCGCGGACCTGTTGTCCCTGCCGCCGGAGGAGCGCGCGGCGAAGGGCCTGTTCCTCTCCTTCCAGTACCCGCTCGAGATCGCCGGCGTTCCGGTGATGACGTTCGTCCGCGCCGCCATGAACGCCCAGCGCAAGGCGCGCGGCGAGCCAGAAATCTCAGCGCCCGATTTTCTGCGCGCCTCGAAAGCGGCCGCGCAGAAACTGAAGATCGATCCCGAGATGTTGAAGCGTCCGCTGAACGTGGGCTTCTCCGGCGGCGAGAAGAAGCGGCTCGAGATCTACCAGATGCTGATGCTCGCGCCGCGCTTCATGATCCTCGACGAGACGGATTCGGGCCTCGATATCGACGCGCTGAAAGTCGTCGCCGAAGGCGTCAACGCGCTGCGCGGGAAAGACCGCGCCATGCTGGTGATCACGCACTACCAGCGCCTGCTCGACTACATCAAATCGGACAAGGTCCACGTCCTCTCCGCCGGCCGCATCGTGAAGTCGGGCGGCCCGGAGCTGGCGCTGGAGCTGGAGAAGTCGGGATACGACAGCGTGACAGGAGCGCGGTGATGGCCGCCGCAAGCCCGGAAGTCGAAGCAGCAGTTGGTCACCTTGCTCAGAACGGCAGCGAGGTAAGCGCGATCGCCGAGGACCGTATCGCGGAGTTCGGCCTGCCGACGCGACGGACGGAGGGGTGGCGATGGACGCCTCTCAGACGCGCGCTTGAGGATGCTGGACCGCCCTGGGTCCGACCGGATATAACCACCGGCGTCGATTTCAGTCTTGAAGGTCTGCTCGCTGCCTTCCGACCGTCGGATACGGTTGCCGCTTTGGCGCTTGGTTTGGCGGACGACGCTTGGGAGTATGGCGGCGGCGCTCCGTTGCAGATAGACAGTCGTTCGCGAGGAACTGGTGCGCGGATCGTGCTGAATCCGGGTCAGGCCGGTGTTGTCGTTCAGCACATTCGCAAGACAGAGCATCTGCAGACCGGGGCAGCGCTTATCGATTTGGCGCCGGGCGCCGAGTTATCGCTTGTCCTCATTTTCGAGGACAGTTCAGCCAGCCGAATCGCGCTGAACCGCGTCCGTCTCGGAACCGGCGCCACCTACCGCCAATTCGTGCTGACGGAGGGTGCGAAACTCTCGCGCGTCGAGACCGAAGTCGATATCGCCGGCGCGGGCGCGAAGGTCGAACTTAGCGGCGTCTATCTCGCGGCGGCTAGGCGCCATGCCGATCTCACCAGCCAGGTGATCCTCAACGCCGAGGACGCGGAGGTGCGTCAGCTTGTGCGCGGCGTTGCTCGCAAGGGCGGACGAGGCGTGTTCCAAGGACGCTTCAAGGTTGAGCGCGTGGCGCAGAAAACCGACGCGCAGATGGAGCACAACGCTCTGCTGCTGGAAGAGGGCGCGGAAATCTTCGCCAAGCCCGAACTCGAAATCTATGCCGACGACGTGCAGTGCTCGCACGGCAATACGGCTGGCCAGCTCGACGAGAACGCCATCTTCTACCTGCGCCAGAGAGGCATTCCCGAGATCGAAGCGCGCGCGATGATTACCCGCGCCTTCCTGATCGAGGCTCTGCCGGACTGGCTCGACGAAGCCGTGCGCGGCGAGGTTGAGCAGCGCATCGATGCATGGCTGGGGGCGGCATGACCTTCGACGTTCTCGCCATCCGCAAGCAGTTCCCCATCCTGGGCCGGCAGGTCCACGGCAAGCCGCTGGTCTATTTCGACAACGCTGCCTCGGCGCAGAAGCCGGTCGCGGTGATCGAGGCGATGGCCGATGTGATGCGCGGCAGCTACGCCAACGTCCACCGCGGCCTGCACACTCTGGCGAACGAGACGACCGAAGCCTACGAGGCCGCGCGCAAGGCTGCGCAGCACTTCATCAATGCGGCCTCCGCTGACGAGATCGTCTTCACCAAGGGCGGCACGCAGGCGATCAACATCGTCGCCAACGGTATTGGGCAAAAGATCAAGCCGGGCGACGAGATCGCATTGTCCGTCATGGAGCACCACTCCAACATCGTACCGTGGAATTTCCTGCGCGAGCGTAAGGGCGCGGTGCTGAAGTGGATCGAGCTTCTGCCCGATGGCTCGCTCGACATGGCGAGCCTTGAAAAGCAGCTGTCGAACAAGACGAAGCTGCTGGCGCTGACGCAGATGTCCAACGTGCTGGGCACCGCGCCGGACATGAAGCGCGCGATCGAACTTGCGCATGGCGTGGGCGCCGACGTGCTGGTGGACGGCTGCCAGGGCGCGGTCAACATGATAATCGATGTGCAGGCGCTGGGCTGCGACTACTACGCCTTCACCGGCCACAAGCTCTACGGTCCCACCGGCATCGGCGTGCTCTACGGCAAGCGCGACAAGCTGGAAGCCCTGCCGCCATTCGAGGGCGGCGGCGAAATGATCGAGACAGTGACGCGCGACAAGGTCACCTACAACGCGCCGCCGCACCGGTTCGAGGCGGGAACGCCGCCCATCGTGGAAGCCATCGGCCTGGGGGCTGCGGTCGACTGGTTCACGGCGCTCGACCGTCCTGCGGCCAATGCGCACAAACATGCGTTGCTGGTCCGGGCCACGGAGGCGCTGAGGGGTGTCAACGGCTTAACCATTCACGGAACCGCGCCGGGCAAGGGCCCGGTTCTGTCCTTTTCCATCAAGGGGATGCACCCCCACGACATCGCGCAAATCCTCGACCGGCACGGAGTGGCGATTCGCGCCGGCCATCATTGCGCCCAGCCGCTGATGTCCCATTTAGGAGTTAGCGCTACAGCCAGGGCGAGCTTTGGGATCTACAATACGGCCGATGAAATCGACGTGTTCGTAGAGGCGCTTTCCAAAGCCAGATTGATGCTGTCATAGAGTGGGTTATGGCTGACGACCTGAAACATCAGCTTTCCGAGACTCCCGCCGCAGCAGGCGAGGAAAAGCCGTCGGCTATTCCGCAGGAGGAACTCGACCGGATCACGGACAACCTGATCCAGGAGCTGAAGAAGGTTTACGACCCCGAAATCCCGGTCGACATCTACGAGCTGGGCCTCATCTACAAGGTCGACATCAACGACGACCGCCATGTCGATATCGAGATGACGCTGACCGCGCCTGCCTGTCCCGTCGCCGGCGAAATGCCCGGCTGGGTCGAGGATGCCGCCCGCAAGGTGGAAGGCGTCAAATCCGCCAAGGCCACCATCGTTTTCGACCCGCCATGGGACCCCTCGCGCATGAGCGACGAGGCCCGGCTCCAGCTCAACATGTTGTAAGGCTTTAGAGGCATCCTCATCTAAGTCCCATGGCCAGACGTCCTCGCCCCAAGGTTGTGACCCTGACTGACGCCGCAGCGGCGCAGGTGCGCGAGCTTATGGCCGAGAAGGGCGCTGGCCTCCTGCGCGTGGGCGTCAAGAACGCCGGCTGCGCGGGCATGGAATACGTCATGTCCTACGCCGATGCGCCCGATCCACTGGACGAGCGGGTGGAGGACAACGGCGTCTCCATCGTCATCGACGGCAAGGCTGTGC